>JAEWCM010000101.1 GCA_023390635.1 Bacillota bacterium
CCGTGACCCAGACGGAAACCGATAAAACCGTTCACCTTCAGTTGACGGTTGCACCGGAGGACATGGGAAAGGTGATTGGAAAACAGGGTAAGATTGCCAACGCTATGCGTACGCTTGTGAAAGCGGCTGCTGTCAAAGACGGACGCCGTGTGCATGTAGACATCGATCAATGAAGTTGAGAAGGGCATCGAGCCCTTTTTAACGTTTTGGGGAAGGACGTGGAAGAATGAAAACGGTTGTCATAGGAGAGATAGTTAAGCCTCATGGTATAAAAGGTGAACTAAGGGTGTATCCGTTGACCCATGATCCTTCCCGCTTTAAAAAATTATCTCAAGTGACTCTGATGAAGGGCGGGCAAAGTAGGTTGTTTTCTGTCATTGGTGCCAGAGTTCAATCAGGGATGGTTTATCTTTCTCTGGATGGGATATCAAGCATTGAAGATGTGGAGAAATACCGGGGCTGGGAGATTCATATTGATCCATCGGAGGTTCAACCTTTGCCTGAAGGTGAATGGTATCATTTTGAGTTGGAAGGCATGGCCGTCTATGAAGGAGAGACCCATTTGGGAACGCTGACAAGTGTACTGGAAACAGGGGCTAATGATGTCTATCTGGTGAATGGGAAAAAGGGAGAGATCTGCATTCCTGCTTTAAAAAGCGTAGTAAAAAAAGTTGATGTACCCAATAAACGCATGGAAGTTGTCTTACCACCAGGATTATTGGAGGATGATTTCTCATGATGCACTTTACAGTTTTTACCCTTTTTCCCGGAATGTTTGCTCCTGTGCAGGAAAGCATTTTAAGGCGGGCCCAAGATGCTAATTTATTGGAAATAAAACTGATCGATTTTCGCAATTATGCTTTTTCCAAGCATAAAAATGTTGATGATATCCCCTATGGAGGGGGAGCAGGTATGGTTTTAAAGCCTGAACCTTTGTTTCGGGCAATTGAGGATTTGCCTCCAGCTCAGGGACAGCGGAAAATTGTACTTCTTTCCCCCCAAGGTGAAGTGTTCAAGCAGGAAATGGCCAGAGAGTGGAGTACATATGATGAGCTTATTTTTCTTTGCGGCCATTATGAGGGATTTGATGAGCGCATTCGCAGCTTGGCTGATGTGGAAGTTTCCTTGGGAGATTTTGTCCTGACTGGAGGAGAATTAGCGGCTATGGTGATGATCGATGCCACGGCGCGCTTGCTTCCGGGAGTATTGGGAGAAAGTTTATCCGCAGCAGAAGACTCACATAGCCAAGGGTTACTTGAATATCCTCAGTATACACGCCCTCACGAGTTTGCCGGACAAGAGGTACCGGAGATATTATTATCCGGACATCATGCTAAAATTGAGCGCTGGCGGAAAAAAGAAGCTCTGAAAAGGACAGGATTGCGCCGTCCTGATCTGTTTTTAAACTATGAGATCAAACAGGAAGATTATGAATTGCTGGAAGAATTGGCGGAAGAATATGCTCAGTTTGGCGTTTGGCGGGGGCGGTGGGCCCACTTGAAGCCCCCAGAGAAGAAAAAAAGACATAGCCGGCGAAGTCAGAGAGAAAAGTCTGATTCAGTCACTGAATAGGAAAATTTGGAGGGATAAAGGGTGGGAGAACTTTACTTAGCTTTAATTCATGCTCCGGTCTATAACAAGAATATGGAAACGGTAGCCACTTCGATCACAAATCTGGATCTGCATGACATTGCCCGAGCGTGTACGACATTTGGCGTTAAGCGCTATTACATTGTGCATCCTGCTCCGGCCCAGCAGGACTTGGCCCGCAGAATCATGGGCTACTGGCAGGAGGGTTTTGGCGCAGAGTATAATCCTAACCGCCAGGAAGCCTTTGCCAATGTGCGCCTGGTTTCTTCCCTCGAAGAGGTGTTGCGGGAGATTGAGGAGGAAGAAAAGGCTGCAGCTTTCAAAGTGGCTACTGATGCACGGACTTATCCCAATACGATCAATTATGGTGATTTGAGACAAAAGCTGGATAGACAAGGGGAACCGCCCGTTTTGCTGCTTTTTGGTACAGGATGGGGGATTATTAAAGAAGAAATGGAAAAAGCTGACGCTATTTTAGCACCCATTTATGGTACTGGAGAATATAATCACCTGTCCGTCCGTTCGGCTGTTTCCATTATCCTTGATCGGTTGCGCGGGCATTAAGGAGAGTTTTATTTTACTTGGATAGTAACAGGCTCGAGTTCAATTTTATAAGTTTTCCTTTTCTTGCTATGAGGATCTTCAATATAAAAATTTGTAGTAATATGTATTTTATAAATTCCAGTATCGACTAACCGGAAGCTTTGCTGATCGGTTAGTTTTTGTTTGGGCCTGAGAACTGTTAAATTCAAAATAGGATTGGTTATGGTATATTCATCGTTATTAGTGGGTTTGATTGAGATATGAATCAGGCCACTTGCACCATTATCGGCAGCACCATAGCTAATCTTAAATTGGCGTATGGTTCGATTCTCTATTTCTGAATCGATCACTATTAAGTCGCCTGCGTTTAGCGTACTATTGCTTATATGGCTGCTGAGGCGGAAATCCGTATTTTGAGGAAACTCAATAGAGGAGTGATCTTTCATAGAGAAAGCGATGGAGAGTATGGAAACAGTTATAAGGGTCACTATAATTGTCTTGTTCATAAAGTAATCCTCTGTATTTCATAGTATAGAAAGGAATAAATAAGGGGAAAGGGAGGGTGATGCTATGGCGATCAATTCCTCCCTTTTTGTCTATATTGATTCAGGATCCTTTAAAAGGGTTGTTGACGATACCGATAAATAAGGGAATCGTCCCCGCTTGACTTCCCTCCTCCAGATTTCCACCGTCTTGAGTAATGACGAAAATAAAGGATCTGTTCAGAGTCAGTTCAAAGCTTTTCTTATGAGACTGAGGGCCGCCATAGGTGGGTAATGTTATAGCAGTATAAGCTGCTGCCTCGCATCCTTTTTCGTCAATTGATAGATAGGTATGCTGGAGGATGTCTGATATAAAGAGGGGTTTTGTTTTGGAAAAACCGGAAAAGTCCGCACCGGTAGTGAAAGAGGTACTGAGCCCCATATCCGTAAGCACTTCTTTTAAACCTGGTTCACTGTTATTATATTGAAAACGCGGAACCTTAAAAATTACTTCTCCGTCAGTGATTGCTTTTTGCCGGGCAGGACTGAACATAGCGGTCAGCAGTTGGGAGTCTGCTGCTAATTCATATGGCGAGATACCTTCATCCGGCAGAATGAAGGTCATTTCACCGCCGTTTTTAAATCGAAGACTTGCTGCGCTGTACCGGTCATCCTGAATGAAATCAGCCTGCACCGTCAAATTCATAAACAGACCTTTGACGGTGCTCCCATCTTCCAAATAGAATTGATCTTCCTTGGTGTCTTCGGACGGGAATCGGCTCATCCATTCGTCATGAAAATAGGTGGTGTTGATTAAGGCCATCATCGTTTTAGAGTCGACGGCAAGCTTGCTGCCTTCTGTCCCCAGTCTTCCGCTCGTATGATCGGCAATCCATTGATTGATTTGGGCGGAGGTCTTTTCCGTTTTAAAATCTGCATGATAGACATAAGCGTAGTAATCTTCCGACATTTTTTGCAGAAAAGACTGATTAAAATGATGGTCCTGACTGAGCCACAAGGAATTGGCAATTTTCAGATTTCCAATCTCATTATTAAAGTAAAGATTTTTGAAAAGCTGGTGAGTCTGCTCGTTCACAAAAGACATATTCAGATCATCCATTGATAATGCTTTAAGTATTTCCATTTGTGTATTGTTCTTAGATCCGTCAGCTGCCATAGCTAAAGCCATATAGAGACTAATGGGAGAATACAGCTGATTGGGATCAGAGGATTCAGTGGCGAGAACTTTTGCAGAAGAGGCCCATAGGAAGTTTTGCAAGGCATTAAGAAAGTCCTTATCCAAACTTTGTTTCACTACCTGGCTACCGCCGCTATGATAGTCGGTCCGATCCGGATAAACCGGCTTGGCAATCGCAGTGAGGGGGGGATTCTCCTCATTCTTCAGGTTTTTCTCTGGAGCAAGCCCAAAATTAAAAAACAGCACTATGGCGGCGATCAGAAACACGACTCCAATGATAGTAAGAACGATACCAACGTTTACTGTACTGCTGATGTTTAGTAGTTTTTTTGATTTTGTCATGAACTAAGCCTCCTATACATAATATGTCAGGCTTTTCCGTCACTGGTTTCACTACGGAGCTAACATTTAGATATTCATAAATATTGATTCGATTAAATGTTTACTTAAATTATACTGATGAAGACTTAATTTTTTTATCAGTTTATGTCGAATACTAATTTACTTAATTAGCAATCATTCATTCTTGCATAGAAAAAGGTTTTATGCTAATATAGTTGGGTGTGATCACGGATGGTCCTCTGACTGGTTTAGGCAGTTCATGATCATCTAGGCAAGGAAGGGGGGAATTATAATTATGGATTATATTCAAATGATTGAAGAAGAACAAATGAAGAAAGATCTTCCTCACTTCCGTCCTGGAGATACGGTGCGTGTACATGTGAAAGTTGTTGAAGGTACACGGGAACGTATCCAGATGTTTGAAGGTGTTGTTATCAAGATGAAGGGCGGCGGTTTACGCGAGACCTTCACTGTACGCCGTGTAACTTATGGAGTTGGTGTGGAAAGAACGTTTCCTCTCCATTCTCCTCGAATTGAGAAAATCGAAGTGGTCCGTTACGGTGTTGTACGCCGGGCGAAGTTGTACTATTTGCGCGGATTATCCGGTAAAGCAGCACGTATTCGCGAACGTCGCCGCTAAGAGGAAAAAAGTCGGAGCAATCCGGCTTTTTTTATTTGGAATATGATCAAGTACAAATTCGCAAAGCTTGGCGCAAGCCAAGTTTTCTTTACCTTTGAAGTATGCTTCTCCGAACGGTTGCTCATACTAAAGCTTAAATGAGTATGAGAGGAGAGTATGTTGATGAATACAAGGCAAAAGAAACAGCTTGCCATTATCGGTATCTTGGCGGGAATTGCTATTGTAGTGGCTGTGGTGCGGATCTATGTCTTACAGCCCTATATTATTCCTTCCAATTCAATGGAACCCACCCTTGTTCCGGGGGATAGGATTTTAGCTAATAAGATGGCTTATGCCTCTGCTTCTCCAGTGCGCGGTGATATGATTGTGTTTGCATATCCGAAAGATCCGAGCCGAATTTTTGTTAAAAGAGTTTTAGGGTGTGAAGGGGAAACCATTGAAGTAAAGGATAACATGGTACTGATAAATGGAAAGACAATCCAAGAGCCTTATTTAAAGCCGGGAGATTATCCTCCTTTTGGTCCGGAAAAGATTCCGGAAGGGAAAGTGTTTGTTTTGGGTGATAACCGTAATGAAAGTGAAGATTCAAGGGATTGGGGCCTGCTTCCTAAAGATTATATTTTAGGGAAAGCGTGGATGATTTATTTTCCTTTTAATCATATAAAGCAATTATAAAAAGGTATGGTCAGGCACAGTTAATATACTATAATAGTACTAACATAGCTGTTACAATAATGGTCTTCAATGTACCGAATAGAGATGGGGTTTGGCGAAATTGGATATTCAATGGTTCCCCGGGCATATGGCAAAAGCTAAACGTTTGTTGTCCGAGCAATTGCGTTGGATTGATGTAGTGATTGAGCTGGGAGATGCGCGGCTGCCAGTAAGCAGCCGCAATCCTTTGCTTAAAGATCTTTTGGGAAAAAAGCAAAAGCTGCTTCTTCTTAATAAAGGGGATTTGGCTGATCCGAAGTGGACAGAACAGTGGGTGCTGCGACTGAAAAAGGATAGTCCGGTGTTAGCGGTTAGTGCAGCCAGCGGAGCGGGAGTGAAAAAGATTGTTCCCCAGCTTGAGTCAATGGTGGCCGGGCAAAGGGCTCAGTGGTCTGCTAAAGGAATTCGCCCCCGACCGATGCGTGTAATGGTCGTGGGTATTCCTAATATAGGTAAGTCTTCTTTAATCAATCAGCTGACTGGGGGAGCACAGGCCAAAACCGGCAATAAGCCGGGAGTGACACGAGGTAATCAATGGATCCGCATTCATGAGCGGGTTGAACTTTTGGATACACCAGGCATGCTATGGCCGAAATTTGAGGATCAGGAAATTGGAAGAAAGTTAGCGTCTATCGGAACAATTAAAGATAAAGTATTTGATCAGGAGAACCTGGCCACATGGGTGTTGGAATGGCTGAGTACTTATTATCCCGAGCAGCTGATACAATACAGTGATGGAGCGGAGGAAGTACCTTCCCTTGAATTAATCGGAAAAAAACGGGGGTGTCTGATCCAGGGTGGAAGAGTAGATACTTTAAAGGCCGCTCAGATTATTTTACGGGAGTTTCGCGCCGGTAAACTAGGAAAAATAACCCTGGACCGTTTCTAAGATGAAGTTAGTTTGAGGAGCAGAGGATACTTCGCATATATATTAAATTAGGGACATGAGACGATAAGGAGAGAGTAGATTGTCTTTGACTGCAACCATGACAATTCGGCAAATTGGAGAGCAATTACAGCAAAATCCCACCGATCAGTTCATTTATGAATGTGTGACAGATTCTCGTCAAGGTGTACGAGTTCTCGGTGTAAAATATGAAAAATTAAAAAAAGCACAGGAGGAAGAACAAACCAGAATCAACCGGCTTCTTTCTGAAGAGAGCCGGCTGAGGAAAGAAGGATTTACCTTGATTGGAGGTATAGACGAGGCTGGCAGAGGGCCGCTGGCGGGGCCGGTCGTTGCTGCCGTCTGTATACTGCCGAAGAAGTTTGATCTGCCTTTCCT
>JAEWCM010000110.1 GCA_023390635.1 Bacillota bacterium
TCGATTATAATAAATGATGGAGGCATTATGCGTATTATTGCCGGTGAATTCAAAGGAAGAAGAGTAAAGCCGGTGCCGGGCATGAACACCCGACCCACTGCCGATAAGGTAAAAGGAGCAGTTTTCAATGTACTAGGAGAAAAGGTTGTGGGGGCAAAGGTATTGGATCTTTTTTCCGGTACAGGGAATTTAGCTTTTGAAGCACTTTCCCGTGGTGCGACACAGGCAGTGCTGGTAGAAAAAAACAGGTCGGCTCAGCAGGTAATCAGCGAGAATACGGAGAATATGGGTATCAGTGAACGCGTTCACCTGGTTAAGTCGGATGCTTTCACATATTTGGAAAAATATATGCCGGAAAGATTTGATTTGATTTTTCTTGACCCGCCTTATCGTCTCGGCTTGGTGGACAAGGCTCTTCAGGCTTTAAGCTCTCCATGCCGGCTTGCCGGATTAGGAGTCATTGTGGCTGAGACAGGAAAGGATGAAGAGATTGTCCCCTGTGCTCCTTTTGAATTGCGCAAATGGGGTTTATATGGAGACAGCAAGATTTGGTATTTACAATATTCGGATACTTAGGGGGGAGCGGAATAAAATGGACAACCAGATTTTAGGATTAATAGAAGAACTTGAAGAGATTGTGGACAGGGGAACTAAAGTGCCAATGACGGGCAAAGTACTGGTTGACGATTCGGCAATTTTTGCGTTGTTGGACAAGATTCGATCTTCGTTACCGGAAGAAATAAGGAATGCCCAATGGATTATGGAAGAGAGACAACGCATCGTGGAGGAAGCCCAGGCGGAAGCTCAGAAAATGATGGAAAGGGCAAAGCAATATGCGGAGAAGCTGGCCGAAGAGGATGCGATTGTGTCCAAAGCCCAGGAATATGCCGAAGATATTGCCAAGCAGGCTCAAACCTTTTCCCGTGATGTAAAAATTGGTACGGTTCAATACAGTGACGAAGTGCTCCAATTTATTGAAAAGAAATTGGCAGAGCAGATGGAGTCGGTGCGCCGCAACCGGGAAGAATTGCGTACTATGGTTAAGAGGGACGACAGAGAACCGAAAATGGAAGCGGGCAGTAAAAAAGAAGGTCAGAGCAAGAAAGATAACTCTAAGGAATAAAAACTTTAGAACCAAAAATAAAAAGATACTTGGCAGAGGTCAAGTATCTTTTTTGCTATTAGGAAATCAATATTTTATTTTTTCAACGATGATGGAATGAGTGAAGAAGAAAGCGTATGAGGGTGAATGTGCAAAGGATAAAAAGAAAAAATAAGGAACTGAGCTGAAACGTGCTTAGCCAGGAAGGGAGGACAGTAATATCTGCTGGAGAGGGAGTGGGAGCAAAGGTGATAATTGACTGATTGGAAAGGGCAAGAAAGATTTTACTGTATAAAAAAGCAAGGAAGGCATGGAGAATTCTGGCTAGGAAAAAGCGGGAAAAGCGCAAATCTGTACTGCTGATAAATCCTGCCACTTGAGCGAAGACGGATAATCCTCCCCACCCCATAAGGACCGCAATGATAATAAATTGGGTATTTAATTGAGAGAAAGCGGCGATGACGCTCTGGCAGCCCAGGGTCATTTCCATCAAGCCATTGATTAAGGCCTCCACTTCCTGGACAGAAAACGCCGATCCGAGCAAGGGACGGGCCACGGCGGCTAAGAGAGTAGGAAAATGATAAAGAATAAGGAGGCGGATAATGACGGCAAAGAAGATGATGAAGCCTCCGACAGCCAACACAGTGTTGATGCTTTGGCGGATAGCATCACTTAAAAGACGCCCAAATGAACGTTGCTCGGCCGCCTGGGCTTGTGTCATCTGGAGCCAGGCTTGGCGGAAAGAAAATGACGAAGTACTGCGGGTGGGTGAGGAAGATGGAAGAAAGCGAGCCAGTAACCCCATCGTAAGATTAGCCAGATAAACGGAAGCGGCCAGAAAAATCCCCAGATCCGGCCGGCCTAGCATACCTGAGGATACTGCTCCAAAAATAAAACCGGGGCTGGGATTGTTGGTAAAAGCTAATAGTCTTTCCCCTTCATCACGGGTTAATTGTCCCTCCTGCCGGAGCCGGGCGGTAAGTATAGCCCCCATGGGAAAGCCGGAGGTATATCCCATGGCAACCACAAAAGAGGTATTGCCTGGAAGGCGAAAAAGGGGACGCATCAAAGGTTCCAAAAGTGCCCCCAGAAAATGAACAAAGCCTCCCCCCATTAAAAGCTCGGATAAAATCAAAAAGGGGAAAAGGGCAGGAAGCACATACCGCCACCAAAGTTCTATTCCGCTCAAAGCAGAAGTGACAACGTCCTGAGGATAAACGAACATTCCTGCGGCTAAAATAGCCAAAAGAAAGAAACGCAGGGCCTGCCGCATTTTGCCTTCCTCCCTTCCAGAGAAATATATGGGAAGAATGGATTTTTTAGAAGCGGGAGATTATGGAGTTGGATATATTCAAAAAAGATGTATAATGAGATAAGTATAAAAAATAATGAGTATATTGAAAATTATCTTTATTCCTCAAATTATCAGATGGAGAAGGGGGCCAGAGATGGCAGGGAAGATTGGTTTGGTCCTGGGGGCCGGTGGAGCGCGGGGATATGCTCATATCGGTGTACTTCAGGTTCTGGAGCAGGCAAATATTCATGCTGATTTTGTAGTTGGCTGCAGTGCAGGTGCAATTGCTGCTGCTCTTTATGCCAGCGGACAGGACATGACTCAACTGGCCCAGCTTTTTACCTATCCCGGTTTCAGCAAACGTCTGATAGACATTGCTCCTTCCAGAGAAGGGTTGGTTAAAGGAGATAAATTCCTGGAAGTGGTGCGTCTTTTGACCAAGAATGCGGATTTTGCCGATTTGCCCATTCCTTTGGCCGTAGTTGCTACCGATATTGAGCGGGGAGAACTGGTGATTTTTCGGGAAGGAAATGTAGCTGAAGCAGTAAGAGCCAGTATTTCTATTCCGGGCTTTTTCAAGCCTTACCGTTATCGGGACAGGCTGCTGGTGGACGGAGCGGTGATCAGTAGATTACCTATTCATGTAGCGCGGGAGATGGGCGCGGACAAAATTCTGGCTGTTGATGTGAAAAAGGAAAGCATGACTAAGGTGACTTCAGCTAAAGATGTGCTGTTGCGCACGGTAGAAATATTGGAAGAGGAAGTATTCCGGTATCATTGTCATGATGCCGATTATCTTCTCCAGCCAGATGTGGGCCAGGTGGGGACTTATCAACTGGACCGGGCGGAAGAGGTCATTAAGATCGGATTTGATTCGGCCCAGGAGAAAATTGAAGAAATTAAAGAGATATTTACATAACAAGATAATTTCTTGTAAAGTTTTTATGATATAAGAATTAGGGAGGACTATCGTTGAACATCTTGGTAATCAATTGTGGCAGTTCATCTTTGAAATATCAACTTTTAGATATGCGTACGAATCATGTGATGGCAAAAGGTTTAGTGGAGAGAATCGGATTACCGGGATCGATCCTGACTCATCGGTTGCAAAATGGAGAGAAGGAAGTTTTTACAGCCGAGATACCAAACCACGAAGTGGCGGCTCGCTTAGTATTGGAAATTTTAGTTCATCCTGATTGGGGTGCTATTCACAGTTTTGAAGAAATATCGGCCATTGGGCATCGGGTTGTGCATGGAGGAGAAAAATTCTCTCAATCGGTGATTGTTACCGAAGATGTGGTGAAGAAATTAAATGAGACCATTGAAATTGCGCCTCTGCACGCCCCGCCGAATATTGCAGGAATTGAGGCATGCCGTCATGCTTTACCCGGAACGTTGCAGGTAGTGGTTTTTGATACGGCTTTTCACCAGAGCATGCCCCCTCATGCCTATTTGTACGGATTACCGTATGAGTTGTATGAGAAATATAAGATCCGCCGTTACGGTTTTCACGGTACCTCTCATAAATATGTGAGTCAGCGGGCAGCTAAGTTGATGAAACGTCCGCTGGAAAGCCTGAAATTAATCAGCTGTCATTTAGGGAATGGGGCATCTATTACAGCTATCAAGAACGGACGGTCGATTGAAACTTCTATGGGCTTTACACCTTTAGAAGGCTTGATGATGGGAACTCGCTCCGGAGATTTAGATCCGGCAATCGTCAGTTTTATCATGGGAAAAGAGAATATGAACCAGGATGAGATTAATGATTTTCTGAATAAAAAATGTGGAGTACTTGGTGTATCTGGAATCTCCAGCGATTTCCGCGATATTCAATCTGCCGCAGCGAGAGGTAATTATCGTGCCCAATTAGCCTTAGATATTTTTACCCATGACGTAAAGAAGTATATCGGCTCATATGCCGCGATCTTAAATGGAGTGGACGGTCTCATATTTACAGCAGGGTTAGGGGAGAATTCTTCCTTAATTAGAGAAATGGTTTGCGACAAGTTGGACTATATCGGAGTACAAATTGATCCGGAAAAAAATAAGATAAATGGAGAGGAAGTTGATATTTCCGCTCTAGGGTCGAATTGTCGAGTGCTGGTGGTGCCGACGAATGAGGAATTAATGATTGCCATGGAAACGGCAGAACTTGTACGCATGTATATTTAGTTATCGAGAAGCAGATAAATATGTTCAACGTGTCTGTGAATAGGTTTGTAAATGTATTTTACTTGACAATAAAATTCGTGCAAACTATAATATAATTCGTGTATTGAGGTGATCATGTGAAAATTAATGTAGCCAAGGTTAACCGCAATGAAGTGGAAACTGCACATTATGATCTAGAGGAAAAGTTTCTATCTTTTCAAATAGGACCGGATATCCTGGCCTACAAAGAGCCTGTACATGTTCAGCTCCAAGTGAGCAATACGGGAAAATCCCTTCTGGTACAGGGGAAAATTCATACCAATCTGGCTGCAGTTTGTAGTCGGTGTTTGGAGGGCTTTCCCTATCCCATTGAACTGACTTTTGAGGATGAGTGGGTGCCAGCTTCACGAGCTACAACGGAACAGCAAGAGGATTGTTTCCTTTTTGAAGGAGAGGAAATTGAAATCACAGAGCGGATTACTGAACAGATAATTCTTGCGCTGCCGATGAAATTCTTATGTTCCAATGAGTGCCGGGGACTATGCCCAAAATGCGGAAAAAACCTCAACCTCCAGCAATGCGCTTGTGCTGAGGACGATATTGATCCTCGCTTCGCTAAATTAACCCAATGGAGCGCTGAGGAGTAATTTTTCACTGAATGATTAGAGACTAAAGGGGGTGTAATTATGGGTGTCGGCCAACATCGTCAATCAAAATCCAGAGTGCGTAAACGTCGGGCTATGTGGAAATTAACAGCGCCTAACCACATTGAGTGCCCCCAATGCCATAAACCAACTTTACCTCATCATGTCTGCCCTTCCTGCGGATATTATAAAGGTAAACAAGTGGTGACTGTAGCTGAATAAGAAGCAATGATAAAAAATCTCTTGTGCATGAGTACAAGAGATTTTTTGTGTTTGTGTGGTATGCAATTGACGGATAAAAAGTCCGCTGAATCTATGTAATTGTTTATAGGTCATAAAAGAGGGTGTCCCAAAAGTAAGGTTTTAAACAGCCACAGCTGTAAAATTGCACAATTGGGAATGGCATTCGGAATAAAGCAAGGAGCTAAGCGGCCTGTGTTCTTTTAGCTCCTTGCTTTTTAGC
>JAEWCM010000136.1 GCA_023390635.1 Bacillota bacterium
CTCAGTGTATGAAAAACTGCCCTTTTAGTGTGGATATCGTCGCTAAAATGAAACAAGCGGTTGATTTATTTGGAATTTGAGTCACTGAAAGTTGTCCTGGTCCACTTTTTCCTTGAGAATGGATATTGTTTGCCTCCGGGCAGTATGATAAAATGGAAGAAAAAGTGAACGGAAGTACATGCTTATGGAGATCCAACAGCTACGTTATCTCGCAGCGGTGGCACAATACGGCAAGGTAAAGGATGCCGCAGAAGCGCTGTTCGTCAGCCGCCAGGCGATAAGTAAAGCCCTGACCCAGTTGGAAGCCGAATTGGGCCAGCCGCTGTTTATTCGTACCCATAATGGCATAGTTTTGAACGAGCGCGGGCACCGCTTTTTAAGCCGCGTGGATACGCTGGTGCGGGATTTCGACGCGCTGCACAAGGAAATGCTTGAGGCCAATGAGATTTGCCGTTTGCGCCTTTGTTTCCCGTTTACCACCCAGCATTATTTTTGGAATGTACTTAACCGCTTCCTGAATGAACATACAAGCTGGATGAAGGTGGATGTGATCAGTTGTTTGGACGCTCAGTGCCATACGTTGTTCGAAAGCGGTGTGGTAGACATCGCGGTTTCCCTCCTGCGCTTTGATTCGGGAATTGACGAGGGACGGCTGGTAGCTACCTCTCCGATGCTGATCGGTGTAAATCAAAAGAATGCTTTGGCAGGGAAGCGTTTTTTTAGGCAAAACGATCTGGCCCATGTTCCCCGGATCTACTACATGAACGGCTACGAGGAATTATTTTGGCTGGAAAAAAACTGCCCGAAGCCCGACTACATGGTCAACGATATTCTGCTGGCCTTTAATCTTGTACGTGAGGACAAAGGCGTTTTTCCTGTACCGGCGCTATCTGTTCTTCAGCCCATGGAAGGCATTGTGTTCATACCTTATCATGGTCCCAATGATCGTGATGACTTCTACTGTGCTATCAACGAAAGGACCGGGCGGGATAAAAGGCGCCGCCGCGCTTGCCTGGCCCTGCGTGACGCTCTGACACAGTCCGGCGGAAGAGAATAATTCCGTTTTGTCCCTAAAAAGCGTCGCTGCGCAACTTGTGGTTGCTCAGCGACGCTTTTTGCTGCTTTTTTCCTGAATTTGCTTGTGATATATATAACTTAAAACATCGATGAATTTTCTCCCCGGGTAGAAAAATGAAAAGTTAAAAGGAGAGCAAAAGGGATATGGACAAAAAGTTTTCCCGCCGTGACTTCCTGAAGGGTACGGCCGCAGGTGCTGTGGGTATCGCTGCCATGGGTCTGGGTGCCTACGGGTCGGAAGCTTCCGCTGCGCCTCAGACTGCCGCCAATGCAGACGGCATCATACTTTCCGCTGATACTTACCAGAAAATGAAGTGGAAGTTTGAAGTAATGCCGGAGGAATACCCGATTGCGGATGACAAGATCAAAAAGACTGTCTACCAGGATATCATTATCGTCGGTTCCGGCATGTCCGGCTTGTGCACCGCCGTTTCCGCCAAGGAGAGCGGTGCGGGGGTCCATGTTATTTCAGCCGGTAAGCGCGCCATCAGCCGCGGCGGATCAAATCATGCTATCGGTTCAAAGAAGCAGAAGGAACTGGGGATCGACTACAGCCCCGACACCGAGTCCGGTCGCCATGCCGCCAAGGTGGAAAAGCATTCTGCTTCCTGCTACATCGACGAGCGCAAATGGTCAACTTGGATCAACAACTCTGGTAAAGCCATGGACTGGATGATCGATAAAATGGCCTCAAAGGGTTTGAAGGTTTGCCTGGAACCTGGCTATGTTGATCCGGACGGTATTCTGACCGTTCCACCGGGGTCACACAGCTTCTATAACGCGGAAATGCCTTTCGGAATGCTTTTTGGTGCGCCGTTATGCGCACAGGCCTACGCAGATATCTTTAAGGAGATGGGCGGAACTATCGACTTTGAGACCCGCGCCCTGTACCTGATCCGCGACGACGACAACACCGGCCGCGTTTCCGGCCTTGTGGCCCAGGATCTTAAGACCGGCCAATATGTAAAATATAAGGCGAAAAAGGCCGTCGTTTTGGCTACGGGTGACTTTTCCAAGGATCCCGACATGATGGCCAAATATTCCCCTTGGGCGTGGGAGCGCTATAAGAACAGCATAGATACCACGAAGGTCAACTACGACGTTGAGCTGGCTTTCAACGGTTTGTATGCGGGCGATGGCCACAAGATGGGGCTTTGGGCCGGGGCCGGCTGGCAGAAGACGTATCCTAACGCTCCTATGATCAACTGCGGCGCCCAGGGCCCTACGGTTAACTCAATTGACAACTTCTGGGGCATCAATCTCACCAGCGACGGCAAGCGCTATCATAATGAGGTGACGAACTTCTCTTACGGCGCGATCGCCATGCTCCAGCTCCCCGATCATATTTCCTACTCGGTGTGGGATTCCCGTTACGCCTATATCCAGGATGAGTGGGAGACTTTTGGCTGCTCCGTAAACAGCGAAAATGGCATTAAAGGTTCCACGCCGGAGCAGACGATCGAAAGCTGGGAGGCCAGCGTCAAAGCCGGTACGTATTGGAAGGCCAACACGATTGAAGAACTGGTGGATCTGATGGGATTCAAGGGTGAAGCCCGTGCCAATGCCATTGAGTCTATCAGTAATTATACGAAGTATGCGGACCAGGGCCGTGATGAGGAATATCATGTGGCACCGTCCGCTCTCCATCCTATCAAGACTCCACCCTTTTACGCTACCCGAACCCACTTCGGCTCGAGTGCTATGACCTTCCTGTGCGTTACGGGCGGCCTGCGCACCAACGAGTATCTGCAGGTGTGCCAGGACGACGACACACCGATTGATGGGTTGTTCAATACCGGTATTATGGTGGGAGACTATTACGCGGGCACTTACAATTTTGTGATGCCCGGACAAAATCTCGGCGGTGTGTGCAATTGTCTGTCCTACGTTTTGGGCAAGCGCCTGGCTGATTCTGACTTTAAGTTTAAAAGCGGAAAAATCGAGCGCGTGAGTACTGAAGCGGATGAATCGATCCAGAATGATGGCTCAGGAATGGCGGGTCTAGGCGGCGGAGGTTCCTATAATGACGGTGAATATACCGGCTCCGGCAGCAATGGTATCAATGGTCCCGTGACCGTAAAAGTGTCGATTAAGGACGGCAAGATTACAGCCATCAATTATACCGACAACGAGACACCCCAAATTGGCGGTAAGGCTCTCCCATCACTGGTGGAAAGTGCCGTCAACTCCAATGGTGTTACGGTGGACACTGTCTCCGGTGCCACCGTAACGAGCAATGCCTTCAAGTCGGCCCTGGCCGATGCTCTGTCCAAGGCCAAGAAATAGATATTTCTAAATCAACACCTCTTCTTTTTAAAATAAATCTTTCCTTCTCTCCAAAAAGCGCTGCTCCAGACGTTTACCAGTCTGGAGCAGCACCTTTTAATATTTGCCGAAAAGAACGTAATAAAATATAAAAATAAAAAAGATACAAGGAGATAGACTATGGATTCTAGCAAAATGAACGAGTATGAAGATTTTTTAGCCTGTGTTAAAGAACTACTTCAGGAAGAAATGGACATTGCCTTATATTTAACGGATACGGAAAAATGCATTGCTTATTATCCCGGAAAAATGATTAATGCAAAAGTTAAAAGCGGTGATCCGATTGCGAAAGAAGATCCGATGTATGATGTGATCCGCAATAAAAAGAGAACGAATGTGAGCGTTCCGAAAGAAGTCTTTGGGGTTCCTTTTCGGGGAATGGGAATGCCCCTGCTGGATGACGACGGTCAGGTCATTGGTACGCTGTCGATTGCTAAGAGTATCGAAAGTGAAGTCCTGATCAATAAGGCAACGGAAAGCATGTTTTCTACTTTGGAAGAGATCAGCGCCAGTGTTCAGGAAATATCTGAGAAAACCGTTGGATTATCTGATTTCTTGTCAAGTATTGCTCAGCTTTCCGAAAAAACAAAAGGTAATATTAATGAAGCCGGTTCAATTATCGGGGCGATTCAGGGAGTTTCTTCCCAATCCAATCTGCTGGCTTTAAATGCAGCGATTGAGGCAGCCAGAGCAGGGGAAGCGGGGAGAGGCTTTTCGATTGTAGCGGATGAAATGAGAAAGTTGTCAGGTCAAAGTGACGAATCAGCAGGACGGGTATCCACGATGATCGGTGACATGAAATCGGCGGTCGATAACATTGCCGATCAGATTCAGCAAATTGCTGAGGTGGCTAAGGTTCAGGTAGAAATGATGTCTCAAATTTCGACGGCAGTAGAGGCGGTTACTCAGTCTTCGGAACAGTTGGTCGATTTATCAAAAAGCACTTTCTGAAGAGGCTCATTTTAGCGGCTGAAATTCAGGACATATTCGTCAGTCAGGCAATAATGGAGATTGTATACCTTTAATCTCAATTTGTCGGTTTCATTCTTTTCCAGTGCATAGGACATTGTAGTGTAGACTCCGTTTTCATCCATTTCCGCCGACCATGATCCACTTTGTGAATTTCCCCAAAAATCGGCTCTGACGAATTCGGGATGAAGCATAATTTTCTTCTCGGATTTATTGTCGTATTGGAGGGTCATTTTCAGGTTGCCGTATTCCCCTGGGTACTGGGGCGGGGTTCTTTCCACATCAACGATGGTCATGATGCAGTCCTTAAATTCAACTTTTTGATTGACTGTATCCTTTTCTCCTTCTTTCGGTATCTTTAGAGCAATAGCTTTTTCTTCATCGCTTTGAACCGTAATATACGGGACTTTTAACGTGAAGTTTTTATCACCCGGATCGATGTTAAATAAGAATTTTCCATTAACACCACTGTAGGCTTCAAGTGGGGTATAATTTTTGATGCCGCTCTCTGTTTCAAGATGGAGATCATTATTCTGATAAGGTTGGTCTGCCTTGCAGAATGAATTCAGACGATAAGCGCTTTTGTTGATGGCATATAAATCAACCTGAACCTGCCCGTCCAGAAAAGTCGGAACGGCGGTAATGGAAATATCGTTATGATATCCAGTCGTGCCAATCTCTTCAAGGGAATAGTAAGAATCATAATTTTTGAGTTTAAATTCAAGAGATAAGCCATAGTCGGTATATTCAAGTGTGTAGGTTTGGTCTGTGCTGATTTCTTCAGGTTTAAGCTTATAGGCGAAATTTGAAATATAACTTTTGCTGCCGCCTCCGGTATAACCCCTATATTCTGAAATCTTGCGCTGCCCTGCGTAAAGCACCACTTTAGGTTGACTGGGCGAACTGCCACTTTGCAGTTGTTCCCGGTCTTTTTGTTTATCCTTAAGGAGTTGTTGATTGTCATAATTTTTTCGTTCCAGCGTGAACATGACGGTAATGCTGTCTTTGGTGGCGATGGCATTATTCAATGAAAATTTGATGTTTTCATTTTCTGCGGATACAGGCTGGGACAAAATATATTCAATGCTTTCATTGTTTTCTACGATGCCGTATCCGGGAATAAGACTGAATATTTTGCCGAGGGCGGCGGCCACGTTGTCAAAGCCTGCTAAAGAAAAGGAGGCGAGGAGAATGACCAATACTGCTGCGCAAGCCGTCAGCTTTTTGAAAAGATAGGTTCTTGGCCGCTTTAACCCGGCCTTTTGATAAACAAGCCCTTTGATCCGGCGTGTTTTTCCAGAGTTTATTTTCATACCGATATTTTCATCCAGCAGTCGCTCCGTTTGTTCAACTGTCAGATGATCAAGGGCCGTGATGATTTTATCTTCCATCACAACACACCTCCCAATGCCTGTCTTAATTTCGCAAGGGCGCGGGACACTTTTTTATCAACCGTATTTTCTTTTAGTCCGAGGGCCTTGGCAATAATCTTCGTACTTTGTCCGAAATAGTATTTACGAATCATAATTTGGCTGTCCGGATCGCCCAGGGCTTGGATTTCATCAATCAACCTGTCACTTGTTTCATTACCCGTCACAGCTTCCTCCACATTGGCATCGGAAGCCATCCAATCATGATCAAATTCATCCATCGATACTTGATCTGTACTGTTTTTGTGTTTTCTGTAAATGTTAATGGCTTTTCTTTTGGCAAGGACGGCCAAATACGATTTGACAGAGCCTTTCTCTAAATCAATGGAATGGGCGGTTCGATATATCTCATAAAAAATATCACTGACACATTCTTCAATATCTTGTTTGCTGCACCCGCTGGACAATTTCCCGTCCACAATGGTATAAACAAGTCCCATGTATTGGTCCATCAATTTTTCCAGGCCTTTTTCAGGACGATGGATTAACAGACGGAGTATTTCACGATCTGAAAGCAATGGATCACCTTCTCTGTTAAAGCTAAGCGGTTCACTTATTACATTCGTATTATAAGCCGGAAATCTGACCGAAAGCGTAAGTAATATCAGTAAACTAATTGTAAACATATTTCTATATTGCGACTGCCTTATAATTTTAAGTGATTCGCAAGAAAAAACGCTAAATTTCTTTCATTTGGGTGAAACAAAGTAAGGCCTGTATCCGTATAAAGTAAAAGACTGTTTAAAGAGAAATTGATAGGGCAGAGGGAAGGATGGATTGGAATGACAAAACGAGAGAGCTTTCTAGGAACGATTCTCGTTGCAATGGGGATTTTTTTATTGGCTAATAACGTATTTGATTTTAAATTTTTTAGTATGGAACGTTTATGGCCGGTATTTGTGTTAGGGGTTGGTCTGGTCTTTGAGATGGGATATTTTTTTAGGCGGGATAATCCTGGGCTGCTGGTTCCCGGTGGCATTCTGACAACCATCGGTTTGCTTTTCTTTTTTGAGACGTTTACCAATTGGCATTACTCGGCTTATACCTGGCCCATTTACCCATTAGCCGTGGCCATCGGCCTGTTTCAGCTTTATTTTTACAGTGGCCGAAATCGGGGGTTACTTATTCCGGTATTTATTTTGACGGCAGTTTCTGTGATTTCCTTCAGCATGATGCTGATGGGCAATCTCTTTATGTGGCTGAATATGAGTTTTGTCTTGCCGGCAATTCTCATTCTGTGTGGAGTAGGGTTAATTCTAAAAAATGTATCCCGCTGAAGCAAGAGGATCAGGCAGGTTCCCACAAAATGGGACCCTGCTTTATTTCATTTATGTCTTAAAATAACCAATCTGAAAGGGAGGCCATGAGTTATGCGTATTTCAGACGAGAGCAAGATAATGTTCATTATCTATGTAAAGAGTCAGGAAAGATCCAAATGCTTTTACAGAGAACTGTTGGAGATTGAGCCTTCATTGGATGTTCCAGGAATGACTGAGTTCAGACTATCTGTTAATACTACATTAGGGATCATGCCGGAAGACGGGATAGTCAGGATTTTGGAAGGTAATATACCACACCCGCAAGGTGCTAATGGAATCCCACGTTGTGAAATATATCTAAGTGTGGATAGTCCTGATGATTGTTACAATAAACTTTTGAAAGCAGGAGGATCAGAGATAAGTGAAGGTGCCATCAGATCGTGGGGAGACTATGTAGCCTATGGTTTTGATCCGGACGGCCATATTATAGCATTTTCTAAAACAGTGTCTGACGATAGGAATCAGGATGCCGGAAAGGTATAATAAAGAAGAATTGGAGCTGAATGAATATGACTGTTTACATTGCCTATCTCCGCGGCATTAATGTGGGTGGAAAGAACAAGATCAAGATGGCAGAGCTGAAATGCGTTTTTGAAGATATGGGCCTTGTCCGAGTTGAAACATATATTCAAAGCGGAAATGTCATCTTTGAGTCAGATGAACAGGAAATAACGTTGCGAACGAAGGTTGAGCATGAAATCGAAAGAAACTTTGGGATCCCGGCTTCAGTTATCCTGAGAACCTCCTGTGAATTGGAGAGGCTTATCAATGTTTGTCCTTTTTCCGAGGAGGAGATCATGAAGGCGGAGACTTTGAATTCGGAAGGGGAGAGCCTGTATGTCAACCTGTTGACAGAGGTTCCTGATGAAGAAAAAATCGAATATCTTAATCGTCTGAGAAATGAAAAGGATGATTTCAGAATAAAAAACCGGGATATGTATCTTTTGTTTTGCCAGAGTATTCGAAAATCGAAATTAGCAAATAGTCTTCAAAAACTGGAGACACCCAGTACGGTGCGAAACTGGAAAACTATCAATAAACTTATGGCGTTGGCAAAATCCAGGGCAACAATGGAATGAAGGGCAATGTCTAAAGGGAACAGTTTATGAATGTATTATATAAAATATGCTGCAATATGACAGACACGGTGGACCTTCAATGACCAGGCAAGAAATATTAAAGAGATATACACTATTTATTATAGGTTTATTTATAAATTCATTTGGTGTAAGTTTCATTACAAAAGCAAGCCTTGGCACATCACCAATATCTAGTATCCCATATACATTAAGTCTTGGGTTTAAGCCAACACTTGGTATGTTTACTCTCTATATGAGTATTTTACTGATTATTATTCAAATGCTTTTACTTCGCAAGAGCTTTCCCATACAGTATCTTTTGCAGATACCGGTGTCCTTTGCTTTTTCCTGGTTTATCGATCTGACTATGAACATGTTATCCTTTATGGTTCCTGATACTTACATGATCAAGTTAATCTTCTTAATTTCCGGATGCTTAATATTAGGAGTGGGAGTTTATATGGAGATGGCAGCAGATGTTGTTATGCTGCCAGGAGAGTCATTTGTAAAAGCTGTCTCTGTAACCTTCCATAAAGATTTTGGGAAGACAAAAGTTGTATTTGATACGTCCATGACAATAATTGCCAGTATTATTGGTTTTGTATTATTTCATAAACTGGCCGGTGTGGGTGGGGGCACTATTATTGCAGCGTTGCTAGTAGGGTTAATCGCAAGGTTCTTAAAGAGCAAACTAGAATTTGTAGAGGATTTCTTAAATGGAGTGAGCACAATGCAGCCCCACAACTGTTCAAAATAGTGCTTTGTAAAATAAACGGTAGGCCAATATCCGATCGGCCTACCGTTAAAATTTAATTTAGAAATAAATTCTATTAAAACTTAATAATCTTAGGTTCATCCGTGAAGGAATAGATTGTTGCGGTGGCATCCTTCAGATATAAAACCTCAGTATTACCGTCGTCAGCTTTGTACATCTGTTGGAGAGACGGATATGCATCCAGCATATGCTGCTTTGCTTCTAATCTGTCATCCTCAACAGCAACAGCTTCTACGCGAATCCATTGACTGCCGATTACTCCGCAGATTTCGATTTTAGGATTTGCGTTCATTTGTTTAGATACGTTTTTAACCTTACCGGTTTGAATATAGAGTTTATCTTCAAAAATATCAACCGTACCGAAAGGACGGACTCTGGGCTGGTTTCCTTCTGTTGTGGCGAGATAATAAGTACCGCATTTTTTTAAAAACTCGTAAACCTCTTGCATCAATATTCCTCCTGTTTTTAGAGATTGATCTATCATTATTGTTCTTCATTATTTAATCATAGTACAATATTGTATTCAAGTACATTTTTCTAGTATACTAAGTATATAATTAGATACTTGGAGGAGAAAGTTTGAAACTTAAAATAATACAGTCCTCATAAAAATAGGCATAACAAAACAGGCCGCCGAGGACGGTCGAAAAAAGAGCCCAGGCGGTCAAGCGGGAGCAGATACCAAATAACCTTGCCTTTGTA
>JAEWCM010000139.1 GCA_023390635.1 Bacillota bacterium
TACAAAGGCAAGGTTATTTGGTATCTGCTCCCGCTTGACCGCCTGGGCTCTTTTTTCGACCGTCCTCGGCGGCCTGTTTTGTTATGCCTATTTTTATGAGGACTGTATTATTTTAAGTTTCAAACTTCACCTCTGTACTTGAAGATATAAGACAGACACAATAACAGTAACTGGGCTGTGTGGAAAAGCATGGAGTATAAAGAAAAGGAGTAAAATGGTCTTTAGAAGACATAGAATCCGAGGAGGTGGTGTATGAACACAGGGCTTTATACTCCTCGGACTCCATGTCAATAAGATATCGCTCAAAATATTTTTATTCTAAAAGGCATTAAGCTATTCTCTATCCCTTATCCTTCAATGACAAAGGTATAGACATTACCAGAGGACTTATCCGAGTAGGCATAGTAATAATTACAAATATCAGAATACAGGTACCCTTGGTTAGCTAAAGAGTTGGCTCCAGTTTGACTTACTTTTCCACTATGGTAGCCGGGTCCACTAGCGAGATATTGTGTTTCGAATAAGTAGCCTGAAGAGTTCACAAGGCCAATTCCTGCTACAGCATTTACGGCTTGAGAACTTCTCGAATATGCTGAACCTGGAACATATACTTGATCGCCAGTAGTATCTACTACATCATAGCCTAGACCAGGATATTTGTGATAATAAACATGATACCAACCGTACATTTTTATACACATGGCGCCTGTTTTTAATGATTCAATCGGATCAACTGATGCGGTCCACTCATTAGGTAGCACATTAACTATATAGTTATAAAAAAGAACAGTATCAATTGTGCCAAGATTTACTCTTCTGACCTTGATTGTTGATGGAACAGGGCAGGAAGAAGGGTCATATTGTGCAGAAAGCGTGGCTCGGCTACCGCTGATTTGTTGCCGTTTTCCATTTAGAGTGACTCCTTGGAGCCTGGCACTTTGAATATCTTTTTGTAAATCTTCAGTACCATCATTAAATGCTAAGTGGCTATCTATCATTTCCTGAATAATTGGCTCAGACCACTGCAATAATTTGTATTTTCCTGAGGCATCTTTGCCGAATACCCATAGATAATAAGTATTGCCAGTAAAGAGATAGTTATCATCTTCCTTTGCAATAGTATCTAATGAAACGTAATAGGTTACAACATCATTATAATTAATATAATCTTGATAATTTACAAACCCGGAGGGCAGTTGGTTGTTGTCCACTTGTTTATATTTCAGTAACTTTATACTTTTGAGATTCCAGAAACCGACATTATCTTGCTTATATTCCTTACTATGCAGGCCTAGAAACAAATCAGCAAAATCCCTTTTTAAGTTCCCGTCGGTAACATTAACAAATTTATCATATTGATTATTTGTTAAGTATTCAGGTATCGTTTCAATTAAGTTATCAATTTCATTATTAGAAGCTGATGTCTGTTGTGAACTTGTTGGACTGACTTCTGCAGCAAAAGAAATGCTTTGATTAAGGATCAGTAACGATACTGTGAGAAAAACTATATAATATAATTTATTCTTAAAAAATTTCATAATCCAACCTCCATTATACGGTTTAATGTGAGTTCAAAAGAGACTTTTATGTTATACTTGTTCCTAATAGTGGTTTTGTCTAGGTTAAGCGGGTACAGAGATGGCAATCGAGTCCCTAATGATCTAACGAACCACTATTATTTGATTTGTTAGGTGGATATCTTGATTTCCTAAAATAACAAATCATACCATCAACTCCTTTTTTAGTAATATACTACAAAAATATTGTAGAACCTTCAATTATATGTAAATACAATGTAAATTTATAATAAATAATATGTTAATTTATCCTGAAGTCTGTGAAGGAGGAATCACCGTGGGTATCGGCACAGATGGAGCATCCAACAACAATAATCTGGGTATGATCGGAGAAATGGGACATCAGCCATGCGGTAAAAGCTGGCGGTCGATGCCACAGCTTTGTCGGCCTATCAGGTACTGGAAATGGTACGCCAGGGGGAGCGAAGGTCCTAGTCTGGAAAAGGATGGGCGATCTGATTCCCGTCCATAAAGTGGAGCTGCTTAGGCATATCTTGTTTATGTCGCTAATGGCAGTGATGTCCGGAATGTGATGATTAACGGGAAAATGGTAATGGAAGAGCGGAAACTGCCGCGCTCCGCATCCATGCTGAATCGTGCTCCTCAGCCCTAATTTGAGGAATAAAGAAAATTGTCCAAGGAATTAGCAAACGTTATACTAGAAAAGGATAAGTTAAAAAAGTAGGATCCCCAAACGATGTAGTTCAAAATTGGCCGTTTCTGAAATTACTAAGCTAAATAATTTCAGAAACGGCCAATTTTAAAGTGCTTTCTCCCGGACAATTATCGTTACACTCAGATCCGCCGGTAACGTTTTAAGACCACAGCATTGAGGATGATAAACAGGAGGGCAAATCCCAGCAGAACCAGGAGTTGAGGTGCGACGGTGCTTAAAGAGCTGCTCTTCAGAGCTACCTGTCTCAACGCATCAGCAGCATAGGTCAATGGGAAGATCTTGGAAAGGAAAAGAATCCAGGCCGGCATTCCCTGCAGGGAAAAGATGCCGCAGAGCAAAACCTGAGGAACCACCACCAAAGGAATGAATTGAATGATCTGAAATTCATTGTGAGCGAAGGCAGAAAGCAAGGTGCCTAAAGACAGGGAGCCTGCCGCCAGCAGGCAGTTGATCAGCAGCACCAGCCAGAAACTGCCTTTAAATTCGATGTTCAGGCCATAGATGGTATAAAGTTGGATGACCAGGGTTTGGAGAATGACAAAAAGACCGAAGCCAAGAAAATATCCCCAAACAATTTCCAAACGTTTGACCGGAGTGGCCAGCAGCCGTTCCAAAGTACCGCTGATCTTTTCCCGGAGAAAGGCGATGCCGGAAATCAGGAAAACAAAGAAGAAGATGAAAAAGCCCATAAAGACGGCGGCCAGATTATCAAAAGAACTGAGATCTTCGGAGCCGTATAAATAAACATATTCAGGGTTCATTTGTGATGCATCGGGAAAAGCAGAAGACTTGCCCGGTATTTGAGCCAGTAAAGATTTAATGGAAGTAAAATTAGTCTGCATCTGATCCGATAGAGCCATTGATACAGCCATTTTAACCCCTTTGGTGACCGAGGGATCAGTGCCTTCAACGATAATGGTGTAGCCGTTGCTGCCGTCGATCAGCCCGTCAATGGATTTATTTTCGACTGCTGCTCTGGAGAGAGCTAAATCAGTGCTGATATGAACCTGGGCCTCTTTTTGCAAATCTTTTATGAAATCCTGTTTGACCTGATAGACGTCAATTATGGGTCTATAAGAGGTGGTATTGAGGATATGACTGAGCAGGAAGAGGACAATCACAGGGGCGACAAAAAGAAGGGCAAGAGTCCGTTTATCCCCCAGCAGTTGCTTGATGATGCGCTTGGCAATCGTAAAGGCATTCATTGCGCTGTCCCCCTGTCCTCACTGTAGTAAAGAAAGGCATCTTCGATGGATGAAGTCCCGGATTCCTTCATCAGTCCGTCAGGTGTGTTGTCAGCGATGATTCTTCCTTCCCGGATCAGAGCCAGTCTGTCGCAGCGGTAGGCTTCATCCATCGCATGGGTGGTGATGATAATGGTAATATCTGAATGCTTTAAACGGATGAATTCTTCCCAAAAAACTTTGCGCAGTACAGGATCAATGCCTACAGTGGGCTCATCCAGAATAATAATGCGGGGATTGTGAACGAGGGCAATGCCAAGGGATAGGCGGCGTTTCATTCCGCCTGAGTAAGTACGTACTTTTTTCAGGGCCGAGTTTTCCAAATTCACAAGCTTCAGGATCTCTGCAGCGCGTGTTTGCGCCGTCTTGCCTCTCAGACCGTAAAGGGCACTGAAAAATAACAGGTTATCCAGGCCGCTCAAATCCTCATATAAAGCGTCATTTTGAGCCATATAGCCGATATGAGAACTTACGGCAAAAGAAGGCATTTTCTTATCGAGTAGAGTCACCGATCCATGGCTGGGGGTCTGCATTCCCATGATGGCTTTAATCAAAGTGGTCTTTCCCGAACCGGAAGGACCTAGAAAAGCAACGATTTTACCCTTGTAAATGTCCAGGTCAATACCTTTCAGGACAGATATGGGGCCGTAGTTGACGTCAACATGGCGGATCTGAATGATGCTTTTATCTGCCAAAATATCACTCTCCCGTTTTAACCCATAATTTGGATCTGATTTAATATAAGCATATAAGTATTTTGACAGGTGTCAAGCCCGAATCCTTTTGGTATAAATATTTAGATGTTAGATGTTCCAGCCAGGCTTTGCCACAGTCAAGGAAAGAACTTGACAAGGTCATGCAATTAGCATACAATACAAAACGTAAAGTATTATTCCTTTACGCTTTGTACTTAAAATGAGTTAAATGATTTACGATAATAGTATGATGATAAGGAGTCTTTTCCATGGAGAAATTTGCCCAGATGGCAATGCTGGCCGATTTTTACGGTCCATTGCTTACGGACAAACAGCGTAATGCGTGGGATTTGCATTACCAACAGGATTTTTCTCTGGCTGAGATTGCCGAGACTGAGCAGATCAGCCGACAAGCAGTTCATGATCTATTGAAGCGGACTGAGCGGATTCTCAATGACTATGAGGAAAAATTGGGATTAGTCCGACGATTCTGGCAGGAACGGGAAAAACTTGTGGAAGTGGAAAAGCTGCTGAATGATTTTAATGATAAAGATTTTTCTAATGAAAAAGCCCGAAAGACCTGTGAACGAATCAAAGAACAATTGCAGGAAATCTATCAGGTGATCGAATAAGTAAGACGATACGGTTTTTCCGCCCAATGGGGGAAGAGGGGAGGGAAAGGAATGTTTCAAGGTTTAAGCGATAAACTGCAGGCTACTTTTAAGCGTCTGAAAGGCAAGGGTAAACTGACAGAAAATGATGTCAACGAAGCAATGCGGGAAGTGCGGACGGCCCTGCTGGAGGCTGATGTCAACTTCAAGGTGGCAAAGGATTTTATAACCAAGGTTAAAGAACGGGCCATTGGTCAGGATGTATTGGAATCCCTCTCTCCGGCTCAGCAGGTGATCAAGATTGTGAATGAAGAAATGGTCGATCTGATGGGAGGAGCTGCTGCTAAGATTCAAATTGCTTCCAAACCGCCCACAGTAATTTTGCTGGTGGGTTTGCAGGGAGCAGGAAAAACCACACATGGGGCTAAGCTGGCCAATATGCTAAAGAAGCAGGGAAAGCGCCCTTTGCTTGTTGCTTGTGATATTTACCGTCCTGCAGCGATTAAACAGCTGCAGGTTTTGGGCGAGCAGATCAATGTCCCTGTGTTTACTGAAGGCCAGATTTCGCCGGTGAAAATTGCGGAAGACAGTATTCGGCATGCCAACTCGAACGGTTTTGACGTGGTGATTGTAGATACCGCAGGCCGTCTGCACATCAATGAAGAATTGATGGAGGAATTGGCTCAGATTAAGGAGAAAATTCAGCCACATGAAATTTTGCTGGTAGTGGATTCCATGACCGGTCAGGATGCAGTGAATGTGGCGGAGACTTTTCACCAGGATCTGGGAGTCAGCGGTGTGATCCTAACCAAGTTGGATGGTGATACCCGTGGAGGTGCGGCTCTTTCGATTAAGGCAGTGACTGGATGCCCCATTAAGTTTGCCGGTGTTGGCGAGAAGATGGATGCCTTGGAAGCCTTTCACCCGGAACGGATGGCTTCCCGTATTTTAGGGATGGGTGATGTCCTTACTTTGATCGAAAAGGCTCAGCAAGCCTTTGACGACCAAAAAGCCAAGGAGATGGAGCAAAAACTCCGTAAACAGGAACTGACACTTGATGATTTCCTAGAGCAAATGCAGCAATTGAAGAAGATGGGTCCCCTTACCTCCTTGCTGGAAATGATTCCGGGAGCGGGAAAAGCTTTGAAAGATATTAATATCGATGAGAAGGATATGGGACGGGTGGAAGCCATTATTCATTCTATGACTCAGGAAGAACGACGAAAGCCGCAAATTATCAAAGACTCCCGCAAGAAAAGGATTGCCCGGGGAAGTGGGACTACAGTCCAGGAAGTCGGACGTTTAATCAAACAGTTTGAAATGAGCCAGAAAATGATGAAACAGTTTGCCAAGCCTGGTGCTTTAGGTGGCATGAGTAAAGGGAAAAAAGGAAAGAAACCGGGATTCCGGTTTCCCTTTGGATAAAACACAAGGGAGCCAGGGCAATACTTGGGCTGGGCCGTTGGCCCAAGCTAGGTATTTATCCTGTGGAGGAGGTGAAAAAAATGGCCACGAAAATTCGTTTACGTCGTATGGGCGCAAAGAAAAATCCTTTCTATCGCTTGGTGGTAGCTGACTCAGCTTCTCCCCGTGATGGACGTTTTATCGAAGAAATCGGATATTATGATCCGACCAAGCAGCCTGAAATTCTGAAGGTTGACGAGGAAAAAGCTTTGAAATGGTTGTCGACTGGTGCTCAACCGTCCGATACAGCAAAGAACTTACTGAAAAGAGCCGGTGTTTTGAGCAAATTCCACTCCAAGTAAAGGCAGGGGGTGGTTCCTGTGAAGGAACTGGTAGAGGTTCTGGCGAAGTCGTTGGTGGAAAATCCGGACCAAGTC
>JAEWCM010000156.1 GCA_023390635.1 Bacillota bacterium
TTTGCCGCCGGCTTCCTTCAGATTCCACCTCGCGATGGACACCCTTGCCTTGAGCTAATGGTTGGCGCTACATACCCCCATAGCGGACTCTCACCGCCGAGTTAATCGTCATGCGTGGCGCACGCAAAAACCCCCTGCTTATAAAAAGCAGGGGGGTTCAGAACTTTATTTGTTTATTATATTTATGACTTCGGTAAAGCATAAACCAAAGCCTCAGCCACTCCTCCGATAGCCTGCTCCAACGCCGGTGTCACATCAAAACCATTTAGAGTTAATAAATCCTTGGAAAACGCGAGAGCCTCTTCTTTTCTTAAATCAGGAGGAAGCTGTCCCGATTTGTAAAGTTGCTCAGCCTTCTGTACTCCGAGCTGGGTCGTTTGAATAATCTTGTCGATCATGTTTTGTGTTCCGGAAGGCAATAACACTTTCCCTAAAGTATCGTTAATATCTTTGATACCATCCAAGACGCTCTCGGCTGTTTCTACATAGTGATTCCCTATATTACCCTTGGTGCTTGCCAATTTTGATATGCCAAAGAATATCCCCAGAAATGCACCCAGACCAAATATTCCAATTCCTAATGATATAAGAGCTTGCATATCCATCTTTTATTCCTCCATACGTCTAAATCTACTTTACTTTTTCATTCGGCTCTTCTCCTGCCAGTTCTTTTAATGAGCACAATCGATTTCGATCATTGGATTAGCTGCAAAACCTTTTGAGCCGTTTCCACCGCCGTTAAACCGGAAATTAGTTTTACCTGATCATTGATAGCAGCCCCTCCGATCTGAAAAACATTTTCTGCAGTCAGCAAAGTATTGCCATCAAGCTGCTTCTCCCACTGGGCTATAGGGCAATGCAAATAATCGGCCAAATATCCGGCCGCCCGTTCGTCCTCAGGGTATTTGTAAATCACCAGATTTTTCACCTTTCTTCTCTCCTCCTTCCCCTGATTCTCCTCTTGCGTTGCATTCTCTTCCTGTCTTCCTAATTGATTTGCCCCGCTTTCCACCAACATTCCGAAATAATCTCCGATTCCCTGCGCAATTGCCAACGCTGCCTGATTCATTTTGCTTAAAATAGTCTGCTCTTCTGCATTAATAAAACCGTACTCCACCAGAATTGCCGGCATCGCTGTTTTCCGGCATACATAAAGATTGACATACTTGACTCCTCGATCAATCATCCCCAGTTGAGCCGCCATTCTGCCGTTGACTTTTTCTGCCAGCTTTTCCGCCTCTCCTCCTGGTTGCCAGGCATAAACCTCGTTGCCATAAGCTTTAACTGCTGCTGAGTTATTATGAAAAGAGATGAATAAGTCTCCCCCTTTATCATTGGCCAACTCTACCCGATAACGGAGATCATCCTCCACATTGAAATAGCTTCCGCAAAAATCTTCATCCTCTGTTCTGGTAAGGAGAATATTAAAGCGGCCGTTTTCATTTAAAACGGCCGCTGTCTTTTTAGCCAGGCTCAGACTATTATTCTTTTCCTGAGTAGATGGTCCAAGGGCCCCTGGATCGCGTCCGCCATGACCCGGATCAAAAATTAACCGATACATTCATCTGCTCCTTTCTAATGCTCGACGAAAAAAAATAACACTCCCACTGCTCCTGCAATTAAAGCACCAATGAGTGTTCGCACCACCCATGCCTGGTTCTGCTCTAAATGATCTACCTTTTCTTTTGCCTCATTAGCAGTCTGAAGAGCTTTTCTACTTCGCTCATCCGTATCCTCCGTCTGTTTAGTGCGTTCTTCCAGTTTTGTAATTCGCTCATCTAATTTACGCACTCCCGCACCTACTTCCTGTACGCTGTCAAATATCTCCCTAAGTGTAATCGTAACTCCCGGGTCAATCATGGACTTCCCTCCTTTCCATGAAACTTAAATTCATTTATTGTTAAGGATTATCAGCCAATAAACAGATGGCCTATAAAAAGTATTAGAAATTATCATTTGGATGCATATAAACCAAAACATTGCACATAATAGCATCAAGGAAGAAGTGAAACTGTTTATGGACGTAATACTTAGGTGTTGCAATCATGGCAGGGAGCTTCTTCCTTTTTAATTTTACTGATCTGACATGTTAATTCGTCTGACACTAGGCAGAGCTTTCTTAGATCTTCCACCTCTGCATATAACTATGAATTTCTTCCTGATAAGACATTTTCATCACCTCCCTTCAAGAGGAATCTTTCTTAGAATCTCTCTGATCACTCAGAAATCAAAATAAGAATAAGATAATAGGTCTTTTTCATTTTTTCCGGATTAAGTGCTGCTGTATCCAACCTGCTTGATAACGCCTTTAACTCTCCGGTAACTGTCATGACGCATTAGCTCCTCTACTTCCTTTGGTGTCAGCTCTATTTGCGATCCGGACATATTCCCTGTTTTTACTCCGAATTCTTGAATTGTCTCCATATTCCTCCAACATACTTTTCTCTCCTTTCCGTGAATCTCACTATTCATATCCATACTTGCATTCATCTTTTCCCCTCCCTTCCCAGCCTTTAGCTTTATTAATAGAGAAATAAATGCCCCAACAACAAAGAGACCGCCTAAGGCAGTCTCTTGATCGTATGAAGAAGGCTTCTTTACCTTCTCCAGTCTTCTTTAGTTGAATTTTTATTTTCCTCTTTCCTCAGTTTAAAGTATAACAGGGGTTTTCCGATTTTTCATCATGATTATGGTCTGATTTTTGTCCGAAAAATGTCTGAAACTCGCCCTCTCTGAAGCCGAAAATCCGTGCCAGTTTTTCCAGCGCCCCTTCTTTCAGACGGTAATAAGTATCCCGGCTGTTTAACCGAAGCTGGTGCTTCTGTCCATACAGGCTCACCGTCCTCCAGGCATAGCTGTCCTTGTTCCCTTCCAAATATCTGGTCCGGATGGCCAGCTGCTCAGGTTCGCTCAGCATTCCCAAGGCCCGCTCGATGGCATGAATCTCCTGAATGCAGAAAGCCACCTCCGCCTCTCTGTCCACCTTATATTGAGCCAAATTGCCCACCTGGTCACTGATCCCTCCTCCACCTGGAGTCATGCGATAATTCACCGTCAGCTTCGGCCCTTTTTCCTCCAGCTCTTCCTGAAGGAATTCCGCTCTGGCCTTCAAGTTCATATATCCGGTCAATTTATTTACCGTCATTTTATACCACGCTGCCTGCATATTGCTCATAAAAACCTCCATTCCGCCGCTGCCGCTGGCGGCACAAATAGTAATGAAAAAGGGTGCGCGGCATTCACCTGCCAGTTATGATTATCTTTGAGGAGAAGATACACTACAAAGCACGGTGAGGTG
>JAEWCM010000159.1 GCA_023390635.1 Bacillota bacterium
GTATTTAACCTGTTCGGATATGATAAAGCCAATGCTGCCACAGCTTATGCCTCCTCGAAAGGAGTACTTTTCGCAGAACGGCAGCGCTGCGTAGGATGTCAACGGTGTGAATTGGTCTGCAGCATCCAAAATGACGGCAAAGCATCCAACTACTTAGCTCGGGTGAAAGTACTGAGGAATTATGCCTGGGGAACCGATGACATCAGCAATCTGCAACTGAAGAGAAGCAACGCGGATGCCTCCAATGACGGATTGTTTGGTAACTTTGTCATGAATCCGGAAACATGCCGTCAATGCGTGGATGCACCTTGTGTGAACAACTGTCCAATGAAAGCGATCAGCCCAGTCCCTGGCACAGGCACCCGGGTGATTGACACCAAGAAATGTATTGGTTGCGGAATCTGCCATGAGAAATGTCCTTGGCATATGCCAACGGTGGATCCGGAGACGAAGAAATCGACGAAATGCATTCTATGCGGACGTTGTGCAGAGTTGTGCCCGGCAGGAGCTATTAAAGTGGTACCCTGGAAACAGATTACCATTGCTTTAACTCAGTCGGTGATCGACAAGCACACGAGCAGTGTATTAGCTTAAGTATAGAAGAAGAGAATGGAGGGAATCATTAATGGCACAGGTTTATGGCTGGGCAGGAAAAATATTAAGAGTGGACCTCAGCACAGGAAAGATCAAGACTGAGGACACACTTCCGAAATATCAGAATTTCATTGGTGGATCAGGGATCGGCTACAAGGTACTGTTTGACGAAGTACCCCAGGGGACGAAAGCTCTGTCGGCAGAGAATAAGATTATCTTAGGGGTAGGACCGCTGACCGGTTTGGGTGCTCCGCTGAGTGGCCGGACCAATATCGCCACCTTATCTCCGATGAACAAGTACAGCTTGGTGGCAGATGGTCATATGGGCGGAAACTTCGGTGTGATGCTGAAGTTTGCTGGCTATGATGCAATCATTGTAGAAGGTGCTTCGAGCAAGCCGGTATGGTTGAAGATCGTTAATGACAAGGTGACCTTAGAAGACGCTTCAGGTGTATGGGGTAAAGGCACCGTGGAAACTTCCTATGAGCTGACAAAGGCGATGGCAAACAAAGAAGCTTGCATTGGCTGCATCGGTCAGGCCGGTGAAAATTTAGTACCGCAAAGTGGTTTTGTTAATTCATTAGTACATTCTGGCGGAGTATGTGGTTCCGTCTTTGGTTTTAAGAAATTGAAAGCGATCGGTATTTATGGAAATCAACCGGTTCGTTTACCAATCGGTAAGACAATTGTTAATAAAGAAAATCATGGCGAAACATTAGATTGGCTGGGTTTGAACCGTTATATGCTGTCTGACATTTTGGGTACGAATAACCAGATGGTGGTACCAAAAGTTCCTCAGTCTTGGGCAGAATTCTCCGATTCAAACAGCCGCTGGACTGGCAACAAAGGTGTAACCTGGGGAGCCTCTGATCCGCTGGTCACATTTGACGAGACAGAACCTGGCCCGAGTGGTATCAACAAAGTAGGATACCGGACGCAGAAGGCGATCTTTGATCTGGGAGCCGTTGCGGAGAAACGGACCGTGAAGATGGATGGATGCCATTCCTGCCCGATCCGCTGCCAATCCCAGTTGAAAGTGCCTGAATTGGAGAACTATCAGAAGGGCATTGGGACTTGGGGTATCAGCACTTGTGCAGGTTATCTGCATCCTAATAGTATTATGAGTGCGGCTTTTAGTGCAGATCAGGTTTATAATAAGGATCCTGAAATCATGCTGATAGCCCGAACATTAGGTTCGCGTCTCTCTGATGATTATGGCATCTGGAGTAACTACTATCTTTTGGGAAAAGATTTTGCTCATTGTTACAGAAACAAAGTTTTTGAAAGAGTATTGCCGGCCGATGAATATAAGAGTATCCCTTGGGATTTACTAGAGAAAGGTGATCCGGCATTCCTGGTGGATATATATGCCCGATTGGCCAAAGTGAAGAATCCTGATGGTGAGTTTAACAAGCTGGGGAACGGTGCAGCCTATATCTATGAACATTGGGATTTAGGCGATGCCTATGCTAATGATAAGACTATCGGAGGGTGTGCCAGTGTGAAGTTCGGTTTCCCGAAGCATCATCATGTTGACGAGGCAGGGCAAGTAGGTGGATTGCTGAACATTATGTTCAACCGCGACCCCAATAACCATTCCCATATGAATTTCTTCGGAGATAAATTACCCTATGCGATTAACAAAGAGATTGCGGAAGAAATCTGGGGACCGGGGGCACTGGATCCGTTTTATCATTGGACACCAGTTAACCAGAGCAAAGTGAATTTTGCAAAGTGGAGTATCGACAGAAACATGTTGCATGACTCCATCACATTGTGCAACTGGACTTGGCCAATGAGCGCTTCTCCACTAAAATCAAGAAATTATCGCGGAGACACGGCTTTGGAATCTAAATTCTTTACGCTGGCTACCGGTATTGACAAAACAGAGGAAGAGCTTGATTTAGATGCAGAAAGAATCACTACATTGCACCGGGCCTGCACTGTTTTAGAAATGGGCACGATGGATATGCGTAATGAACATGATATCTTAGCCCCATGGGCTGATCATGTGACCCCCAATCTTCCTGCTTTCACTGAGGGCTCTAAAAATATTCCTGAAGATGATTTCCAAAAGTCCTTGACAATGCTTTATAAGTCATATGGCTGGGATGAGAAAACAGGAGCTCCGACAAGGGCTTGCTTAACAAAGCTGGGTATGACTGATGTTGCAGATAAACTAGCCAAGGCAGGATTGTTGCCTGCATAAAAAAGACATTCCTCTAATATTTTCCACTTTAATGGTTGAAAGGCGTCTAGTAAAATGCCTTTTCAACCATTTTTTTATTAACAAATTATACACTTAGTATAGAAACTAGTTATTGATCGAACATCAGTGTCTTGATATTAAGGAGCATAATATTCTTGTTTCTTGACAATAAGAATTGAAATAGATTAGTATTAATATATGAATGAATAAAATCCAAAAATTATGTCCTTAAACAAATTAATACTTACTCAGTAAGTAATTTAATTCAACTATATTTTTTATAAAAAATTTTCTTATTAACATTTAAATTGGATTGGGTGAACTTAGATTTTTGAGTTATTAATGTCTTATTTTGTTTTAAAGTAAATTTTGGAGTATACTTATTCAGATAGTTATTGAAGTTTTATACGGAGGCTAAAATTATGTCAGATTCAAGGGACATTGAAGATATAAAACGTTGCACTTGCAGAATAATGCGCAGGACATCAAGGGTTGTGACTAAGTACTATGATAAGGCCTTGAAAACCTCAGGATTGCATGCTCCCCAATTAGCTATGTTAGCAGATATAGCGGGGCATGAAAATATTACAATAAGTGATTTGGCTTCTGTAACGAAAATGGATCAGACTACGGTGACACGTAATGTTGAAGCATTAAGGAAAAAAGGATATGTCAACGTAAGATTAGATGATGAGGATTCAAGGAGAAAGTGTATCTCTATCAGTGAAAGCGGACGGAACGCTGTTAAAAAAGCTTTTCCTTTATGGAGGGAAGCTCAGAATGTTCTTGAAGAAAAGCTCGGGGCTGAAAAATACGAGGAGTTTTTAAATACTCTTAAAATTATACAAAAATTAACAGAAGATTAGACATGGTTTTTTCATTAGCGAGCTCTTAATCTAATTGTTATAAATAAAATAGCTAACAAAATGGGCATTGATATTTTTAATATCAATGCCTATTTTGTTGATAAAAATTCTTCAATAAAATCTTCAATAAACAAATACAATTGAGGTATAATTTACCTTTAATGCATCTGTTGACATTAAAGATTAAAACTAATATGATCATTAGTGAAAAAAATATTAAATTAATTAATTAATAAGATAAAAATGGATAAATGAATAAAATTGGTAAATTAACTTCTTATCTTTATTGGGTTTTAATATCTTTTCAATAAATAATTTATAGATAAATAAATTTATGTGTTAATAATGCAATTGCATTATTATATGGCTTCATAAAACTTATTTAAGTTTCATTAATCCTTCAGGAGTGATCAGGAGGAAAGGGGAAATGGGCAAAATGGCACAAGCAGAAACAAAAAATTTTTTGCGGGAAAAAAGGACAAGGAGGGAATTCTTTAAAATTACCGGTAAAGGAGTTGCCGGCGTAGCCGTTTCGATGTCAGTGCTTAATCTGTTTGGTTATGATAAAGCAGGGGCAGCTACAGGATATGCGACAGCAATTGGAGTGCTGTTCGCCGAACGGCAGCGCTGCGTAGGATGTCAACGGTGTGAATTGGTCTGCAGCATCCAAAATGACGGAAAAGCATCCAACTATTTAGCCCGGGTTAAAGTACTGAGGAATTATGCATGGGGAACCGACGATATCAGCAATTTGCAGCTGAAGAGAAGCAATGCGGATGCTTCTAATGACGGATTGTTTGGGAACTTTGTCATGAATCCGGAAACGTGCCGGCAATGCGTGGATGCAGCGTGTGTAAACAACTGCCCAATGAAAGCGATCAGCCCTGTCCCTGGTACAGGCACCCGGGTGATTGATACGACGAAGTGTATCGGCTGCGGAATTTGCCATGAGAAATGTCCTTGGCATATGCCAACGGTGGATCCGGAGAAAAAGAAATCAACCAAGTGCATTCTGTGCGGACGTTGTGCAGAGTTGTGCCCGGCAGGAGCTATTAAAGTGGTACCCTGGAAACAGATTACCATTGCTTTAACTCAGTCAGTGATCGACAAGCACACCAGCAGTGTATTAGCTTAAGTATAGAGGAGAGAATGGAGGGAATCATTAATGGCACAGGTTTATGGCTGGGCTAACAAAATATTAAGGGTAAACCTCAGCACAGGAAAGATCAGTACTGAGGCAACGCTCCCGAAATATCAGAATTTCATCGGCGGAGCAGGGATTGGCTACAAGGTACTGTTTGATGAAGTACCACAAGGGACGAAAGCTCTGTCGGCAGAGAATAAGATTATCTTGGGCGTAGGGCCATTGACAGGCTTAGGCGCACCATTAAGTGGCCGGACCAATATTGCCACTTTATCTCCGATGAGCAAGTACAGTCTGGTAGCTGACGGTCATATGGGCGGAAACTTTGGTGTGACCCTGAAGTTTGCCGGCTATGACGCGATCATCGTGGAGGGTGCTTCCAGCAGGCCGGTATGGTTGAAGATTGTCAATGACAAGGTAACCTTGGAAGATGCCTCCGGTGTATGGGGCAAAGGAACCGTTGAGACCTCCTATCAATTAACGAAGGCGATGGGAAACAAGGAAGCCTGCATTGGCTGCATTGGACCTGCCGGAGAGAACTTGGTACCTCAGAGTGTGTTTATTAATGGTTTAGTACACTCTGGTGGTGTAGCCGGAGCCGTCTTTGGATTTAAGCAACTGAAGGCTATTGGTATCGTTGGAACACAGCCGGTACGTCTGCCATTGGGCAAGACGATTGTCAACAAGGAGAACTATGGAGAAACCTTGGATTGGCTGGGTTTAAACCGTTATATGCTGTCTGACATTCTGGGTACGAACAACCAGATGGTGGTACCGAAGGTTCCCCAATCCTGGGCAGAATTCTCCGATTCAAACAGCCGCTGGACAGGCAATAAGGGTGTAACATGGGGAGCTTCTGATCCACTAGTGACGTTTGAAGAAACTGAACCAGGCCCGACAGGTATTAACAAGGTAGGATACCGGACGCAGAAGGCGATCTTTGACTTGACTGCAGTAGCAGAAAAACGGACCGTGAAGATGGACGGATGTCATTCCTGCCCGATCCGCTGCCAGTCACAGCTTAGAGTACCTGAACTGGAGAATTATCAAAAGGGGATCGGAACCTGGGGCATCAGTACCTGCATTGGTTATATCAACCCCAACAGCATCATGAATGCAGCGAACAGCGCCGCTACTAATTATAGTAAAAATCCTGAATTAATGTTGATTGCCCGTACGCTAGGCTCCCGTTTGTCTGATGACTATGGCATTTGGAGCAACTACGGCCAGTTAGGTAAAGATTTTGCTTATTGCTACAAATACAAGATCTTTGAGAAAGTTCTCCCTGCCGATGAATATAAGAGCATTCCTTGGGATCTGCTGGAGAAAGGTGATCCAGCGTTCTTGGTAGATGTGTATGCACGTCTGGCCAAAGTAAAGGATCCAAAGGGTAAATTTGGGGAGTTGGGTAACGGAGCAGCCTATATCTATGAGAACTGGAACTTAGGCGATGCTTACGCCGATGATAAGGCAACGGCAAGCTGTGCCAGCGTGAAATTCGGTTTCCCGAAACATCATCATACGGATGAAACCAATCAGGTGGGTGGTTTATTGAACATTATGTTCAATCGTGACCCGAATAGCCATTCCCACATGAATTTCTTCGGAGATAAACTGCCATATTCGATCAATAAAGATATCGCAGAGGAAATCTGGGGAGTTGGAGCTCTCGATCCATTCTATCGTTGGACTCCGATGAACCAGAACAAGGCGAAATTTGCGAAATGGAGCATTGACCGGAACATGCTGCATGACTCCATTACCCTGTGCAACTGGACCTGGCCGATGAGCGTATCACCCCTTAAATCAAGAAACTATCGCGGGGATACAGCTCTGGAAGCGAAGTTCTTTACCTTGGGTACAGGAATTGACAAGACAGAGGCTGAGTTGGATCTGGATGCCGAGAGAATTACCACCTTGCATCGGGCTTGCACTGTCTTGGAATTGGGCACGATGGATATGCGCAACGAGCATGACATTCTGGCTCCATGGGCTTACCATGCTACTCCTGATCTTCCGGCCTTCACTGAAGGTTCGAAAAATATGGATCATGATGACTTCCAGTTAGCGTTGACCATGCTGTATAAAGAGTATGGCTGGGATGAGAAGACAGGAGCACCCACAAGAGCCTGCCTGACCAAATTAGGTATGAGTGATGTAGCTGATAAATTAGCTAAAGCAGGATTGTTACCGGCATAAAATAGAGACAATGCTTTAGACTAAGGGACAAAATACTTGATGCGAAAAGCGTTCTCTTCTCGCTGTAATAGCGGGAGGAGAACGCTTTATCTTGTAGGGCTATGATAGTAGATCCATGGTTTTCATCTTTAATCAAGGATTCAAAACGCGGTAAATTTCGAATTCAGCCAGACTAACCGCTCTTTGATGGGGCATGGAGAGATCCGAGTATAAATAAATTTGTCCATTAGAAGCGGTGAAATTATGGATGTCCTTAAATTCGGGTTTATTAGCTAATCCGTTAATAATATCGGGAAATTCTTCTTTAGGAATATAATAAGGATAGTTAAAGAAAGCACTGGAATCAGTGGGACGAGGATAAGTTTTAGAGTCAAAGCGTACTGTTTCGGCAACGGTTGTCAATATATCTTTATCCTCAAGGCGAATCATAATATTTGCAAAATTAGTGGTCATATATTTTTCAGAATAAAGGTAAGTGGCTTTAGAGCCCTTGATGATGATGATATCAGCATATTTTTCCGCGTATTTTTCGTCTTCTTTCATTTCCTTAAAAAGGCTTTCAACTTCTTCAGGGTTATTAAAACGATGGTCATCATAGAGAGCTTCTAATTTCAGGACACGGGATTCTTTAGTGACTCTGCGGATGATTTTTCCCAGGGCTGTAATCTTTTTCTGCCGTTTTTCTTCCTCAGTTTCTACAATTTCTGTGTTGAGCTTAGTATCTACAAGTACAGTATCATCTTCACTGTAACCGACAAAAGCAATGTCCTTTTCATCATCAACATCTTCTGGTGCAGAAGATTGAAGATTATGATTTTCTTTATTGACTTCCAGTAGAGGAGAATTCGACGGAGTTTTAGCATCATTAGTTTCTTTTGGATCTAAGAAGTTGTTATTGTCAGCATTTGGACCTTTCATGGTTTCAAAGTTATTTTCTTTATCATTTTTGCTCATTATAGAACCTCCTAAAACGAAATGCTATCTTCCTCTAAATTTTCTCACTCTAATAACTATCTGTCAATGAAAGACCGAATGAATTGATCACAAATCCTTTAAACTGTATGCTTCAGAGTTTCTATAGCTTGTTGAGCCCAATGGGGGTCGTTGAGAATAGGTCTGCCGACACCGATAAGATCTGCCTTGTTTTCCTTAAGCAAGTTTTCGGCAAAATGAATGTCAGTGATCCCTCCGGTTAAAATGACAGGAATAGATACAACTTCCCTGATTGATGCGCTCAAAGGAGAGAAATAACCTTGATCTGTTGAGCCGGGAATCGTGTAGCCATTAAATCCTCCTGAAATGTCTAATACATTAATGCCTGCATTTTCCAAAATCTGAGCAGCTTCTTGGCTCATTTCAGGAGTGATGCCGCCTATAGCATAATCTGAGGCGCCTAGACGAAGAAAAATGGGGAAATCTTTACCTACAGCGGAGCGAACTGCTTTGATAATTTTAAGGTGAATTTTAATACGATCTTCAGTCTTTCCTCCATATTCATCTGTCCGTTGATTTGTTAAGGGAGAAAAAAACTGATTAAGAAGATAACCGTGGGCAGAGTGAATCTCTACCCCATCGAATCCTGCTTTCTGGACGCGAATAGCAGCTTTTTTAAAAGATAAAATGATATCCTCAATCTCAGAAACAGATAGCTCTCGTGGCATCGTTCCTTTGCGTGGATTGGCAATGGCAGAAGGTCCTACCGGGATATTTCCGATGACATCGGCAGATGCAGCACTTCCGGCATGATTGATTTGCATAATTGCCTTTGAGCCATTGCCATGAATAAGATTAGATAATTTCTTTAATGGTTCAATCATACTGTCATCTGCAATCGAAAGTTGATGTTGACTGGCCTTTCCTAAAGGATCGACAAAACTGTGTTCAATAATGACCAGACTTATAAAGCCCCCTTTGGTTCTTTCATCATAGTATTGAAGTAAGTCACTACTGACACTTCCATCCGACTCTGCTTTGGAAGTAGCCATTGGAGGCATGACTAGGCGATTAGGAAGCTGGAAGTTTCCGATTTGTAGAGGTTCAAAGAATGTAGGCATATTAAACGCTCCTTTAACAGAAAGACTTTTACTATTTTCTCTTATTGATTAATATTAACTAAATGATATGTAAGTATTACCTTAGTTTAGCATATTTCTTCTGTTTCTTGTTCTTGTATTGACAGATTAGCAAAAAATGCTTATATTTAACTTACTAAACATATATGATAAGTATGAATATTGCGGTGGTATCATTAAAGAAAGCTAATAATAGAAATATAAAAGAATTCAGTTTAAAATCAAAGATCCAGACGGAAGGGTTTAATAGGAAAAGGGGGCGAGCTCTATGGAGAAGAAATTATGTGTATGCGAAAATTGTAGTGCATGGGGCTATCTATGCCATGGACGAAATGGGTATATCGGTGCAGGTAAGCTCAGTTATGAAGACAAAAGGGGAAGCTATTCCTCTTTTCAAGGCAATTATAAGCATATGCTTACAGAACAAAAGATAAAATCTGATCGTCATTGATCAAATGGTAAACGGTTAAAGAAAATGAATGAGACTTTCTGAAAAGTGTGAAAGCATCATCATAAGTAAAAGTAAAGCAACTTTAAATTGGTGTGCTCCCCGTCAAGAGGACAATGAAAAATTATAAATTTTATGTGACTGCCTGCTGGTTTCCGGCGGGCAGTTTCTTTATGCAGCTTGCTGGTAATTATTGTGGAATTCCATCGGTGTCA
>JAEWCM010000162.1 GCA_023390635.1 Bacillota bacterium
CCCCCCCCCCCCCCGCGGCGAGGGGAGCTGGGCTAATCGTGGGCATGGATCTCCATCATGCCATCTTTCTTGGCCTGCTGCTCTCCGCGACCTCTGTGAGCATTTCCGTCCAGACCCTTAAGGAACTAGGGCAGCTGCAAAGCAGGGAAGGCGCGACAATTCTGGGAGCGGCTTTGATCGATGATATTCTGGTAGTTGTCGTTTTGGCGGTGATGATGGGCTTTCTCACTTCCGAGCAGGTTAGTCTGACGCTCGTTTTGGGGGAAAAGGTCTTGTTTTTTGCGGTGGCCATCCTCTGTGCCTGGAAAGTGGTGCCCTGGATCATCAAACGTTTTTCCCATTTGAAAGTATCAGAAACGGTAATGAGTGCAGCTTTAATTATTTGTTTTGCTTTTGCTTATGGAGCGGAGCTGACGGGGGTGGCAGGGATTATCGGAGCCTTTGTGGCGGGGATTGCCATTTCACAGACTGATTTCAGGCGGGAAGTAGAGGAAAAGGTACAGCCGATTGCCTATGCCTTTTTTGTTCCGGTATTTTTCGTCAGCATTGGTCTTTCCGTGTCCTTTAGCGGACTATCCAGCCAGATTGGGTTTATCATGGGGGTGACCCTGATTGCTGTTTTGACGAAGCTGGTGGGAGCGGGGATCGGAGCATGGCTTACAGGTTTCGGTAATCTATCGTCTCTTAAGATCGGATCGGGGATGATTTCCCGGGGGGAAGTAGCGCTTATTTTGGCGGCCCTTGGTCTGGAAAAAGGATTACTGGGAGAAGAATATTTTACGGCTTGTATTTTGGTGGTCATTTTGACGACGCTGGCCGCACCTCCCCTCCTGAAGCTGTTGTTTCAAAGGCCGGCGGAAAGGAAGGCTGATGGGGGATCTTGACTTGACGATTTGATTCATTTAGACTAGAAGTGTAATTTTAATTCGTTTTAATGGTATGCCCTGTCAGGATTCTTGTTAAAAGTCCTGGAAAGGGTAGATAGAAAGGGTGAACTTATAAGCGATGCGCTATTAATCTGCAGGGATAGGACAAATGAAGAATATTGTCATGTCATCCAGGCAGGTTAGTGTTTCCCTGTGAAAAATGGGCAGGAGACACAGCGCAGCGTATAAGTTTTTGTTTTAATTCAGGGAATTAGCATAAAGAAAGAAAATGCGGAGATGAATCTTTTTTTGCAGATTCATTTGCCATTTTTCTTTCTATGTTGTTTGCATATTTCCTTAAAGTGATGCTTATTAGTCTGTAAACCTCCTGGCATGACAGCCGGGAGGTTTTATTATGTTATTGCTGTCTGCTGAGAAGATAAAGAAAACTATTGGAGAAAAGGTTATTCTGGAAATCGAGCGGTTAAAAATTTACGGACAGGACAGGATAGGCCTGGTAGGTGCCAATGGAGTGGGGAAGACCACTCTGCTGAATTTGCTGGTCGGAGCCGATCACGGAGATGAGGGAATGATCCGCCGTTTCGGCAAGATCAGCTACCTGACTCAATTTTCCGATCAGGAAGAGTTGGCCGAGAAAGGCTTGGAGAGGGAAACCAGAGGGAACCCATTATGGAAAATTAAGGGCCAGGATATGGGGAACCTAAGTGGAGGAGAAATGACCCGGCTAAAACTTGCCCGGGCGTTGGACGGTCCCCGGCAGTTGTTGCTCGCCGATGAACCGACCAATAGTCTCGATCTGGGCGGGATTAAGATCTTGGAAGAACAGTTGAAGAATTATGCCGGGGCCATGGTGATTGTTTCCCATGACCGGGAGCTGCTCGATCACCTTTGTGAAAAGATTTTGGAGATAGAAAAAGGAAAGGTAACGGAGTATAAGGGGAATTACAGTGATTACCGGCGGCAAAAGGAAGCACAGGAGGAGCGATCCCGTTTTGAATATGAGGATTATGTAAAAGAGAAGAAGCGGATTGAAGAGGCGGTGAGAGAAAAGGAACGGCAGGCACAGGCCGTCCGCAAAGTTCCCAAGGGTGCGGGAGCTTCGGAGTACCGATCCATCACTACTCATCTAAAAGTTGAGCGGGTTAAAAAGAAGCTGGAGCAGGGAGCCAAAAGTCTGACTTCCCGGATGGAGCGTCTGGAAGAAAAAGCAAAGCCGCTCAAGACACCGGAGATCCGTTTTGACTTGCCAGAGTCCCTGAGACTTCATACAAAAATTGCTGTTCAGGGAGAAAAGATCAGCAAAAGTTTTGGAACGCGGATCTTATTTGATAAGGTGGATTTTCAGATCAAAGCCGGAAGCAAGGTAGCTCTGATTGGGGACAATGGAGCGGGAAAGACGACGCTTCTCAGAATGATCATGGATGGTGAGCAGGGAATCAGTACAGCAAAGACACTGAAGATCGGCTACTTCAGTCAGGATCTGCATATCCTGGATGAAAGGAAGTCGGTTCTGGATAATGTTCTAGCCGACGCCTTATATCCTCCCCCTGAGGTGAGGTTATTTCTGGCCCGTTTGCTTTTTCGCGGAGATGATGTATTTAAAGCGGCAGGCGTTCTGAGCGGAGGAGAGAAGGTGAGGGCCGCTTTGGCTAAAATTCTTGTCAGCCCTTTTAATATGTTGGTGTTGGATGAACCAACGAATTATTTAGATATTCCCGCCAGAGAAGCTTTGGAAAAAGTGATGCAGGAATATGGAGGAACCATCCTCTTTGTAACCCATGACCGCCGGGTGATAGAAAAAGTGGCCACCGATTCGCTGTTAATTGAGGGAGAGAAGCTGATTGCCTTTCCCGGCACCTACGGAGCTTATTTGCAGCATAATCATTCAGGCGGAGAAAAGACAGAAAGCCGGTTAAAAAAAGGAGAATCAGATGAGTCAAGGCGCCTGCAGTTGGAAAATCGGTTAAGTGAGGTTGTGAGCAGATTGAGCCTTCCTTCTCCCAAAGATGATTTGAGTGCTTTGGATGCAGAATATCAGCGGCTGCTGACAGAGTTAAAGGGTATGAAGGGATAAGGTGAATGGTTGCCAGAAAGCTTAGCCAAGGGAGAAGGAAAAGCATAAAAAAGCCGCAGGAAATCACTTGATTTCCTGCGACCCTTTTTATTATTCTTAAGGCAGAGAAAAGTAGCCTACTTTGCCGCTTTAGCGGCCTCCACGATGGCGGAGACATACCCTCTGGTATCTACGAGAGTAGCGCTGCTGACGACGTCAACCATTTTCTCTTTATCGTTGTCTGCCAGCACTTTCTCCAATTCAGAGATGGTTTTACCTGTTACATAGTCCTCAATGGCATCATAGCCGGCTGCTATTTCCTTGGTGGCTTTAGCTTCTTCTTTCATATGTTCGCTGTAGTATTCATTGTTTGCTCGTTTTGAAGCCAATACCGTTTTAGGATCTTTGAAATTTGAGGCAAAACCGCCGTTATCCACGACATCGGCATTAGGGACGCCCTTGGCAACATCGGTGGACATGAACTGATAGTCGTCAATGGATGCGCCTACGATCTTATCGCCTTGGACGGCAGCAACTGCAACGGTGAAGCATTTTGTACCATGGGCAGCATATTCCACTCTGCCCATTTTAATCGGTTCAGAGCTGGTTTGATCTGTTTTATTGTTATTGTCACTATTGGCGTTTGTCGCCGTACTGCCACAGCCGCCGATACCGATAGCCAATCCTAAGACCAGAATTAAAGTCATAATTTTTTTCATGGATATGTCACTCCCCAATTAAAAATTTTAATGAACTTTTGTACTAAATCTTTGATTTGCCGAATTATTTACAATATCAGATAAATGAGCTGACATAATAGCACAAGTAACCGTTGCCTCAAAACAGTACCGCAAATTAAGCGATAAAACTTCTATCGCATCCTCCCTTTCAATAAACATTTGTGATTAAGATCTTTATCACAAATGTTTATTTTATATGTCTGCGCAGACTGATATGGACTTAGCTTAACATATTTGCCTTGGAGATAAAAATTTGATTATCCATACATATTAAACTCTTCCTCTTTATTCCTTCCGCTCTTGAAGCAATAATAATTTTTATGCAGATACATATATTTCGCTGTTGGGAAATTTATTAACACTAATTAATATTAATTACAAAAAATAAAGCACCAGGCTTTGAATTGGTGTGCTCCCCGTCAAGAGGACAATGAAAAATTATAAATTTTATGTGACTGCCTGCTGGTTTCCGGCGGGCAGTTTCTTTATGCAGCTTGCTGGTAATTATTGTGGAATTCCATCGGTGTCA
>JAEWCM010000001.1 GCA_023390635.1 Bacillota bacterium
AGCTTGGGAAGAACGGTAGCCCAGGACTTACTTAATCAGGGTGCCGAAGAGATTTTAGACGAGGTACGTAAATCGCTGTAGTCAAATGCCCTATTAATAGAAAAAAATATGATGATAGGAGTGTCGTGTGTGCCTAAAGGATATGTGTATTTAGTCGGAGCAGGTCCGGGGGATCCCAAGCTGTTAACAATTAAAGGTGCGGAGTGTATTAAAAAAGCGCAGGTTCTGGTTTATGACCGCTTAGCTTCCCGACGTTTGCTTTCTTTAGCTAAACCTGACTGTGAAATGATTTATGTGGGAAAAGCACCTGGCGGACATACCATGTGTCAGGATGAAATCAACGCAGTGTTGGTTGAAAAGGGCTTGGAAGGAAAAATCGTGACGAGGCTCAAGGGCGGAGATCCTTTCGTTTTTGGACGGGGAGGAGAAGAAGCGGAAGAACTGCTTAAAGCCGGTATCCCTTTTGAAATCGTTCCTGGTATATCCTCATCGGTGGCTGTGCCTGCGTATGCAGGAATACCTGTCACTCACCGGGATTTTACATCTTCTTTTGCTGTGATTACCGGACATGAAGATCCAACCAAAAATGAATCGGCCATTGAATGGGCCCATTTAGCCAAATCCCACGGCACATTGGTGTTTCTGATGGGTATGGAGAATCTTCCCCTGATTGCTCAGAAGTTGATGGAAAACGGTTTGTCGGAGGACACGCCGGTGGGGATTATCCAGTGGGGAACCCGTCCGGAACAAAGAGCACTAACCGGAGAACTGCATAATATTGCTGCTTTGGTTAAAGAACATGGTTTTTCATCTCCTTCGATTATTATTGTCGGCCGGGTGGTATCAATGCGGGAAAAATTGCAATGGTTTGAGAAAAAGCCTTTATATGGACAACGGATTATTGTGACACGCTCCAGACACCAAGCCAGTGCTTTATCGCAGGAAATTGAGGATTTGGGCGGAGAGGCATGGGAATTCCCAGTGATTGAGATTGCTGAACCGACTGATATACAGCCCGTGAAAAAAGCGATTGCGTCCCTTAAAGAGTTCGATTGGATTATTTTTACCAGTGTCAATGGGGTTGACCGGTTCTTTGCTCATTTAACTGCAGTGGGCAAGGATATTCGCGATTTGGCCGGAATGGAAATCGTGGCCATTGGACCAGCTACGAAAGTGGCTTTGGAACAAAGGGGGCTGCGGGTAGCCTTTGTTCCGGAAGAATATAAAGCGGAAGGAATTGTGGAAGGCCTGGTGGGACGGGTTTTGCCCGGACAAAGCGTATTATTGGCCAGAGCGGAAGAAGCGCGGGATGTATTGCCTGAATCTCTGAAAGCGCTTGGCGCCAATGTGTGGGATGTCCCCGTTTACCGGACCGTATTGGGTGAAGCTAACCAAAAAGAACTTCACCGTTTGCTCTCTGAGAAATCTGTTCAAGGAGTGACTTTTACCAGTTCTTCCACTGTGAAGAATTTTGTAAAACTAATCGATGGTGACCTGTCGCTACTTGAGGGAGTCAAGGTATTCTCGATTGGCCCGATCACCAGCGCCACAGCCAACGAATTAGGAATAAAGGTGCATAGCGAGGCTAAGAAATATACGATACCCGGTTTGATTGAAGTATTAGTAGAGGGGATAAAAGAATGATTAGTGTTACAAAGCTGTTATTCGGAACGGAATATTTCGGAGATTCTTTGCGTTACAATCACCATTCCCGCAATGCTGTGAATGGTGCTACCAGTGATTCGGGACCGGTGGTGGTTTGGAATTCCACCCGCACCTGTAATTTGAATTGTGTCCACTGTTATATGGAATCGGATGCCCAGAAATATACAGGAGAACTGACGACGGAAGAGGCCAAAGCATTCATTGATGATCTGGCCGACTTTCATGTACCGGTGCTGCTTTTTTCCGGCGGAGAGCCCTTGATCCGGCCTGACTTTTTTGAATTGGCCGAATATACCAAGAGCAAAGGGATCAGACCAACCCTTTCCACCAACGGAACCTTGATTACTCCAGAAGTGGCAAGAAAAATTAAAGACATTGGTGTAGGATATGTGGGCATTTCCCTTGATGGTTTAAGAGATGTGAATGATAAGTTCAGAGGTAAAGACGGAGCTTTTGAACTGGCAATGCGGGGTATTCAAAATTGTGTAGCCGTAGATCAAAGGGTGGGGCTGCGTTTTACCATCAATCATCATAATTTTGAAGAATTGGATAAGATCTTTGATTTTATTGAAGAAGAAAATATCAATCGGGTTTGTTTCTATCATTTGGTGTATTCAGGGCGGGGTAATCAGATGATCAAAGAGGATGTCACCCCTGAAGAGTCAAGAAAGGCGATGGATACGATCATCCGCCGGACCAAGGATTATGAAAAACGCGGCTTGAAAAAAGAGATCCTGACGGTAGACAATCACTGCGATGGAGTTTATATGTATATTCAGGCCTTGCAGGAAGATCCGGCAAGGGCGAAGCAGATTGAGGAGCTGATCGGCCGCAATGGCGGTAACCGCTCAGGCATTGCCTTTGCAGAGGTTGATCCTCTCGGTTATGTTCACCCGGATCAATTTACTCAGCATATTACATTTGGCAATATCCGGGAAAGAAAATTCTCGGAAATATGGACGGATGTGAGCCATCCCATCATGGCCGGACTTAAAAACCGGAAACCCCTTCTCAAAGGGCGCTGCAGTCAGTGCCAATATCTGCATATGTGTAACGGCAACTTCCGTACCAGAGCGGAAGCGGTAACGGGTGATTTCTGGGAGTCAGATCCGGCTTGTTATTTAACGGATGAGGAGATCGGCATTGTCAAGTAATTAATATAAAAGAGAAGTTTATTGCGTTTTACTACGAGGAGAAAGAGGCGAAAGGTCATGGATTTAAAGCGCCGACCCAGACGTTTAAGAACCAATGATGTGATTCGTAAGATGGTAAGGGAAAACCATGTGCGAGTAGAAGATTTGATTTATCCCATGTTTGTACAGCCGGGTGAACACCGGAAAACAGAGGTTTCGGCGATGCCCGGGGTGTATCAGTATTCTTTGGATGAATTTGTAATTGCCTTAAAAGAAGTGACCGAATTAGGAATACCAGCTATTTTGCTTTTTGGAATTCCTGAGTCAAAGGATGAAATAGGAACAGGAGCTTTCGCTGATGACGGCATCGTTCAGAAGGCAATTTATGAGGCGAAGAAACATTTTCCTGAACTCTATGTAATTACGGATGTGTGTCTTTGCGAATATACCAGTCACGGTCATTGCGGTGTTATAGACGACGGCAGGATTCTTAACGATCCTACACTGGAATTGCTGGCCCGTACTGCTGTGTCTCATGCCAATGCGGGAGCGGATATGGTGGCTCCTTCGGATATGATGGACGGTCGGGTCGGAGCAATCCGTCAGGCCCTGGACAGGGAGGGATACACTGATATTCCGGTGATGGCCTATTCAGCGAAATTTGCCTCCGCTTTCTATGGCCCGTTCCGTGAAGCGGCAGGATCAGCACCTCAGTTTGGGGACCGCCGTACGTATCAGATGGATCCGCCCAATGGCAATGAAGCGATGATCGAAACCGCTCTGGATGTGGAAGAAGGGGCAGACATCATTATTGTTAAACCTGCTTTGGCTTTCGGCGATATTACTTACCGGACGAAAGAAAAGTTTGGCTTGCCTGTGGCTGCCTACAATGTGAGCGGTGAATATTCCATGGTGAAGGCAGCGGCAGCTCAGGGGTGGATCGACGAGAAAAGAATTGTGATGGAATCTTTATTAAGTATGAAAAGAGCCGGTGCAGATCTGCTGATTACCTATCATGCTTTGGATGTTGCCCAGTGGCTTAAAGAAGAGAGGGATTAACATGATTGTTTCTTGGAATACAACCAATGCATGCAATATGTATTGCGATCATTGCTATCGCGATGCAGGATGCAAGGCAGAGGAAGAATTAAGCACAGCAGAGGCGAAAACCATGCTGGAGCAGATTGCCAAGGCCGGTTTTAAGATTATGATTTTCAGCGGCGGTGAACCGCTGTTAAGACCGGATATTGTAGAACTGGTTGCGTATGCTACCTCCTTAGGGATGCGTCCCGTATTCGGCAGCAACGGCACCCTTTTGACTCCTGAACTGGCTCGTGAACTGAAAGCGGCGGGAACGATGGGAATGGGTATCTCTTTAGATTCCTTGGATAAGGAAAAACACGACCATTTCCGCAAGTATCCGGGAGCCTGGGATGAAGCTGTGCGCGGTATGAGATACTGTCGTGAAGCCGGACTGCCTTTTCAGATTCATACGACCATTATGGACTGGAATGAGGATGAAATCGAGAAAATCACCGATTTTGCCGTCGCAGAAGGAGCAGTAGCTCACCACTTCTTCTTCCTTGTTCCTACCGGAAGGGCTGTCAGTATCGAGGAAGAGTCATTGCGGGCTGAAGCTTATGAGGATACTTTAACCAGAATTATGAAGAAACAGCAGACCGTTGACATTGAGTTAAAACCGACCTGTGCTCCTCAATTTATGCGGATTGCCAAACAAATGGGCATGAACCTTCGCTTTGGCCGGGGCTGCCTGGCCGGGACAAGTTACTGCATCATCAGCCCCAAAGGACAGGTGCAGCCTTGTGCTTACTTAAATATTCCTATGGGCGATGTACGAGAGACTCCCTTTGATGAAATTTGGGCCAACCATGAAGTATTTAAGACACTGCGGACGATGGAATACACGGGTGGCTGCGCAGACTGCCACTTTAAGAAGGTATGCAGCGGCTGTCGGGCCAGAGCAGCTTATTATCATGACGGAGATTATATGGCGGAAGAACCTTGGTGCCTGTATCATGGACGTAAGGGGGTTTAATATGGAGAATCTGGATGGTGCATTGCTTAACACGGTGCAGACCTCTTATCCAATCCAATCCGATCCGTATGCCACTCTTGCCGATTTAGTGGGTACCAATACGGATGAGGCCTTTGAGCGGATGGAAAACATGCGTCAAAACGGCATCATCCGCCGCTTAGGTGGCGTTTTCGATTCCCGGCGTCTAGGATATTTCAGTACCCTTTGTGCTGCCAAAGTACCGGAAGATAAAATCTCAGCCCTGACCGAAGCTCTGGCAAGGCATCCGGGAGTTACTCATAACTATCTGAGAAACCATGAGTATAATATGTGGTTTACTCTGATTTCTCCTTCGGAAGCTGAAGTGGAAAATCATTTGGAGCTGTTGCGCAGCAAGTTTGGGATTCGGGATATCTATAGCTTACCGGCCCTTCGCTTTTTTAAGATTAAAGTTGAATTTAATTTTAATTCTGGAGAGGAGCAGTCTAAACCTGCTTCTAAACCTGCACAGAAAAAAATGGTATCGGGGAGCCCTATAAATCTTTCCGAACAGGATAAAGCATTGGTACGGGTGCTTCAAGGTGATTTGCCCCATTCCAGATCTCCTTTTGCCGAGATTGGACAGGAGTTGGGATGGAGCGAAACAGAGGTTTTGAAACGTACACAGCAAATGCTCGATGAAGGAGCTATTCGCCGCTTTGGTGCGGTGTTGCGTCATCAAAAGGCTGGTTTCACAGCCAATGCCATGGGTGTGTGGCTGGTTCCGGAAGCTCAGGTTGAAGGGGTAGGCAAATTAATGGCAGAATTTTCTCAAGTCAGTCATTGCTATCAGCGTCCTTCCTTACCGGATTGGCCTTACAATGTCTTCACCATGATTCACGGTAAATCTACGGAAGATTGTGAACGTACAATGGAAGATATTTCAGCCCAAACTGGGATTAAAAACTATTCCATGCTGTTCAGTATCAAAGAGTTAAAAAAATGCAGTATGAATTATTTTATGGAAGATACATGGACTTTGTAGTTGATTGGAGGGCTGATAAGTGTTTCAAGATGAATTAAGCATTAAGGCTTTTGCCAGAGCTAAGAAAGTGATTCCAGGAGGCGTTAACTCACCGGTCCGGGCATTTAAGTCGGTGGGACGTGATCCGGTGTTTATCAAGCAAGGCCGCGGCGCCCATATGTGGGACATTGATGGAAATGAGTATGTGGACTATGTAGGCTCATGGGGCCCCTTAATTGTAGGACATACCCATCCTGAAGTGATTGAGGCAGTGAAGAAGGCAGCAGAAGCAGGCACCAGCTATGGCGCTCCGACAGAGATTGAGACTGAGCTGGCAGAAGAAGTAATCAAAGCCTTTCCATCAATGGATATGGTGAGGATGGTTAACTCAGGGACGGAAGCTACCATGAGTGTGATTCGGCTGGCCAGAGGGGCGACGGGAAGACCGAAGATCGTTAAATTTGAAGGCTGCTACCACGGACATTCTGATTCTCTGCTAATTAAAGCAGGCAGTGGGGCTTTGACCTTTGGAGTACCGACTTCGCCCGGAGTGACGGCTCAAACTGCTACAGCCACTATCTCAGCTCAATATAATGATCTGGAAGGCCTTAAAGAAATTTTTCGTCAAGATGGTGAGGGGATTGCCGCAGTCATCGTTGAACCGGTAGCAGGAAACATGGGAGTGGTCCTTCCACAGCCTGGATTTTTAGCAGGATTGAGAGAGTTAACCCGTGAATATGGGGCGCTGCTAATCTTTGATGAAGTGATGACCGGGTTCCGCGTCAGTTATGGTGGAGCTCAGGGTTATTATGGAGTGGATCCAGACCTGACTTGTTTGGGTAAAGTGATTGGCGGAGGACTGCCGGTAGGTGCCTATGGCGGCAAACGCCAATACATGGAGCAAATATCTCCTAGCGGTCCTATTTATCAGGCTGGAACCTTATCAGGTAATCCGTTAGCTATGGCAGCTGGACTGACTACCTTAAAGCTTTTACAAAGGCCGGGAACTTATGAATCGTTAACAGAGAAAACCAGGACATTAGCGACTGGCTTGATGAAGATTGCAGAAGAAAAAGGAATGGCACTCTCCGTAAATGGTGTAGGTGCTATGTTCTCAGCCTTTTTTACCTCAGCAGAGGTGAAGGATTATGCTTCTGCTCTTACTTCTGATACTGAATTATTTGCCAGATATTTTCAAGGTATGTTGGAAAAGGGAGTTTATCTGGCTCCCAGTCAATTTGAGGCAGTATTCCTTTCCACGGCCCACACTGATCAGGATATCCAATTTACTTTGGAACAGGCCAGAGCAGTGTTGAAGACCATTTAAGCAAGGAGGCTGCTGCTTGTATACTAATTAAAAGGGAGAGGCAGATGCTTATGAAGAATAAGGTGGTCAGAACGATAATTACTGTCGGGATTGGGGTTGCCGTGGTTGCGGTATTGATAGTTTCTTCACAGCACGATTCTTCTAACCCGCATTCTACAATTCCCAAAGATACTTGGATTCATGAAAAACATGCCGTCGCTTTCAGAAATGCGAGTAATCCAGAAAAGCAATGCTATAAATGCCATGTAAAAGAAGGTTTGGGAGCACAGGAGTATTGTCAGAGCTGCCATGAGAAATCAGGCGTTACCGTCGATCTTCCTTAATATTGGATTTCCTTGCTTTCACTATTTCATATTTTATGGAATAATATGGAATACGTGGAGAGTGAGGGTTGATATGAATGAATGTGGAAGACAGACTATTATTGATAAACCGCTTAGAAGAATTAAGAAACTCACGGGTCCTGGTTTATTTTGCCTATACACCTTTAGATGATACGATCCTGGTACCCCTTTATAAGCAATTAAAGGAAATTGGTTATACACCTCATCTCGATCTTGTGCTGCACAGTTACGGCGGAGCAGTTGATACTCCATATAAGGTCGTTATGCTGATTCGGGAATTTTGCGATAAGTTTTCTGTAATTGTACCATTTGTAGCTAAATCAGCAGCTTCAATGCTTGCCTTGGGGGCGGACGAAGTGGTCATGGGTCCTATTTCCGAACTCGGTCCTGTTGACCCTTTAGTAAAACATCCTCATTATAAAGATTTATGGGTGCCGGTGCAGGCCGTAAGACATTGCATTGAATTTGCCCAGAGTTCCATTTCTAATAGCTTGGAACCAGAAGTGACAACTTCTATCGTTTCACTGCTCTTAGATAAGCTGGATCCTTGGCTGATTGGAGATTATGAAAAGATTCTAAAGGCTTCCTATCAATATGCAGAGGCTTTATTATCCCGTTATATGCTTAAAAATGCTCCGGAAAGAGTTAAACCTGTGACAGAGGCATTGACGGAAGGATTCTTTTCTCATGGATATCCATTGGGACGGTACGAGGCTAAGGAATTAGGTCTGAATGTAGTTGAAGCGGACGGAGAACTGTGGGAAGTCATTTGGCAGCTATATTTAGGCTATGAAGAAATGTTCAGAGAAGATAAGAATGAGTTATATTTAGTATGAAAACGGAAAATACTAATGAAACTGCTTCCGTTTTGTGAAGCAGTACATATTAGAGTATTTACCTATAAAGGATTTCGTAAAAATTATGTAAAAAATGTATTGGTGAAAAGTAAAGTTCTAAAAAATTCATGTTGCACATTTTGCATATTTAGTTTAGGATAAGCATGTAGCTATTTTGGCAGACCATTTAAGTGGTTTATTCAAACTTTAAAAGTCATTTCTGTCGTAATAATGGAGGTGGACACTTTGTTTACTACTTTTGGTATGTTAACTCCAACAGTTGTGATTGTGCTGTTAATCATCGCTTTAATTATCTTTGGACCTGGAAAATTGCCTGATTTGGGAAAAGCCTTGGGTAAAGGAATTTCAGAATTTAAAAGTGCAACCAGTGAAGATGATAAAAAAGAGGAAGCAAAGAAAGAAGAAGTTAAAAAAGAGGAACCTAAAAAAGAAGAAGTATGAGGTTTTTCTCATAACGAAGCTTTATTTCTTTCTTAAAAGAGCCGGGAAGGCTCTTTTTTGTTTTATACGCGGAACAGAATAGTGCGTAATGGTTAAGATTGAATAAATTTGCATATACTCCCTGTAAGACCTCAGAGTGAAGGAGTCATCATAGTATGATAATTTATCCCTTAGTGCGGGAAGTCTTTCCTCAAGTTAAAAGAGAGTTAGCGAAGTGGGAACAGGAAGCAGAATTGATTCCAAATTTTGATTTAAGATCGCAGGCATTGGAGAGTATTTGTAATAAAAGCTTTCACTGCATGGGGGGGGCAGTATACGCTTTGTATCCCCAAGCATCAAGGGAAACGGTGATTCGTTTTATTGTGGCCTATCAGACCATTAGCGATTATTTGGATAATCTGGTAGACAATATGGGAGTATATGATGAAAAGGCTTTTGCTCAGCTCCATTTAGCCATGGAGGACGGATTGCAGCCAGAAAAACCTCTGCATGATTATTACCGTTATTACCCTCACAGGGAAGACCACTACTTACTTAAATTGATTGAAGTATGCCGGGAATGTTTAAAATCATTGCCTCAGAAAAATTTGGTTAATGAAGAAATGATCTGGCAGGCCAGACAATATAGTTATCTGCAGACTTATAAGCATTTAGATCCTGACGTACGTGAAAAGAGGCTATCTCAATGGATAGCTTCTCATAGAAGTCAATATCCTCTTAATGAGTGGGAACTGGCTGCAGCGACAGGTTCGACTTTAGGTATTTTCGTGCTTTTTTCAGCTGCCTGTAATTCTCAACTGAAAAAAGAGGAAGTCGTTAATATTATGAGGGTGTATTTTCCCTGGATTAACAGTATTCATATTTTATTGGATTATTTGATTGATTTGCAGGAAGATCAGGAGACAGGGCAATTTAACTTTGTAGAATATTATCGCAATACGGAGCAAGCCAACAGACGCTTGAGATATATACTGACAGAAGTGCAAAAAGGAGTAAAAGGCCTTAATTATGCGCAATTTCATAAAACAGTCCTGCAAGGTTTGTTGGCTATGTATCTCTCAGATCCTAAGGTTGAATTATCAGCTATGAGCATAGATAAAAACGCTTTAAATAAAATTGAAATTGTGATGGTAAGAGATGGGCTATTGGATGAGGGCGGTACAAAAACAAAAATTCTCTGTTGGATATGTGGAAATTTAAGAAAGATGAGAATTCTGTAACCTATGGAATTATCTACTGAGCTAATTCCATAGGTATTTGACGCATCAGATCTTCAGCCAGGTTAATAAGAAAAGTCTTGGAGTTGCTGACAGGCAAAGGATTAAGACTATTTTTGGCGTTATTGATGCAGTCTTGTGCGATCTTAATACTTTGTTCAATATAGCTGTTTTCTTCCAGGAAGGTTTGAATCTTAAATAATTCTTCATCATCAATTTGTTGTCTAAGAATGATATCTTTAACCCACTGGTTGGAAGAAGAGTCTTGTAAACACAAAATCAAAGGCAGAGTAATATGCCCTTGGGTCAAATCTTTATTGACAGGTTTTCCAATCTTGCTCCTTATTCCTACATAATCTTTCAGGTCATCGATGATCTGAAAGGCATAGCCAATTTGCGTTCCAAATTGGTCGAATATCATTAACTGGGTGTCGGAGGCCCCGGCACAGGAAGCGCCTGCTTTGCAGCTGGCAGTCAATAAAGCGGACGTTTTTTGTTCCATCCGTTTAAAGTATTGACTTAAAGAGAGCTGAGGATCAAATTTTTCTCCCGCCTGATTGATTTCTCCGCTGCACATAGCCTGGATGGCTTGACACATATATTCCATGGGCTTTAAAAGATTGTGGGAAGCCAACAGGGAAAAAGCCTGAGCAAAAATATAATCACCGGTCAGCACGGCAGCATAATTACCTAAATCAGAGTTTGTAGTGGAAACTCCACGGCGCAAATCGGCCTGATCAATAATATCGTCGTGAACCAAAGAAGCCGTATGTATTAATTCACTGGCAACAGCAGCATCAATCATTGCCAGATTTAGAGGAGAAAAACACATACCGCTTTGAATGACGAGGAGAGGACGCAGACGTTTACCGCCTGATTGAAGCAGTTTCAGACATGCTTCTTGCGTTAGTCCATCAGCTTGCCTTAAGAGGTGGTAAAGCTTCTCCTCAACCAGAGTAAGCTCATGAAAAGAGAAAGGGGAAATATTTGAACGGGTATTTGCTGGTTGATATAATTCCATTAGGAACCTCCGATGTTTCGTATTACAATTCTATTATGCCAATCCTGCTTCCAAGCGATACATGTAATCTTCTTTACCGGCAAAGGAGAAATAGAGCAAAATAAACATATGATAAGAATAGAGGAGAAAATGTTTTAGCATTTTTGATGATTATGGGACAAAGTTGAAGAAAACAACGGGCTATTGTATGCTAGTAAATAATAATGTCAAATAAATTCAAAAAGAAACTAATTGGGGGTCGAAAGTAATGGACGCACCGATAGATCTAAATTTATCAGGGTTAGGAAAAGCCAGTGGAGGCAAATTCGGCAATGTGAATATTTCCGGATTTGGTGAGTTAAATGGGAATGTGGAAGCGGAATTGATACAGATATCCGGAGCAGGGAGTATTACAGGAAATACTGCGGCAGCGAGAATTCGAATTAATGGTACGGGTACGATCAAGGGAGATCTGGAAACCCAATATGTAGAGAATACTGGTAATTTTAAAGTGGACGGTCAGGCCACCGTCAAAGAATGGGTCAATGAGGGGAGAACCAGAATTGACGGCGAGCTTAAGGGCAGCAAAATTTTTTCTCAAGGTTATCTGAGTGTAGGAAATAGTGTTCAATGCGAAAATTTCTATTCCAAAGGCTCCTTTGCTGTCGATAATAATATTGAAGCAGGTATTATTGAGATTGAAATCGGTGGCTTTTGTGCTGTGAAAGAAATTCTAGGAAAGGAAATTTTGATTCATAAACAGAATAAACTCAATTTACGCAGCTTCTCTAAATTTCTTAATCCTTTATTGGGAAGAAACCGGGAATGGGAAAAGTTAAAGTGTACCAAGATTGAAGGAGAGAGGATTGAAATTGAGTACACGGATGCCCATCTGGTGATAGGCCAGAATATTAAGATAGGTCCAGAGTGCCGGATTGATGAAGTTGTTTTTAAGGGTGAAATAGAGGTTGATGAAACGGCTTGGGTTGGTAAACAAACGAAAGAATAAAAAGGAGAATTGCCGGAGTTTGGCGAACTCTAAAAAGAAAATGATTAAATCATTGTTGAAACGGAGGCAGATTTAATGGCAGCAAAGAAAAATTTAAAACGGTTACTAAGTACTATCCTTATCCTGGGATTGAGTCTTATTGCTGTAAAACCATATTCTGTGTTGGCCGATACATCTACCGCAAGAATTTATGGTACTGACAAATACCAGACGGCAGTAGCTGTTAGCCGGGCTGGATGGCCAGATGGAGCGGATACGGCTATCTTGGCTTACGGCGAAAACTACCCTGATGCTTTATGTGCCACTCCTTTAGCGACTAAATATAAAGCACCTGTATTGCTGACCGGAAAACAAGCGCTCAATGTAGATACGGCTGCAGAATTAACCCGCTTGAGAGTAAAGCAGGTGTACATTGTGGGCGGCGTTGCCGTTGTATCCGAGAATGTAGAAAGTAAGTTAAAACAGATGGGAATCAAGGTTACCAGGTATTCAGGAATTGATATGTATGAAACTTCTGTCAAAGTCGCTAAAGCGGTAGGCACCGCAAACGGGTTCATGGTTACCAGCGGAGATGACTTTGCCGATGCGGTCTCGATTGCCCCCGTTGCCGCACAGAAGGGAATGCCGGTAGTACTTATTCCCAAGGATAAATTTACTAAAGCTTTGACAGATTTCTTCAAGAGTATGAAAAAGAATAAAAGTTATCTGATTGGGAATCCAAGTGAATTTAGCGATGAGGTATTGAATCAGCTTCCCAACCTGCAAACCGTGACAGGCAGCAATCGTTATGAGCGGAATATTAATGTTCTCAATTTCTTTTCAGCAGATTTAGATCTTTCCTCAATCTACATAGCAACGGGAAGAGATTTTGCCGATGCTTTAGCTGCCACCTCCCTGGCACAAAAGAAAAGCTCAGCGGTTATTCTGGTGGACAAGGATTGGGTCCCATCGGTTGTGCAAAGATTCTTAGCTTCCAAAGTAATTAATAATATCACAATTATCGGTGGCTATGGAGCCATCACCAATGCAACGGAACGGCAGCTTGCCGAAGCCCCTCCGACATTGACATATCTCTATAGTGTCAATGTGGAGGCTTTTGACAATGAAAAGTATGAGATTCCCAGCACTGTGACCGCTTTACGCAGTGATGGACAAAGAGAAGAAGTACCTGTCACATGGGAACTTTCTTCTTTGAAATTTAAACCGGGCGTATATAACTTTGAAGGAAGCGTTCCAGGAACGAGTCAAAAGGCAAAGTTGATTTTAACCGTTAAACCTTCGATTGCCTCCCTTGTGCCCGCAACAGGTTATGTCTATTCAAACAGTGAATACATGCTGCCGAAAACGGTTTATGCCAATTTGACAGACGGAACAGGTGCAGACGTGCCTGTGACATGGAACAGTCCAGACTTAAGTACCTTTAAACCAGGAATTTATACCATTACAGGTAAGGTGGCTGGGAGCAATTCACCTGCTCAATTAAAACTTACGGTCAGGCCCGCCATTTTGTCCCTGCAAAACTTAACAGCTTCCACCTATATGGGTAACAGTGATTATGTACTGCCTGACAAGGTAAGGGTGAATTTGGTTGACGGTACGTCGGAAGATGTCTCAGTGACTTGGAATATGACTGGGGTAGACATAAGTAAGGTTGGAGTATACCCTGCATTGGGAATCATCGAAGGGACCCCTTTGCTGGCAGACTTGCAATTCAAAGTGAAGCCGGAGATTAAGTCTCTGCAGCAGGCGACTGCTTCTGTATACAGCAATACTGACGGAAAATATACCTTGCCTGAAAAAGTGACGGCAACCTTAGCAGATGGAACCACGGAAGAGGTAAAAGTCTCTTGGAATACGGTTGGATTAGTTGTAAGCAGGCCCGGAACCTATGACCTTACCGGAAAAGTGCAAGGTACTTCCCTTATTCCTCAGTTAAGGGTCGATGTTAAATATTCCATTGTTGCTATCCAGCAGTCTTATGCCTATATATATTCCAACAGCAGTTATACTCTGCCTGATAAAGTTTGGATCAATTTAGCTAATGGAACATGGGAATATGTACCTGTGACCTGGGATACTTCCAAGTTAATTACTACGAAACCAGGAGTGTTTGATTTAACAGGAACGGTTGACCAATCGTCCATTTCAGCAAAAATTAAAGTAACGGTTTACTAATTCAATTTCTTGATGAGAGTCTCCCTGTCGGCAACTAGTATTGTCTGGCAGGGAGACTCTTTTTTTGCATTAATTTAGTTTAAAAAACCGGTGCGGAGTGCATGAATTGTGATTTGAATGTTAAGACTATCAGATAAATTAAGGAGGTGAGCAGATGCTTGAGAATATTGGACCGTATTTTTATATTATATTTGTTGCCATAACAGCAATTGGTGCCTATGCCATAATACCGAAGCAGGATTTGAAAAAATATTTTCTTTATGGTCTAGTCTTTGGTGCAGTCGGCGATATCCTTGTTTATTCGACGATCCACAGTTTAGGATTAGCAGGGTACCTGGGATTTGAAGAATTAAAAGTATTGAATGATTATTCTATTTTTACTCCCATAACATGGTTATTTGCTTTCATGATTTTTTTTTATTTTTTACCGGTCAGGCCGGTTTTTCTTATTATCTATATTGCGGCTTGGACAGCTTTAAATTATTCGGTGGGATTAGTCATGGAGAATCTGGGATTATTCTGGCATGCTCATATATATTATTATTTCGAGCCGCTTGTCTTTGCTGCCTGGTATTCAATAGCGGCGTTTGGATTTAGAAAATTGGAAAAAAGATATCGAGTTTGATGAAGTAAAAGCTAAAAAGAAAGGTCGTTTTTGAAAATTTGATTTCAGATATTTTCTCTTGCACGAATATGAAACATATGTTCTAATAAAAGAAACGTGTATTCTTTTAAGGGTTTTGAAGGAGAGAATAATGAAGCTTATAGATCAGTCAATTGAGCTCATTGCTTGGTTTGATACGGAAGGAATTCCTCATCCAGTGCGGTTTCGTTATAATGGTTCGGTGATTAGAATCCAGCAGATCACACAAATGATGGAAGAAGGTTATGATAGAAGCAGGCGGAAAGTATTCCGGTGTCAGAGCGAAGTATTAGGCAGGGTAAGAGTGTTTGAATTGAAATTTGAGTATAGCTCTTGTAAATGGGTACTATGGAAGATGTGATAATGAAAAATAAATTGGCAAAACGCTCGTCACATCGTGGCGGGCTTTACATATATATAGAAAGGACGGACAGTAAGGCCGAATATGAAATCCTAAATGAGATTGGAGAGCGCGTTATATGCGTGGAAATCAAGCTTGATAACATAAGCAATATTCCTGAACGGGTATTTGAGGTAGAAAAAGGGTTGACTGAAGGAGTGGAATAATCTTGTCTTATCAGGTCATAGAAAAGCTTCTCGATAAATATAACCGCCCCCGCAAGGGACTCACGCCAGTGGGCTTTGTTGTGCACTCGACGGCGACACCGGGAGCCACAGCGCAGGCTGAATTCATCTATTTCAACGGCGCAGACCGGCAGGCTTCAGCCCATTATTTTGTGGATTGGACAGAGATCATCCGCACCATCCCAGAAAACGAACAGGCTTGGCATGCCGGGCCGACGGCGAACAGACTGTACTTATCGGTGGAAATGTGCGAACCGGCGGGAAACGATCCTGCGAAGTTCGCTGAGGTGTGGGGGCGGACAGTATGGCTGGTGGCGGATGCTTGTGTCCGGTATGGTTGGGGTACTGGTCCGAATGTGTTTTCACACCGTGGGATCAGTCAGATGTATGGCGAGACGAACCATACTGATCCGATTGATTTTTTTTCGAGTTATGGTCGAACGTGGGAACAGTTTTTATCGGCGATAGATACAGAGATAGCTGAATTAAAAAAACCGGGAGAAGGAGATGATTTTGAGATGGAAAATGTAGTGGTCTATTACACGGCAAAGGATTTTTCTACAGCCCAAATGATTGCTGATATGTACGGAGGTTGTGCGACGTTCTGCCGAAATGGGCAAGCGGCAGTTCATGCGGATGCAAAAAAGGCGAAGCGAATCTTCACAGTAGGTGGTCCTGCGCTGAACCTGCCGGGGGAAATCTACATGTCTGGTAATACGGCATTTGACACGATGGCCGCTGTGGTGGCGAAGTTGAAGGGAGGAATTTGATTTCCAAACATATAGATTGGAAGATATCAAGTGTAAAGAAATAAGAATAAACAAAGAAACTACGGTTTAAATCCGTAGTTTCTTTGTTGTGTGTATATTTATGAGTATTTAAATTTTAAAGTTGGTGCGGTCGAGAGGACTTGAACCTCCATGCCCTTGCGAGCACTAGAACCTGAATCTAGCGCGTCTGCCAGTTCCGCCACGACCGCGTGACAAAACTTATTATATGCAATATAGCATTCTGTGTCAATACAAAATTTAAAATTTCTTGTTAGGCTATTGTTCTCCCGTATTCAATGGTATAATAAATCTCATGGCTTTTTAAGCAAAAATACAAAAGACAAAGGAAAGATTATATAAAATGATCTCAACGAGTAATTTAACCTTAGCTTACGGGAAAAAACCTTTATTTGAAGAAGTTAATGTCAAATTTACACCAGGCAATTGTTATGGGTTAATTGGTGCTAATGGGGCAGGAAAATCCACTTTTTTAAAAATTCTCTCGGGAGAAATTGAACCGACAAAAGGGGAAGTGGTGGTTACTCCTGGAGAAAGGATAGCAGTTCTGCGCCAGCATCATTTTGAATTTGAAGAGTTTCCTGCTATGGAGACTGTGATCATGGGCCATAGTCGCTTATATCAAATTATGAAAGAAAAGGATGCCTTATATGCTAAGGCTGATTTCAGCGAAGAAGATGGAGTTAAAGCAGGAGAATTGGAAGCTGAATTTGCTGAATTGGACGGATGGCAGGCTGAAGCGGAAGCAGCTGAATTGTTAATGGGTTTGGGATTGCCTAAAGAATTCCATGATAAGATGATGCATGAATTAGATGGGAATCAGAAGGTCCGGGTTTTACTAGCTCAAGCATTATTTGGACATCCTAATATTTTGCTCCTGGACGAACCGACCAACCATTTAGACTTGCAGTCCATCACTTGGCTGGAGAATTTTCTTTATTCATTCGAAAGCACAGTGATTGTTGTTTCTCACGATCGGCATTTTCTCAATAAAGTATGTACTCATGTTGCAGATATTGATTATGGTAAAATTCAACTGTATGTGGGAAACTATGATTTTTGGGTGGAATCCAGTCAATTAGCTTTAAAGATGGCCAAGGAATCGAATAAAAAGAAGGAAGAAAAGATTGCCGAATTGCAAAAGTTCATTGAACGGTTTAGTTCCAATGCTTCTAAAGCTAAGCAGGCAACTTCACGAAAGAAGCAATTGGATAAACTGACCTTGGATGATATTAGACCTTCCTCCCGTCGTTATCCCTATATAGCCTTTCAAGCTGAGCGGGAAGCAGGAAAAAGTATTTTATCCGTACAGGATTTAAGCTGTCGGACCACTGGCGAAAATGGGGAGCCGATGTTTGAAAATATCAGCTTTACCGTTAACAAGGGAGATAAAATTGCGCTTGTTGGACCTAACGGACCGGCTAAAACGGCCCTTTTCAGAATTTTAATGGGAGAACTTGAGGCCGATTCAGGAGAATTCAACTGGGGCATTACCACATCCCAGGCGTATTTCCCTCAAGATAATTCGGAGTATTTTGATACGGATCTGAATTTAGTGGATTGGCTGCGTCAGTACTCTAAAGATCCTGATGAGTCTTTTGTCCGGGGCTTTCTGGGCAGGATGCTTTTTTCCGGTGACGAGTCCTTGAAAATGGCGAAAGTTCTGTCAGGAGGAGAAAAAGTCAGATGCGTACTGGCCCGCATGATGCTCAGTGGTGCTAATGTCTTGTTATTGGATGAGCCGACCAATCATCTTGATTTGGAGTCCATTACTTCTCTTAATAATGGATTGGTGGATTTTGCAGGAACCATGATTTTTGTTTCCCAGGATCATCAATTTGTCCAAACCATTGCCAACCGGGTTATAGAAATTACTCCAAAAGGGTTAATTGACAGGCAAATGAGTTATGATGAATATTTAGAAAACGAAAATGTTAAAATGTTAAGAGAAGAAATGTATTGTTAATTCATATAAGGTAAATAAAATTCAACTTCTTAAAGAAAGGAGGATGGGATTCTTGATTGCCATTGGCAAGTTTAATCAACTTAAAATAGCTAATTTTGCTCCCTTCGGAGCTTATCTGGATGCTGAGACAGGAACGCGGGCAGATAATATTCTTCTTCCCAAGAAGCAGGTGCCTCCAGAGGCTTCAGTAGGTGAGGATCTGAATGTCTTTGTGTACAGAGATTCGGAAAACCGCCTGATTGCTACTGTAAGAGAGCCTTTGGCACAGGTGGGAGAGCTGGCTTATTTAAAAGTCACGGCAAAGACAAGTTTTGGTGCTTTCCTAGACATAGGTTTGGAACGAGGACTGTTTTTACCTTTCAGCGAGCAGCGTTATCCAGTGGAGATGAATAAAAGCTATTTAGTCTATCTTTATCTGGATAAAAGTGAACGTATCTGCTGTACTACGGATATCTATCAGCACCTAACAAGTGACAGCCTATATCAAAAAAACGATAAGGTAGTGGGGACCGTTTATCTAGTGAAAGCAGATGTAGGAGTTTTTGTGGCTGTAGACGATCAAGTGAAAGGACTGATACCCCTTAGTGAATGCTATCGTACCTTGCATGAAGGAGATAGAGTAGAAGCAAGGGTTATCAGAGTGAGAGAGGATGGCAAGCTGGATCTGTCTCTGAGGGATTTGGCCTATAAACAAGTTGATGTAGATGGAGAGACTGTGTATCAATCAATGTTGAAAAACCAGGGTTATTTGTGTCTCAGTGAAAAAGATGATTCCAAAAAGATTGAGCAGGAATTTCACATGAGTAAAGCGGCTTTTAAACGAGCGATTGGCAACTTGCTTAAAGCAGGTAAGATTATAAAAACTGAAAAAGGTTTAAAAGTACGCTGAGAGAAGGAGCCTTCTGCTGATGATATTTCAGATTGCAGAGGCTCCTTTTGTAGTAGCTTACTTTTTAACCGTCGATACTGATTAAAAGCAGGTAAAGTGCATTTATTGTCGAATATATCGAAGAAATTATTTTCTTAATATTTTTATTTTTAAATTGAAGGAGGAAAGAGCTTGCATCAGGAGCACAGCAAAAAAAGAGAAGGTTTTTCAACCGGGATAGGAGTTTTGGCCGCCACATTGGGATCTGCCGTAGGGTTGGGAAATATTTGGATGTTTCCTTACAAGACGGGAGAAAACGGCGGAGCTGCTTTTATTTTAGTTTATTTAATTTGCGTTCTGCTTGTTGGATTACCGGTGATGCTCTCTGAGTTTTTAATCGGACGCAAAACCCAGCGCAATGCGATTGGCACTTTCAAGGAACTGGCGCCTGGAAGCCTTTGGCCTCTGGTAGGAATGATGGGAGCAGCCAGTTCATTTTTAATTATGGCTTTTTACACAACAGTGGTAGGGTGGGTATTTTCTTATATCTTCAAATCAGCCTCCGGACTCTTAAATACTATAAGTTCTCAAGTTACCACCGATGTTTTTCATAATTTAAGTTCAGGTACGTTTGAGCCGTTAATTTGGCAGGGTATAGTATTCCTTGTTGTAGGAATGATTATTGCTACTGGGGTCAATAAGGGAATTGAGAGAATGACCAAAGTGCTTATGCCGATTCTTTTTTTGCTTTTAATTATTGTAGATATTCGCTCCCTCACTTTAGCTGGAGCAAAGGAAGGGCTGGAATTTTTATTTAAGCCCGACTTTAGTAAAGTGACCTTCGGTGTTATATTATCTGCCATGGGATTAGCTTTTTTTAAGCTGAGTGTAGGGATGGGCACGATGATCACCTATGGCAGCTACATGGGAAAAGACCAAAACTTGCCCCTCACAACGGCTAAAGTGGCATTATCAGATGTTCTTGTTTCTATGATGGCCGGTATTGCTATTTTTCCTGCCGTCTTTGCTTTCGGGTTTCAGCCTAATTCAGGACCAAATTTGTTATTTATCACTATTCCAACGGTATTCAGTTCTATGCCCTTTGGGCAGTTTTTCATGATATTATTCTTTGTGCTGGTTGCTATCGCAGCCATGGGGGCGATGTTGTCCCTGATCGAAGTATTGATTGCTTATTTGTCTGAGGAGCTTAAATGGTCGAGAAGAAAAGCTACTTTTGTAACTGCTGTTTCCATGTTCTTGTTAGGGTCTACGGCCACACTTTCCAACAGTGTTTTGGCCGATATTCATGTCTTTGGTAAGACTTTTTTTGATTTGTATGACTTCATGACATCTAATTTGCTTCTGCCTTTAGGAGGAATTATTATTTGCTTGTTCGTCGGATGGAAATGGGGATTTAAAAATATTAAACAAGAAGGCAGTAATGAGGGAAAATTACGTAATGACACATTGCTGACCGTCTATAATTATTTAGTGAAGTTTATAGCTCCTATTGCCATTGCCATTGTATTAATTACTGGTTTGATGTAAAAACGAAGATAGGTTTTTTACTGGAATTTTCTATCCTATTAATTTTAATGCTATTATTCACCATTAAAATGATGAATAATATTCCTAACAATGACCGTAATTTTATTTATTCGGAGGAGATTTCCGTGAGACTGGTAAATACTGCTTACCTTTGCGAAGGCGATATCTTGGCCCGTCCTGTCCGCAATCCCATGGGTGCTGTAATGCTTGGGGCGGGGGTAAAACTTACATCAAGCTACATTAAAAAGCTGCAGGATTTAGGCTATGATGTTGTATTCATTGAAGATGATCGCCTGGATGATGTGGAGAGTAATCTGATTATTACAGCCCAGACGCAAGAAATTGCCTTCAATACCTTGCGTCACATCAGCGAGCTGATTTCCAGCGGAAACGAAACCGGCTTACCGGTAGATGAAGTGAATCAGACCATCCAGCAAATGGTGGGTGATTTGCTTACCAGCTACGACATTGTTGGTAATTTGTATGATATTCAAGGCTATGATAATTACACGTTTAATCATTCAATTAATACCACAATCGTGGCTTTAGTTTTGGGAATTGCATCCGGTTACAGTGAAAATAAATTACTGGAATTGGGTATGGGCGTTATCATGCATGATGTGGGTAAAATATTGGTACCTTCTGAGATCCTTAATAAAAAAGGCAAATTATCCGACGAAGAATTTCATATCATCCGTCAACATCCTTTATATGGTTTTGAAATTCTAAAGAAGAATCGGGACTTTAGTTTGCTATCTGCCCATGTTGCTTTACAGCATCAGGAAAAGTGGGATGGAACTGGTTATCCCCGAGGTTTAAGGGGAACGGAAATTCATGAGTATGGAAGAATCGCAGCAATTGCCGATGTTTATGAGGCCTTAACCAGTAAACGTATCTATCGCAACGCGGTTCCTCCCAATGAAGCCTACGAATATATCATTGCTAATGCCGGAAGCCATTTTGAGCCGAATCTGGTAAAAGCGTTTTCCCAGCATATTGCAGTCTATCCCAATGGAATGGGGGTCATTCTCAGTAATGGGCAGAGAGGAAATGTGGTCAAACAAAACGCAGTTTTCCCTAACCGCCCTTTTGTACGCATCTTTTATCAAGGGGATATTCCTTTAAATCCTCCGATTGAATATAACTTAGCAGAATATCCTTCCTTAATGATCTCCAGAATTGAAAATCGCTAATTGTAGGTAGATATAAGGAGCTGTCACAAAATAGAGGATATTACTCTTTTTGTTTTTTGTGATAGCTCCTTGTTTTTTATGCAATGATAGGGTTGTGTTCTAATAAGAAGATGCTAGTTAAATTTTTTCAATAAGATTTCGTTTAATTGTTCAGCTGAGTGGACAGGCAGCTGGCAGGCATAGTTTTGACATAGATAGGCATCAACCATATCAGGTGAGTAAGGATAAGTTTCTACCCAAGGGAGTAGGGATGGGAGGGATCCTTCCTGGTAAAGTATATTAAGGAAGGGACGGAAATCTTGTCTGAGAATTTTTTGCATTTTGGTGAGATCAGGGTGATCCAGGGCGCTTGACAAAATAAGCTGCTGACTGGGTGCCAGGAAGTATTGAAAGGCTTGAAGCAAGGCAGTATGCCCGGCGGGATATTGAAAGGCTTTCTCTTTTAACGAATACAATGTTCTTAAACTTTTTTCTTCCCACTTCCGGTCGTTGGTCAGGCTGGCGATCCGCAGCAAATTCATAGCTGATACGGAATTTCCGGACGGAAGAGCGCCGTCATAATAGGTTTTGGAACGGAACAGAAGTGAATCACCGTCAATACCACTGAAAAAATAGTCATCTTGACTTTGATCCCGGAATAATTCGTCCTGCTGATTCTGCAGCTCTAGCACTAATCGGATATAGCGGGGATTTCCTCCAGCCTGATAAAGTTCTAAAATTCCCCAGATCAGGTAGGCGTAATCATCGAGGCAGGCCAGGTGAGCTGCTTCGTTTTCTCTATATCTGGCCATAAGGCGGCCATCGCTTGGACGACGTAATTTATCCAGTATGAAATGAAGAGCGTTTTCAGCCTGCACCAAATAAGTCTTTTCCCCTAATATTTGTGCTCCCTTGGCAAAAGCAGCAATCATTAAGCCGTTCCACCCGGTGAGAATTTTATCATCTTTAAAAGGATGAATCCTTTTTTGCCGTTGAGCCAGCAAGCGGTTGCGGCTGTTTTTAATGATCAGCTCAACCTCTCCGAGAGTAATATTATGGGAGAGTGCAAGTTTTTCCTTGTCTGATTTCAGTTGATTAAGAATATTTTTACCTTCAAAGTTTCCCTGTCGGTTCATGTTGTAGAGCGCGATCATGAGGGAAGCTGATTTTTCATCCAAGGCTTGTTTTACTTCTTCGATAGACCATAAGTAAAACAAGCCTTCCTTACCCTCTGAGTCGGCATCTTCGGCAGAAAAGAAGCCACCTCCCGGAGCGGTCATCTCTCTGGTTACATAGGTGAAAATTTCCCTGGCTATGTTTTCGTCTTTTCCTCGATGGCTGAGCTGATAACTCTCTAAATAGGCGATAGCCAGCAAAGCGTTATCATAGAGCATTTTCTCAAAATGCGGGATCAACCATTTTTCTTCCGTGCTGTAGCGGGAAAATCCGTATCCGATATGATCGTAAATTCCTCCTTTTCCCATGCAATCCAAGGTTTTTTGTACCATTTCCGAGGCATGTCTATCCCCAGTTATCAAGGAATGGCGAAGTAAAAAACTCAGAGTGTGGGGAGAAGGAAATTTGGGCGCTTTGCCAAAACCTCCGTACTGATGATCAAAAGAGGACTTGAGCTGGAGAAAAGCCTGCTTAATGAACTCCTTTAGTTCAGTTTCTTCCGGTGTCATCGTTTTCATGGGCAGAGAGTCATGAATGGTCGGATCAAGGTGAGAACGGGCGGCAGTGACGACTTGGCGGGCATAATCCTTTAATTTTTGCGGATCAGCTTGCCATTCCTCAGCGATTTGAGTCAAAAGTTCTGTCAGTCCCAAACGACCGTATTGATTTTGGGGGGGAAAATAAGTTCCCAGATAAATCGGTTCTTTTTCCGGCGTAAGAATGCAGTTGAGAGGCCAACCGCCTGATCCGGTTAAGAGCTGACATAAGTCCATATAGAACTGATCGACATCAGGCCGTTCTTCCCGATCTACTTTGACTGAGATATAGTATTGGTTTAGAATGCGGGCCACCTCAGGATCGGAAAAAGATTCCTGATTCATCACGTGGCACCAGTGACAGCTGGATATTCTCTATCTATGCTAAGAATACCCAATAGATAAAAAAATCGGTTTATCTTCGGATTGGGCCATAGCAAAAGCCTCATCATTCCATGGATACCAATCCACAGGATTTCCGGCATGTTGCAGAAGATAAGGGGATTTTTCTTTAATTAATCTATTGGGCTTGCTGTAAGCATTGAACATCGGGCATCACCTCCTAATCTAAAATGGATATATGCTTAAGTATCTCCATTCCATGCAAATTCATCCTATTCCTGCTAAAGTACATAAAGCTTATGTCTCTGAGGGACAAAGTGTAATATAATTAAGAAGATTAACATTAGATTAAACTTAACAGTTAAAGGAGAACGGTGGATGGAAAAGGAGACTATTCTCATAGTTGATGATGAAAAAGAGATATGTGATCTAATTGAAATATATTTAAAAAATGAGGGTTATCAGGTTTATAAGGCAGGGAATGGCATAGAGGCACTGGACATTTTGGAAAAGGTCAATGTACAGCTGGTAATTCTGGATCTAATGATGCCTAAGATGGATGGCATCCAAGCTTGCCTCAAGATTCGTGATGAAAGACATATGCCGATTATTATGCTTTCCGCCAAGAGTCAGGATATGGATAAAATTTTAGGTTTAAGCAGCGGAGCAGATGACTATGTAACCAAGCCTTTTAATCCCCTTGAGCTTTTGGCCAGAGTCAAATCTCAGCTTCGCCGTTACACTCAGTTCAACAAGGACAGAGTCAATAGGGAAGGTGAGATTGAAATCGATGATCTTCTGATTAATACGGCAACACATGAGGTCAAAGTGGATGGACGGGATATAAAGCTTACTCCCAGGGAATTTGCTATTCTGGAATTGCTGGCCCGTCACAGGGGGATCGTATTCAGCAATGAGAAAATATACGAAACGGTTTGGAATGAGCCTTTCTATGAATCGGACAATACGGTAATGGTCCACATCCGAAAGATACGGGAAAAAATTGAAGAAAATCCACGTAAACCAAGGTTCATTAAAACAGTTTGGGGAGTTGGATATAAAATTGAAAATTAACAAACGTTTCTTTGCTTTTTTGCGGACAATTTTTAGGCCTATAACCCAAATATTTGACCGCTTATTTAATAAAATAAGAAAAAATTTACGTTTAGAGTTGATGTTAACTTTTGTGCTCTGTTTTTTGGCTTATGTTATTGTTTCCCAAATCTCCAATGAACTGTTTGCCAGTAAATATGCCTATATCGATTATTCAGAAGGACAGGATGCGATTGATCGTGAAGGCAAGGTAGTCGTGGAAGAGCTGATGAATATAGCTGACAGTAATAAAACCAATGGAGATAATACTTCTCAGCAGGCTGATGAACAAAAAACATTGCAAAATTACCTGAATGGAGAAGCTGAGTCCAATCAGGTTAAAGTGCTCATTGTAGATCTTGATGGGAAGGTCATTCTTAAATCACAAAATGCTCCGGAAAAAGAGATTGACCTCTATACTATTATCAGCAACGCTATGAAAACCAGAATTGATCAGAGTAAATACTTTCCATCTCTTACCTATTCGGAAGGGCAACAGGAATTTTTCAGCTTTTATCCCGCCGTTTACCAGAACATGAAGGTTTATGTCGTGGTCAGCGGTGTACCGCAAGCTACCATCAATTATGTTGAAGGAAAGTCCTCCTTATCTGTTATTTATGGATTAGGAGCCTTTATCATTACTTTTTACTTTTTAACCCGGCGTAAGATGCGCTATATTGAAGAACTGGCAAAAGGATTGTTGGAGATTTCCAAAGGAAACTTAAAGTATCGGGTAGTAGAAAAAAGCGAAGATGAATTAGGCTCACTGGCTAATAACATTAATGAAATGGCGGCAAAGCTTGAAGATAAGATTGAGCGGGAAAGGAAGGCGGAAAAAGCCAAAAACGAATTGATTACTAATGTTTCTCATGATCTGCGCACTCCTCTAACCTCTATTATGGGTTATCTGCGACTCCTCAAAGATAAACGTTATGAAACGATAGAACAGCAGGAGAATTATGTTGATATTGCTTACGGAAAGGCGGAAAAACTTAAAGGGTTAATTGAAGATCTGTTCGAGTATACAAAAATAAATGATGAAAATATTCAGCTTGACCGGCAAAGACTGGCAATTAACGAATTATTGGAACAATTAATCGAAGAACTGGTACCGGTAGGGGAAGAAAATCAGCTTCGGTTTGTCGTGGAATTTCCTGCTGATCGCATCTGGCTTAATCTTGACTCAGATAAAATTGTGCGGGTATTTGAGAATTTGCTGATGAATGCCATTACCTATAGCCGCAAGCCGGGAGAGATTAAAGTGAAACTACTGGTTGATGAGAAGTATGTTACAGTGGCAGTCAGCAATTATGGAGAAGAGATTCCCAGCAGTGAGATGGAAAATCTTTTTGAACGTTTTTACCGTGTAGAAAAATCACGTTCTTCTTTAACAGGCGGATCTGGTTTGGGGTTGGCGATTGCCAAAAATATTGTAGAGCTTCATGGGGGAAAAATATGGGCTGAATGTGAGGGGGAGCAGATTATATTCTTCGTACGGTTCAGACAGGATGAACAAGAAAATGCTCAGTCGAAAAAAAGTTCATAAAATGTTCAAAAGTTGGTCATACTATAACCATAAATATTAGGTATGATAAGAACGTACCCAAGAGATGTACTCGACAGAGAGAGTTCAGATCGTAAACATAATACTTAGATGAAATTAACCTCCGAAAATCCAAAAAACTCAAGCACGTACCAGCTTGAGTTTTTTGGCGTATTCAATGATCCTATGTTTAGGTTTAGGTCGCGTTTATAACTAAAGCATTTCTTTGGCAATCAAGCTTACCGTTTCTACGGTCTTTTCGATTTCTTCTTTTGTTGTAAAATGGGAGGGGCTGAAACGGACAGTTCCTTGTTCAATGGTCCCCAAACTTGAATGGGCATTGGGTGCGCAGTGGAGGCCAGCTCTGGCAATAATTCCTGAAATCTGTTCCAAAGTATGAGACACCAGCGTAGAGTCCTGACCTTCTAAATTAAATGATACGATTGGAGCATGGTCTTGATTTTTCCACTGGCTGTATAGGATCAGCCCGTCAATGGTTTTTAAACCTTCGGCAAGATAAGTACATAGTTGCCTTTCCTGCTCATAGATATGTTCGGCGCCTACTTCGTTTAAGTAGTCTATGGCAGCACCTAAGCCGGCGATCCCTACTGTGTTTAGTGTTCCGCTTTCCAGCGCGTCAGGGAGAAAATCCGGCTGTTCCAGAGATTCAGAAAGGCTGCCTGTCCCTCCATAAATCAGCGGGGATAGTTTGAGGAGACCAGGCAGAATTAAAACACCTGTACCTGTGGGGCCTAATAAGCCTTTGTGCCCGGGCAAAGCAAGGATATCAATGGGTAACGTGTTTAGATCGATAGGAAGGATGCCGGCAGTCTGGGATGCGTCGACAAGATAGGGCACCCTGTATTCATGGGCAATTGCGCCAATCTTTTGGATCGGAAGCACCATGCCGGTAACGTTGGAAGCGTGGAGCGTCACCACAAGACGGGTATTTTCCCGAAAAGCTTCTTTATACAACTGAAAAGGAAAAGGCTGGTCAAAGCCTATAGGCAGGATGGTGAGCTCTATTCCTTGTTTGGACAGTGCATGTAAAGGTCTGCTGACCGCATTGTGTTCGATGGATGTGGTGATGACGTGATCTCCGGGTTTGAGCAATCCAAATAAAGCCTGGTTAATGGCATGTGTGGCATTAAGCGTAAATATTATTCTGAGCGGATCGGATAATTTAAAAAATGCTGCGATTTTTTCCCTTACCCTATAAACCAAATGAGCATTTTCTAATGAGGCAGTGTGGCGGCCCCGACCAGGATTGCCTCCATGGCTTGTCATGATTTCTTGCATCTTCTCTCCTACCTGGGGAGGTTTAGGCCAGGAGGTGGAAGCATTGTCCAGATAGATCATTTCTTCACCCCAATCAATATCGACTTTTTATTTGCTCTGGCAAAACGATAACTAAACAATTTCCCTGAAGAATATATATAATCATATCATAACTTTTCTGATAAAAAATAAAATAAGGCCGTTTTACAACGGCCTTCACAGAGAAGAAAAATTCAAGAATGGAAAAAGATATTTATACTCTGGGAATAACAAAGACCTGACCAGGGAAAATCAAATCAGGGTTTTGCAAATGATTGGCTCTGATAATAGCCTGCATGCTCGTGCCGAATTTCTGGGCAATCTTGTATACGCTGTCACCTTTACGGACGGTATAGAGTACGGGTCTCTCTTCGTGATGCTCACGGGGAGGGCAGTGATGGTGCTTCTGCGGGGGAGGGCAACATGGATTTCCCATTTCCATATTCATAGCATACTGGCCTACATTCCAGCCACCCATATCACCACAGCAAAATTGACCATAGGAAGGATTGTATCCGCTCATCATATTATTTTTCCTCCTTTAATCTATTAAAAATCTTTTGTTTAGCTTTTTGTTATAATATATTGGTAATATTTTCAATCGGTGTTTGTACGTTACCAATTATAAAAATTTTTTTATTTAATTTAATCAGATAATAAAATTAAATTAATTCTTAACAAATATTCCCTTGGGATTTTTTTTGTGCTAGAGTATATAAGCAAGAATAAAATTTTATATAAAAAGAATATATGATACGATCTTGAAAGCAACCTTTCGTTGCAAAGGAGTGACAATGTGAGCTTGCCCCAATCGCAAAGTAATCATGAAAAATATGAAATGATGTTTCAGATTTTGAGTGACATGAATTATGAAACTGATTTAGAATCTGCTTTAAATATCTTTACGAAGCGAAGCATTGATTTGCTTTCTACAACCATGAGTGGGATATGGCTGTGGGAGATGAATTCTTTTAAGCGCCTTTCTGCCAGTGGGGAGTCATCAGAATATCGAAATTTTTTATTAACATTTCCTTTCCCCACGTCTCCAGTATTAATTGAAACATTATTTAATATTTTGAATTATAAAAACCAAAAACTGATTATTGAAGATATCCTTAATCCTGAAGAGAGTGAAACCGGGCAGAATACTTATTTTCGTTCCTGGCATGGTTCATTGCGTTCTTTAGGAATTGTTCAGCTGGTCTGCGTCCCTTTGATGCATTTTGGGCAGTTGCTGGGTATCTATGCTTTCTTTAATAAATTCAAAGTTTCCGGACAGGATCTTGATTGGTTGGAACATTTTATTCCTTTAATCTCCAGCTTTGTTTATGAACAACAAATGCGTGAGGCGGCATTTGAAAGGGAGCAGGCTTTAACCCTACTTTTGCGGGGGACAGAAATTCTTGTTCAAGTGGATTCGGAAGAAAACCTGCTTCAAGAGGCAGGAGAAATGGCAATGGAGATTTTATACATAGAAGCAGGGGTCTTTGTATTTCGAGAAGGAGATACCTTGAATTTTAAAGCCCCCTTTGGACGTTTGCGTCAAATTAACGAAAGCTGGCAGGAGATTTTAGAAAGATTGTGTTTACAGAACGGTTATGGGAGCAATTCTCTTTCCAGGACAGCTTATTTCATTGAGCTGAAGGATACGGATATTGATGTGAGAAACGAAAGTATGATCCAAAATGCTTTTCAGCAATGGGAGAGAATTTTTGTTCAGCCCTTGCAAACTCATAGCGGTATTATCGGTGAACTTTGGCTGATGAACTCATGTGATCAGTGGATGGAGGAGCGTCAGGAGATTCTCACTGCTTTTGTGCGGGTGCTTGGCATATCCTTAGAGACGATCAGGCAGAGGCATGAACTCGAACGCTTAGCTTTAACTGACCGGTTGACAGGCATTTTTAACCGTCAAGGTTTCGAGCAGAGAATTAAAGAGGAGATGGCTTCCGCTTTGCGGCGAAAAGCAAGCTTGCTTTTTTTAATTCTCGATTTAGACGGGTTTAAAAAACTAAACGATACTTATGGACATCCGGCAGGTGATGCGGCACTGCAGGCCATTGCCCGCCAATTAAAGGCCAGTGTCCGTCCATACGATTTAGTGGCGAGAAGCGGCGGGGATGAGTTTGTTGTGGTGTTCATCGATTTGGATAAAACTGAAGAAGGCGTTCATACGGTCGAGCGATTAAAAGCTAATTTAAATTTAGAGAATTATAATTTGGATGTGACGATAGGAGCAGCCGAATTTCCCGGAGAAGCGATGGATTATGAGGGCCTTTACCGTCTTGCCGATCAAAGGCTTTATCACGGTAAATATCATGGCAAGAGCCAGATTGTATGGGAGTGAGGCCTTATCTGATGTTTTTTTGTTCTCCCCCTTAGAACTACATAGGATATTAGCTTCAGATGTGGTAAGATAATACTGTTATTCTTGATTACACGGACAAGGAGGAATTTGCTTAAAATATGGAGAAAAAGCTAGGGCGAGAGGTATTGGAATGGGTACTCCTATTGCTTCTTGCTTGGGTTATATCATCTCTTGTGCGGGTCTATGTCTTTGACACAAGAATTGTACCGACAGGTTCTATGCTTCCCACCATTCAATTAGATGACCGATTAATTGTTGATAAATTATTTTTTAAATTTTCTCCTTTAAAACGGGGGGACATTGTGGTCTTTCACGCTCCTGCGGCGGCGAATGAACCGGATGATCTGGTAAAACGCATTATCGGCCTGCCTGGAGAAATTCTGGCAGTGCATGACGGATATGTTTGGATTAATAATCAGGCTTTGAATGAACCTTATACCCTGGAGGCTCCTACTTATTCTTATGGACCTGTGACCATCCCGGAAAATTCTTATTTCGTGATGGGAGACAATCGAAATAACAGTAAGGACAGCCATTTTTGGGGATTCCTGCCCAAGGAGAACATTACTGGGAAAGTGATGATTCGTTATTGGCCTTTTAGCAGCTTTGGAAAATTGGATGGAGCCGGTAAAGCTGCCACGCTTATGCCTGCTGCTGAATAGTCTTGGAAAAAAAACTCCTGCTTTATGAGAGCTCTTTACTTAGAGATCTCATAAAGCAGGAGTTTTATGTTGGCAGTCGGTCATATTTAAAAGATTCGATGACCGATATAGGCAAAAATTAAAATGATCAGTTGGCATATTTCTATGATAGCTCCATAGATATCGCCGGTTAAGCCGCCGAGAATCTTTGTGACCCTCTGTCCCATCAGCCATGAGGTTAATAGGGCGCTCAGGCACAGAAGAGGACCGGTCCAATGCAGGAGGAAAAAAGCAGCGATTACTAGCACGAGTCCTTCAATGATAAAAAAGAGGTGGGTGGCATTCTCATGCAATCCCTTGCCCAGACCTTCTGAGCGGATATAGGGAAAGTATAGAATGGCCGCCAGTAAGGCCCAACGGCTTAAAGCGGGATAAAGAATTAAGATAAACGGCATCACTTGGGGATCTAAAGTGGCAAAAAAGGCGAATTTCAGAATTAATAAAGTCAACAGATGGACGGCCGCATAAGAACCGATCCGGCTGTCTTTCATAATTTCCAGCGTTTTTTCCCGGTTCCTCCCTGAAAGAAGACCGTCCATACTGTCCATGAAGCCATCCAGATGAATGCCTCCAGTGAGAAAAATCTCACCGGCAATTAAAAAGGCGGCAACAATGAGAGGAGGAAATATCAATGATGTGATTTTCCAGAGCAGCAATAGCCCCAGCCCGATGATAAGCCCGACAAGGGGATAAAAAGGCTGAGCTTTCCGGAAATCCTCCTGATCAAAAGCGGTGTTAAAGGGAAGAGGAATCCTGGTTAGAAAGGTTAAGGCAATTAAAAATCGTTTCATGGACACCCACCATTTTCCCGGCAGCGGTCAAGCAATTCCTGACCCGATTTTTTTATCTCCATAGGATAACCGGCGACGACCATAAATACCTGTTCTGCAGCCTGGGCAATCAGTTGATTGGAGCGGCCGGCCATATCCCGATAGAACCTTGATAAAAAATTGGCAGGTACGATGCCTGATCCTACTTCGTTGCTGACGATAATGACTTGAGGGTTAATGGTAACGGCCAAATGAATCAGTTTTTCAACCTGTCCGATAATTTTTGTCTCAAGGTCAGGTTCAAGGTAAGAAAAATCTTTGTCAGAGTCGGAATTGTCTTGGGGAAGGGCGGAAAGAATAAGATTACTTAGCCATAGTGTGATACAATCCAGAAGAACAACCCCAGAATCCTTGCTCAGAGAGAGAAGCACCCTTTCCAGATCATAGGGCTCTTCAATTAATCTCCAGTGGTTAGGGCGGCGCAACCGGTGTTTGGCAATCCGTTCCGCCATTTCCTGATCGAAAATCTGGGCTGTGGCAATGTAAGTAACATCGGGAGAGTGGTTTGCCAATAATTCGGCAAAACTGCTTTTCCCGCTGCGGGCTCCGCCGATTATCAGAATAATTTTTGACATGGAATCACCTTATTTCAACTTTATAAAACAAGCTTATTCTACCTATATTAATAAAAAAACGCAATTCAAAAATTCTTTAAGGATAGAAGTTAACTGATGAAAAGTTGATCAAATGCCTCTTAAACCAAGATCTAGGATTTTTTATATTAAGAATTCTCAAGTTTTTATTCTTTTTATTGGGAAATTATATTATAATTAAATAATATATAAAGAAAAAGGAGTGAACACCCGAGTTTCTAGCATATAAATGCTGCCTGACTTTTTATTTCTGTTTTCATAAGCGGGTAACTAGCTTTATATCGCCTTCTATCGGTCGGTAGAAGTAGAGTGGTACGATCCAACTTTAGAAACAGGGGAAACTAATCGACAGTACAGTCTGGAGTCTAATCAATTTATTATTTGCCTTTTTGTTAGTAGCCTTAAACGGGGTCTTTGTGGCTACCGAATTTGCCTTGGTCAAGGTGCGGAAGACGCGTTTGGCCGAATTGGAAGAGGAAGGCTCTAAAAAGGCTGCTTTAGCCCTTAAGGTCGTTTCGCACCTTGATGCCTATCTTTCGGCCTGCCAGCTTGGTATTACTCTGGCATCCCTTGGGTTAGGATGGTTGGGGGAACCGGCAGTAGCAGGCTTAATTGATCCTCTGTTTTCCAAAATTGCCGGATGGGAGCCGGTATATACTCACACCATTGCGGGAATTATCGCCTTTATCTTAATTACATTCTTGCATATTGTCTTAGGTGAATTGGTACCTAAATCTTTAGCTATTCAAAAATCGGAAGCCATGACCTTATCGTTAGCCGGTTTTCTGCATTTATTTTATAAGATATTTTATCCCGGAATTTATTTACTGAACAAACTGGCCAATCTGGTGCTTCGTTTATTTGGCCTTCCTCCGGCCAATGAGTCGGACTTGGCCCATACGGAGGAAGAACTGAGAATGCTGGTGGATGCCAGCCAGCGTCAAGGCTTCCTTGATAAAATGGAAGGAACGCTCTTAGATAATGTCTTTGAATTCTCCGATCGGACCGCCAGTGAGGTCATGATTCCCCGGCAGGATATGGTGTGTCTGTTCCTTAACGATTCACCTGAAGAAATAGCCGATATCGTCAGAAATAACCGGCATACTCGTTATCCCCTGTGCAATGAAGACAAAGATGATGTGGTGGGGTTGATCCACGTTCTGGATCTGGTTCACCTTCAGGAGGAGAAACCTGCTCACTTGGATTTGATGTCCATCAAAAGGGAAATTATGATAGCTCCCGAAAATGCGCCCATATCTCATCTCATCCAAGCGATGCGTGCTCAGCACACCCATATGGCTATTGTGGTGGATGAATTCGGAGGAACCGCCGGTCTGGTGACCATGGAAGATATGCTGGAAGAATTGGTCGGGGACATTTATGATGAATTCGAGGCAGAGCAGCTCACCATTAACAAAGTGGGTGAAAAAGAATATGTCGTAAACGGCCGGACCCTTTTGGAGGACATTTCAGATATCCTGCAAATTGACTTTGAGGATGAAGAAGATTCAACAATCGGCGGCTATGTCTTTTCCCATTTGGGCCGTAAGCCCTTAAAAGGGGATGTGGTTAAATTTAACCATTATGTATTTCAGGTTTTGGAAACTAACCGTTTGCGGATTACCAAGGTGCGGATTTATACTGAACCGGAAAAATCCGAGGAATAAATTTGACATTTCATAGTTTGTCCATTAAACTAACTTATAAGTTAAGCGCCTTTAAATGGAGTCCAGAGAGGCTTGGGAAGGCATACGATCACAGGAAGATAAACTGTCTGCGTATGCAGGCAGTTTTTTTGTATGTTTAATCAGAGCATATCCTTCCTGAAGATACGGCAAATTGGGCTTTCTCATGGTAATTCTCTCAATAACGTGATTCGGGTGATAATTTGAGGAGGGAAGAGCAGTGGAAGGAACGTTAAAAAGCACCATTTTGGACAGTGATGGGATTCGCAGAGCGCTGACCAGAATAGCTCATGAAATTATTGAAAAAAATAAAGGGACAGATAATCTGGCTATCATTGGAATTCGCCGGCGCGGGGTTCCTTTGGCCAAACGAATTCAGGAGAAGATCAGAGAATTTGAAGGTGTGGAAGTCCCTCTGGGGATTTTGGATATTACTTTATATCGGGATGACCTGACCACGATTGGCAGTCACCCGGTGGTTCATTCCACCGAAGTGCCTTTTGATGTGACGGGTAAAACCATTATTCTGATTGACGATGTGCTCTATACCGGCCGGACGGTGAGGGCCGCCCTCGACGCACTGATCGATTTAGGCCGTCCTCAGGTGATCCATCTGGCTGTATTGGTGGACCGGGGACATAGAGAACTCCCTATCAGAGCGGATTATGTAGGAAAAAATCTGCCTACCTCTTCCAAAGAATTGGTGGCGGTAAGACTTTCTGAGTTTGACGATGCGGAAGACGTATTGCTTTTAGAAAAATAGCCCTGTCCTGCCCTTAATTTCATCCTGCGAGGTGACAAGGGAAAGAGAGGCATATAAGCCTAAGCGCTTACTTGGCTCTTACCCTTCAGGTAAGAGCTTTTACATTATCATGGACTATGAAATTCGGAGGGATAGTATGGAATGGCAGCGTAAAGATTTACTGGGTCTGGAAAATGTTACGAAAGAGGAAATTCTCTTTATTATAGAAACTGCCAAGGTAATGAAAGGAATATTGCTGAGGCCGATTAAAAAATTACCTACCTTAAAAGGCCGCTCCATAGTGCATCTTTTTTACGAGGCAAGCACACGCACCCGTACTTCGTTTGAGATGGCGTGCAAAGTGCTGGGAGCGGACACATCGAGCATTGCGGTGGCCCAAAGCAGTGTCAGCAAGGGAGAAAGCCTGCTGGACACGGCCAGAACCCTTCAGGCGATGCAAACCGATTTGGTGGTTATCCGCCATGCTTCCTCCGGGGCCGCCCAGTTTTTAGCCGACAATCTTAAAGCAGGAGTGATTAATGCCGGGGACGGGCAGCATGAACATCCGACCCAGGCTCTTCTGGATATTTACAGTATGCTGGAACAATGGGAAGATCTGGAGGGGAAGAAGATCCTGATCGTAGGAGATGTGCTTCATTCCCGGGTAGCCCGCAGCAATGTCTGGGCCTTGAATAAGCTGGGTGCGGAAGTCACTTTGGTGGGACCGCCTACCTTGCTGCCCCCGGAATTGTCCGTACTGGGAGTTAAGATGACTCATAGTCTGGATGAGGCTCTTCCCGGTGCCGATGCGGTGATGGCACTGCGCCTGCAGTTGGAACGGCAGGAAAAAGGATTGTTCCCCACCTTGCGGGAATACAGTCAGCTCTACTGCCTTACAGGGGAAAGAATGAAAAAAACAGGCAAGAAAACTTTGGTGATGCATCCCGGTCCTTTAAATCGGGGGATAGAGATTTCCAGCGATGTGGCGGACAGTGCCGCCTCTTTGGTGGAAAGACAGGTCACCAACGGGGTAGCGGTGCGAATGGCCTTGATCTATCTATTGACAGGAGGTTCGGGAAATGTGGTGGCTTAAGAATGCAGAGATCGTGGAACCAAGTCAGAATTGGAAGAAAATCGGCGAGGTTGTGATTAAAGACGGCAGGATTGCAGGTGTGAAAGAAAGCTTTTCTGCTCAGGAAATCAAAGAACTGGCTCAAGGGGAAGAAGTGGAAAAGATCGACGGGAAGGGAAAATATCTTTTCCCCGGATTGATAGATGTGCACACTCACTTGCGTGAGCCTGGGCAGGAAACTAAGGAGGATATTCTCAGCGGCAGCCGGGCTGCTGTCAGGGGGGGATTCACCTCTATCATGACTATGGCCAACACTACCCCTGTCATTGATAACCGTGCCCTGGTGGAGTTTGTCATTGCTCAGGGAAGGCGGGCCGGGTATGCCAAAGTTTATCCGATCAGTGCGGTTACAAAAGGCATGCTGGGAAAAGAACTGGTGGAGATGGCGGATATCCGGCAGGGAGGAGCAGTGGCTTTTTCTGATGACGGTAAGGGGATTCAAAACGGTGAGATAATGCGTTTAGCTCTTGAATATGCCCGTTTAACCGGCCAGCCGGTGATCAGCCATTGTGAAGACAACAGTCTGGCTCATGAAGGGTATATGCACTTAGGAAAGGCAGCGGCCAGGCTGGGTTTAAAGGGTATTCCATCATCGGCAGAGAGCGTCATGGTGGCCAGGGATTTGCTCCTGGCAGGAGAAACAGGAGGAAAATTGCATCTGGCTCATCTTTCCACCAAAGAGAGTGTGGATATGGTGCGCAGAGCGAAAGAAGCGGGGATTGATGTGACTGCGGAAGTTAATCCCCATCACTTGATTTTCTGCGATGAAGATATTCAAATCACAGATACAAGCATGAAGGTCAATCCGCCTTTTGCTTCGGCCAATGACCGGGAAGCTTTGATTGAAGGGCTGATTGACGGTACAATCGATATGCTGGCCACCGACCATGCTCCCCATCGCTGGGACGAGAAGGCCCGGCCTTTTGCAGAAGCTCCGTTTGGAATTATGGGACTGGAAACGGCTCTTTCCGCTGTTTGGCAGTATTTAGTGGTTCCAGGGAGGCTTTCGGTGCAAAGGCTTGTTGAGGCTTGGAGCACCCTTCCTGCCCGGAGATTTAATCTGGAGGCCGGTTCTATTGCCGTAGGAAAGCCTGCCGATCTGGTACTCTTTGATCCTGAACGGACGGAAAAAATTGAAATGGAAAGCCTTTGCTCCAAAGCGTCAAACACACCTTTTCTGGGGCGGACATTGACAGGATTGCCTGTGATGACCTGGGTGGACGGCAAACTTGTTCAGCAAGAACGGAAGGTCATATAACGTTTGCTAAAATTTCTTCATGCTTCAAATTATAATCTTTTATATTGTGACAGCTTATTTAGCAAATGCTGTACTAGTATGGATATGGGGAAAGGAGTCTTAACAGTTATGTCAGTCTCAGAAAAAACCAAGATCGGAAGACAGGGAATACTGAGTGACGAGGTGATTGTTCACCATGAAATCATGGGGAATCCTAATCAAAACCTGCGCCGCCTGGTTTTACAGGGGGAGATTGCTCAATATGCCCAGCCGGGGCAATTTGTCCATCTTCAGGTCAGTCCTAATCCTACCTTAGATCCATTGCTCCGTCGTCCCATCAGCATTGCGGAAATTAATCAGGAAAAAGGGCTGATCACGTTGCTCTATAAGGTGATTGGCAAGGGAACGAAGCTCTTGTCTCAGGCAAGGGTGGGAGAGCGTCTAAGCGTTATGGGACCGATTGGCACAGGTTTTTCTCTGCCCAGATCAGGAGAGTTATGGCTGGTAGCCGGTGGAATCGGAATTTTTCCTCTCTATGCTCTGGCTCAGTGGGCGCAGCAAAACAACCTGCCCGTTCGTCTGTTTTGGGGAGGGCAGCATGGTGAATTCATGCAGTGTGCAGGCTTGAAGGACTGGCAAGACCTAACCGTCGATCTTCATCTCTGCACGATGGACGGAAGTATGGGAAAAGCTGGTTTGGTGACCGAAATTTTAGAAAACGGTTATCTTGAATATAAGAAAGAGCATCCTGAGCATGGCGAAATTCATGTGGCCTGCTGTGGTCCCCATGGGATGATGGAGGCGGTGAGCCGGTTGTGTGATTCACTTGAACTCCCGCTGGAGGTATCTTTGGAAGAACGGATGGGATGTGCAGTGGGAGCTTGCCTGGGCTGTGTCTGCACTTTGAAGGATGAGCATGGTTCGCTGGTGCGTAAAAAGGTATGTCAGGATGGTCCGGTATTCATAGGAGAGCAGGTGGTATGGGATGTCTCGTGTTGATTTGACCGTTAATGCGGCGGGGATAGAACTAAAAAACCCGGTGATCACCGCTTCCGGTACTTATGGTTTTGGGGCGGAGTATGCTCCTTATTGTCCGGTTGAGGCTATGGGCGGGATTACGGTAAAAGGAATTACTCTGGAACCCAGGTTAGGCAATCCGGTGCCCAGACTTGCTGAAACCCCGGCAGGGCTGCTTAATGCGGTGGGATTGGAAAATCCCGGTCTGGATGAATTTGTGAAAAGCTATCTCCCGGTATTGAAAGATTTGCCCACCGCTGTCTTCGTAAATATTTCCGGGTTTGCCGTTAAGGAATACGCTGCTTTGGCTCATGCCTTGCAGCGGGATTCGGGAATTGTCGCTTTGGAAGTGAATATTTCCTGTCCCAATGTAAAGCATGGGGGAATGCACTTTGGCACCGATCCCCACAGTGCGGCAGAAGTCATTAAGGCAGTGAAGGCAGAGACCGACCTGCCGATTTTTGCCAAACTTTCACCCAATGTCACTGACATTGGGGAAATGGCTAAAGCGGTTGCGGACGCGGGAGCAGACGGCATCTCCATGATCAATACTTTATTGGGTATGGCGATTGATATTGAAAGGCAGCAGCCGGTGCTGGCCAATACTTTCGGTGGACTATCCGGCCCGGCGATCCGCCCGGTAGCCGTACGAATGGTCTGGCAGGTAGCCCAGGCTGTTTCCTTACCGATTATCGGGATGGGAGGAATCTCCTCATGGGAGGATGCGGTGGAATTTATGCTGGCCGGTGCCAGTATTGTCAGCGTGGGAACGGGAAACTTCGTTGATCCGACGCTGCCGTTGAAGATTATTGAGGGCATGGAAGATTATTGTCTCAGGCATGATTATCATTCGGTTCGGGACATTGTTGGCAAGGCCAATCCGGTTCTGGTCAATCAGGGGTGAAATGATCACAGGAGGGAAGATAAGCATGTTTGAAGAAAAAGGAGAGCTGTTGAACACCCGGATTATGGTGGCTCTGGATGTGGAAAGCAGGGAAAAGGCGTTGACTTTGGCCAGAGCATTAGCCGGGAGCGACTGTTGGCTTAAAGTGGGGATGGAGCTTTATGCCTATGCCGGTCTGGGCATTGTGGAAGAGTTAAAAAATCTCGGTTTCTCCGTCTTTTTGGATTTAAAGCTCCATGATATTCCTACAACGGTGCAAAAAACTGTTACAGCTCTGGTCTCAGGGGGAGCGGATATGTTGAATATCCATTGCAGCGGAGGATATGACATGATGGCCAGATCGGCGGAAGCGGCCCACCTGGCAGGGTTGAAAGCCGGTCTTGCCCCCAAATTGATCGGGGTGACCGTGTTGACAAGCATGGGAGAGGAACAGCTGCACTCAGAATTAGGTGTGGAGCGCTCTTTGCCCTCACAGGTTCAATCCCTGGCTGAACTGGCCCAAAAGGCCGGCCTGGA
>JAEWCM010000020.1 GCA_023390635.1 Bacillota bacterium
AGGCTTTTAATAAATTACGCGAAGACGGCTCACTGAAAGATTGGGGAATCACTGAGGATTCAAAACTATATTTTGATCTTTCCACCCCAGGTAAATATTTCGATAAGTTGAAAAACCCTCAGCCCCCTAGTTTCCAAAACCCGGATCCATCTTCTCCACAAGGACAACACTAAAGCTGTTAATTTAAAATTCGTAAATAACAATCCCTCTGCTAAAGCAGAAGCCCGGCCAACGACGAGCCGGGTTTCTGCTTTCTATTAAAATCACCGTTACCACACTGTATTATATGGTTTTGCAGCTTCCTAAAAGGAAAGGCCAATTTATGAGTAATTGATCCCTCTGCTGGAAATGCTAATTTCTATTAGACAAACTGGATTAGCTAAAAAACTTTAAGGGAGCAGAATTATGATAATACCTATAATCTCTTTAATATTATTCACAACTTCAATCTTAATTACTGTAAGAAGTTTTTTGGTCCGAAAAAATCTAAAACTCTTATTGGGACTTATCGCTACCTATATTGGCTTTTTACTTTTTATCTGGCTGGAAAATAAGTTTGGGTTTGAAATATATGATTTTGTCCTGTTACTTGTAACCATAACCATCTTTGCTCATTTTTATTTAGGCGAGAATCTTCGACTTTACTATAAAACGAAGTTTTTTGACCGCTGCCTGCATCTTTCTGGCACAATAGCATTTACATTTTTTATCTATTTGATTATTATCAGGACATTAAAACCGGTCATCTATCCAAATGGTGTTATTTTTATTTTTGTAATAGCTTTAGGAGCTCTTATCGGAGTTGTTTTTGAACTTTGTGAATTTATAGTGGATATGATCTTTAAAACCAAAAACCAAAGTGGATTAATTGATACCGATGTTGATTTAATATTTAATATTATCGGGGCGATATTAGCAGGTAGTTTTGTATTATGGTTTCCAGAATTATTTTGAACTATTTGGCCCATTGTCTAAGGGATTGTAATGTGGATTGTTCCATAACTTGCAAAGACTATTTTAAAAGGTAATTCTTAAATAAGTGAAGCCCGGAAGATTAGAACGTTCCGGGCTCTTTGCTTTTCTCTAAAAACTATCTCATCTCATTCTCCTGCTCTTGAAAGATGAGAAATTATTAAATTATTTTACCTATATCAGTTACCATTTTTCCAATAGGCTCGTATTTTATAGTAAAAACTGGAAGTAAAGGAGTGATTAAAAGGCAAATGGAATCTCCTCACGTTCATCACTTTTATAACGAAACCACTTATGATCAAGGCCATACCCATAGAATGAATGGTATCACTGGCTATAATACCCCTTATGGCGATTCACACGTTCATTCTTATAGTGGAACGACAACACTAGCCCATGCCCATGTTCATTATTTTTCGGGCGTAACCGGTCCCTCGATACCCTTGCCTAACGGTGGCCATATGCACTGCTATCATGGAACTACAACCTTTGAAAATGGCCATACCCACAATTACAATGCTTTAACCGGGAACGAAAAACACTCTCGTATCTTCTAATTAGGTTTAATCACAGCAACCCCTGATTTCTCAGGGGTTCTTTCTTTTATTTCAGCTATGATCCTTTTATGTATTTCCATATTGTGGCAAACCGTACAGGCACTGCGTATAATGTACTATCTCAGAACAAAGGAGGAAAAACAAAATGGCTTACGGTATGGAAGAACATCGGCACGACCGCAAGGTAGAAGGAATTGCTATCGTCGTGGTCATCATTCTTCTTCTCATTGCATTGGGCATCGTTTTCTAGCTTAATTCAAATCTAAATCATAAGAGAGGAGGAGAATGATTTGTCTAGTAATTATGGCGGCGGATACGGTGGTAACTTTTGTAATCCTGGAGTAGGCGCTGGGGTTGGTGCTGCAATCATTGCTATTGCAATTTTAATTCTTATCGCCTTAGCAGTTATTTTCTAAGCCTTCGATCCTTTCATTAAGGTATAAGCCGTTCTTTTTAAGACGGCTTATATTTATTTAACAACTTTTAATTAGATGAATTTACAGATAACTCGACATCATTGGATACTCTTCCATATCTCCTGTTCCGCCCAACATCCCACTCATTCCGCTCCCGACAAAATTAGATCTAAAAATAGCATTAGAACCGAAACGTTCTCTAATAGCATCAACCGTCTGATCAATCCGGCGCTGTTTTTCTGTATCTTCAAAAAGATTCGGCTGTCGAAAGTCATTCCCACAGAGCTCAGATGTCGATACACCAAAGTGCCGCAATGGTTGCCCCCGCCATATTTCACCGAATAATTCACAGGCAACTTTATAAATAGCATTTGTGCTGTCCGTTGCTTCATAGAACTTGCGCTGGTGTGAACAGTTATAGAACTCATTCGTCTTGAAGGAAACGGACACCAACCGGGCGCAATAACCCCCTGCTCTTAACCTGGCGGCAACGGTTTCTGACAGTGACAGCAAGACCATATGCGCTGTTTTCCTGTCTCGCGCATCAAAGGGGGTAGTACATGAATTTCCTATGCCTTTAATTACCGGTCGTCTGTTGAGGTGAACCGGTGAGGTATCTCTGCCGTTGGCGTAATTCCAAACCAGCAACCCATGCGACTTTAGAAATGATTGTATACGCTCCGGGGCCGCATGGGCAAGGTCACCGATTGTCCGAATGCCCCGTTCGTGGAGTTTCTTTTCGGTAGAGCCACCTACCATGAATAGCTCCCGCACCGGCAGCGGCCACATCTTCTCTTCCATTTCCCACGGGAAAAGCGTGTGTACCATGTCCGGCTTTTTCAGCTCGCTTCCCATCTTCGCAAGCAGCTTGTTCGTTGAGATACCTACGTTAACGGTAAATCCCAACTCATTACGGATTCTGTCTTTTATCCGGCACGCAGCCTCTGCCGGGTCTCCATACAGGTGCTGTACTTCGGTATAGTCCATGAAATATTCATCGATGCTGTACTGCTCCACAAGGGGAGAATACTGGCGCAGAATATCACCAAAAGCCTGACTGCACTGCATATAAAGTCCATAGTCAGGCGGCACAACAATCAATCCCGGACACTTCTGCCGTGCTGAGTATAACGTCTCTCCTGTTTGGATTCCGTATCGTTTTGCTGGAATTGATTTGGTTAGTACGATGCCATGCCTGGTCTCCTGCTTTCCCCCGACGACAGATGGAATGGTTCTGAGGTCAAGAGCATCCCCGTGCTGAAGACGGTCGGCAGCCGCCCAGGACAGATAGGCTGAATTTGCATCGAGGTGCATGATGATCCTTTTTACCATCTCACATCCTCCATAACATCCATTTGCAGCTTTGCGTTTCGTATTTCAATTCAAATTCCCGCATGGATCCATTTATTTCGCTCCGACAGCGAAAAATTTTCATCCGGTTCCCGGCTAATTTTTCCTCAGTCGTGTGCATGACTTGCTGTATCGGAACAACATTATCCTCATGCCTGAATCTTACCGGATGCAGGTTGCCCAGCTCATCAAACCAGCAGACCACTTGAATTGCTACTGCCATGACCTTCATATATTTCTCTCCCAACAGGAACATTTGTTCTATTATACAGCGAACACTATCGAATTAATACAGGTAAGTTCTGACATCAACTGAATTACATAATAAAAGAATAGCTCCGCCTTTTGGCAGAGCTACTCTTTTATCCAATGACTTTCACCCTTAATCTGCTCTGTGCATATTCTACCTTAACAGAATAAAAGATAAGGAATGTTTGTCATGTCAATAAGAAACTTTTCTGTTACATATTTAAAAGCTTTCGCAATAACTTCATTACCGTTTCTGCTTCTCATTTTCTTCTCCCCTTATTTTCAAATTGAGCATAGCCTGATCGCTTTAGGGTTAACTTTCTCCGTTATTGCAAGTTTGCTACTAGCCCTAAAATTCAGCCGAAAAAAAAAGCAGATTTTATTCAGCAACAGAAAGTTATTTACAAAAGAATGCATTCAATCCATGGATGAACTGGGATATGAATTGGCTCAAAAAAAAGCTCGGATTTTAATATTTGAACCTTCTTTTAATGCTTCGTTCTTTACAGGACAAATTTTTATCAATCTCTCATGGTCTGATGCCACCCTTGATGGCCCAGCCTGCTATGTGAGAAAGCTGTCCGCCAAATTATCCGAAGCAAACGTCAAGACCGCATTTTATTCCGCCTGCAAGCCAAAATTACTGCATAATGCCGCTAAGCCGCCAGCAAAACCACTGCCGACCGCATTGAATTTCCATTCGCCCCCATAACGGTATAGTTCACACACCACCAAAGCTGTTTCCACAGAAAAATCCTCACCCAGATCATAATGAATAATCTCCTGATTATTGGCCTCATTAACCACCCTAACATAAGCATTTGAGACCTGACCGAAATTCTGTCCCCGCTTTGCGGCATCATGAATGGTCACTGTAATGGCGATTTTATCAATCTTCTGGGGAACTTGAGTCAATTCAATCTTGATTTGCTCATCATCCCCATCCCCTTCACCGGTCAAATTATCTCCGGTGTGCTGGACTGAATTGTTCCCGCCTTTAAGGTTGTTATAGAAAATAAAATCTTCGATTCCTCCAGCCCTTCCGTTCTTATCCAATAAAAAGGCCGAAGCGTCGAGATCAAAATCATGTCCGCCGGCATATTTATTGGTATCCCATCCCAAACCGATAATTACCTTGGATAAGCCCGGGTTTCCCTTTGTCAAATCAATTTTTTGCCCTTTTTGCAAATTAATGACCATCACAACATCGTCACCTTTCCTCTAAACTACTAACTGCTTCGCGGAATAAATCTTTTAATCCATGATCCAAAAGATTTCGGATTGCGCGTCTGCACCAGAACGGTCCCAGGAC
>JAEWCM010000029.1 GCA_023390635.1 Bacillota bacterium
AGGCTTTTAATAAATTACGCGAAGACGGCTCACTGAAAGATTGGGGAATCACTGAGGATTCAAAACTATATTTTGATCTTTCCACCCCAGGTAAATATTTCGATAAGTTGAAAAACCCTCAGCCCCCCAGTTTCCAAAACCCAGATCCATCTTCTCCGCAAGGACAACACTAGGTTTTTAGTCTAAATTCTTAGAATTTTAAGAAGCCTTGAGGCAGTATAAAATTATCTGCCCCAAGGCTTCCAGCATTTATGCAGTTAAATAATCATGTGCCATCTTATTTGACGTTTACAGTGGTCGGATCATAAGCCGGAGTTGTAAAAGTTGTGGCAATAGCGTCCCTGTTCACAGGCGTTACACTGATTGAGTAAGCTGTGGAAGCAGTCAAAGGTGCCTTTGTTTTAATGGTCAAAGTCATTTGATCAGCCGTGAAAACTGTGGAAGCAAGATCTACGGAAGTAGAACCTTGTTTTACAGCTACAACGGCAGGTTGAGCAGTGCTGTTGATCACGGAGCTGTCAAAGGTAACTACTACAGTGCTGGAATCTGTTGAAGTTACTTTGGTAATCTTAGGAACAGCAACAACATGAGTAGAGTTGCTGATCTGATTCAGGATGGAATCGGGAACAACAACAGTGCCGCCAAGAGCGATTGCTTTGCTGGAGCTCAATTTGGTGTTAACAAACTGAGCCGCCGGGACATTGGAGTTGTCAGTCAATACGATAGCAGAGTTGGATGCGGCTGCCAAAGGAGCACCAGCCAAAGCATCAACCATGGTCTGTCCATTAGCAACATATACTTTGCTGAAATTAATACCGTCAACTAAACCCTGGATCATTGCCAGGTTGGTATCATAAGCATCATAACCGCCGTAACGAACTACGGTACCGGGCAATTGGAGAGTTTCCGCGTCATAGATAACACCTTTGCCGCCAATGACGTAAGAGGTGCTGACACCGCTCAGCGTTGCAACATAGTTGGCAACAGAATCAGGAAGATTAGATGCTTTGTTGGTGTAAAGGATCGGATAGCCTTTCGCTGCAGCGATCGAAGCTACAGAAAGAGCGTCCTGGCCTTTGCCGCCGACTAATACCAAGGTATTGAACGAACCCATTTGCTGAGCTACTTTCACGGAGGTTTCGGCAGCGTCAACACCGGCCAAACGGCTGGTAGAAATGCCGAGAGCTTTGATTGCATCTTCGACGCTTTGTTTAATAACGCCCGTACCACCTACGATAATGACGTTCTTAACACCTAAGCTCTGAAGAGTGGATTGGGTCGCAGCGGTCAGCTGGGTACCTTCTGTTAAAAGAATAGGAGCATTCTTTTTTGCAGCTAAAGGACCTGCTGATAAAGCATCATAGGAATTGCCGACAGTGCCCACTGCGATGATTGCTGTGGAAGCACCATTAGGCCATCCGGCTTTAGCGATCTGTGCTGCGGTGTCATATTGAGTCGTGCCACCGATCCGATCATATGTGGTAGCAGTTGCTGCAAACAGTTGCATCGAAATCATGGTGGAAACCATAGCGACGATTGCTAAAATAGCTACTGTCTTTTTTGTCTTACTCATGTGAATGTTTTCTCCTCTCTTCCGGTTAAAATTGGCCATTCTGTCGTTTTGGGATCCTTTTTGAGTCACCCTCCACCTCGATGCTTGTTCCCTAAGGGATGCAAAATCCTTGGATTAAAACTCCGCGGATAGCATATATCCTTTAGACAACAAATAATTAAGAAACCCTCAGATTTTACGTTCGTAAATTATGTTCGATGACAGCGATATTACTCCTTTAAGAAAGTGAATCCTTTTTTGGGATTTCGTGGAGATCCTTCTGTTTTTATGGAATTTACCCCAACGAAAAGACGAATCATGTTGTAAATTACGATAGGACTATAGATATTTTTGCAGGTCTTTTTGCCTTACTTATGTGAGATCATCTTATTAATACAAAAAAGCCTTGAGATCATACAAAGTTATGTACCTCAAGGCAATTAAGGGAAATGAGTAATTTGTAACTTTACTTGTATACTACTCCTTTTACCGTAATTATATTAATATTAAAGCGTTGCCTAATTAAATCAATTTTGGTGTTTACACCAAATTCAGGTTACTTATTTTTGAATATCAGCAGATTTAAAGGAAAGAATACGTGTTTTCAAATCAAGCACTTTATCCTCAATGACTTTTGCGGTTAACTCAATCATATCCGGCTGTCCAGATGGGTCTTCCAGGCCCCAATCCTCCCGATGCTTACAGGGTAGATAAGGGCATTGAACCCCGCATCCCATTGTTACTACAATATCAACATGGGGAATTTCTGAGAGCAGCTTTGGTCGATGACTTTCCAGCATATTTATATTATAGATTTTTTGCATGATACGAATGGCATCTGAATTAATCTCTTTTCTCGGTTCCGTACCTGCTGAATAAGCCTCGAATACATCAGATGCTTTTAGCTTGCAGATGGCTTCCGCCATTTGTGAACGACAGGAATTATGAGTACAGATAAAAGCAATTTTTACTTTTCCGCTCAATTCTAAGCCACTCCCTTTTTATGGGGTAATCCATTTTTTTCAAAAAAATTGTCCTTTAAATACAAAGCGAGCCGTACAAGCAGAATCATCACAGGAACCTCAATCAACGGACCAATCACGGCTGCAAAAGCCTGACTTGAGTTGATACCAAATACCGCAACGGATACAGCAATTGCCAGTTCAAAATTATTACTTGCTGCTGTAAAAGATAGCGTTACCGTTTGATCATACTTAAACCCACGTTTGTAGGAAATAAAAAAGCTGATTAAAAACATCAATACAAAATAAAGAAGCAAAGGAATAGTAATGCGCAGGACATCCAAGGGCAGCTCTACAATCAAGCGACCTTTGAGTATAAACATAATCATGATGGTATAGAGAAGGGCCATTAGAGCCAATGGCGATATCTTCGGAATAAAAGTCTCGTTCAACCATTCCCTGCCTTTAACACGTATAACAAAAAAGCGTGTGATAATCCCAGCTATAAATGGGATGCCTAAATAAATCAATACACTGCGTGCTACTTCCGAAATAGCCACATGTACTGTTTGCTCTCTCCATGAAAGATGCAAGGCCCTCGGTAACACAGTTATGAATAACCAAATATAAACCGAATACAGTAGAATTTGAAAAACTGCGTTAAGTGCCACCAATGCTGCACAATACTCATTATCCCCTTTGGCAAGGGTATTCCAGATTATGACCATCGCAATGCAACGGGCAAGCCCGATGATTACGATACCTACTGCATACTCCGGCTTATCGGGTAAAAAAATAAGTGCTAATATGAACATCAAGATCGGCCCGATAATCCAGTTTTGCAGAAGCGAGAAACTGAATACCTTTTTATTATCAGCAACCTTTCCAATTTCCTCATACTTAACTTTCACAAGCGGTGGATACATCATCAGTATCAATCCAACTGCAATAGGCCATGAAGTGGTACCCGTACTTAAATAATTGATAGTACTGGCTGCTGAAGGGAAAATGGTTCCTATCGCCACACCAAGTACCATTGCTATAAATATCCACAAAGTTAAAAATCGATCCAAAAACGAAAGCCGGCCTCCTGCTTTTCCCATCCTATGACCCCCAGTTTATATAATCAACAGCATCCTTTTGGATTACAACCGCATTGATTTTCAGTCACACTAGCCATGGTATTAATTTCATCTGCTGTAACATCAAGCAGTCTGGCTAATTCTTCATTCGTCAGATAGCTCCCAGACTTTACGATTATCCCATCAATGATTGTCATTGGCAGCACTTTTGCACCATTTTTATTCAGCGCATCGCTGACCTTTTCATTGCGCATAAATGCCTGTGGTTCAGAGGAGAGGTTATACCTTGCCACCTCAATGCCAGCTTTCTTCAGGCCTTCCATCACTGCGGCAATTCTTAATTGTTCCGGATCAGTGGAAGATCCGCAGTTACCAGTGGAACAACACATCATCGGGTCAAAAATAGTCACTTTACTCATGCCTATACAACTCCTTTTTGCAACTTTTAATAAATACTATGACTTTAACAGCAGTCTCCACCAGAACAATCACAGGATGGCTCGGAACCGGTCAGCATTCCTTTAATGATGGCAGAAGCACAACCAACCCCAGGTGTAACAGAGATGGCCGAAAACGCGCAGTTCTTTGCACAAGCCCCACATTCCATACAGCTGTCTATATTTATAATTTGCGCTTTCCTGTGATCGAGCTTAAATACATTGTGCGGACAGACATTGACACAGAGGCCACAAGCCTTGCACCTATCAGTGTCGAGTTTTAACGTAACAATATTTTTAATATATTGATGCTTCATCTCTCGTTTCACCTCACGAAATATTCCCTATTAACCCACTGATAAATAAAAGAATTATGCCCGGAATGGCTGCCAGTGCCATAGCAGGAATGGCGACACGCATTTCTTTGTTAACACCGGAAGGGGAAGTATAGGTGGATGAACCCGTGAAATTCATAGCTGTATAGGCTGAAACAGCAGGAAGAAGAAGTAACAAAGATATGGTTTTTAAATAACCGAGATGAGACGCACCTCCATCCAATAAGAGGATTGCTCCTGTCCATAAAAGACCGAGCAGTGCCCCTTTGATTGAAAAGGCCCGGCCAGGAATCCAGGGAAGAAAAATAGGCGTCAGCACGCAACCCGCTACTACAGCTCCCAAAAATGCCGCAAGTTCTTTTAACCCAAACCTGCTTAGGCCCAATGAGTTCAGAATGAACAGGACACCGAAAAAAAGAATAAGAGGTTTCAGCCATTGAACCAGCTCAACAGGTACAAGAACAGCCCTATCAGCCAATGTAAAATGGACCTCCCTCATCTCTGGTGTTGCTTTCATTCCGTTATTAATAAATTTCTTAATATCTGATGCTCGTATGGGACCATATTGAACATGAAATCCGCTTCTTTTTGCAACATCATAAGCCGCCACACCCGTCGCGCCAAGTTGAGGAAGGATGACAGTTCTATGCTTGACAATCTCTCCAAGTTTCACTGCCTCAATGCGGCGTATCACCTCATCGGTTCCAAAGCTCCCTTTTCCAGCTGCGCACCAAACATTCACCCCTTTTGTATCGAGCACCAAAATCCATAGGTTTAAATCAGTCAGCTCTTTTCGCAGGCTGTCAAAAGTCAATTTATAATTGGCAGTAACCAACACGGGGGAATTTTCATCAGGCTTGCCAATGCTGTAAAGGCCTGGTACCACTGTATAGCTCATACGCCCAATCCCCCAGCGCACCCGCCATGCTCCCCAAATATCTCTTGGGGTAAGTTCGGTGGAAACCCTTGGCACAATTCCAACAAGAGTCAAGTTTAAACCCGCAATGTAAGGAGCTTCAGGGATCCGAGCGCTGACACAGTCATTAGAAGAACAGGCACATTGGCTAACCGTCTCATCTTGTATTGCTCCCATCTCGTTACCTCCCAATTATTCCTGACTTTCGCAATTTTCAACTTTCGGTTCACAACATATGTGACAAGCACAGTCCATCTTGCTGCTTGTACTGCTGGTCCAATATTCTGTAATTCGCTTCACCGTTTCGTCATTCAGTGTGTAATGCATCCATGCGCCTTCCCGCTTAGCATTGACAAGACCGCATTCGGAGAGAATTTTCATGTGGTATGAAAGAGTGGATTGGGTAATATTAACACGTTCCAGAATTTCGCAGGCACAAAGCTCTCCACAGGATAACATGTCAATGATTTTAAGCCTTGTTTCATCCGATAAGGCCTTGAATAACAATGCAAAATCAGCATAACTGTTTTTCATGTACACCTCCAAAATACACATCGATATATTTGAATGATATTGACGTTTATCAATATCATATGTCTTCTAAAATTATATGTCAATTAAAATAATAAGTATCTAATTGTGGAATGAATGCCCTTGTTTGTTGATGGCGGTGTAAAAGGGCTTGGGGTTATATTATGTTTATTGGCTGGTATATCTAATGCTATTTTAGCTTCAATTTTAAAAAACCCCACGTAGCTAACGAAATCCAAATCAAAAATACACAGAATGGAACCACGACACGCCCATAATTCCATCTGAATATACCTAAATTTATAAGAATATTAGAGAAGAAGACACTATATGCTGCAGCAATCACGATATAAGCAAATCGTACTATTTTCATTTCAGGAAGGAAACAATAATAAATCATAAAGAAACAGATCCATGCAATTATTGGGAAGAATGGCAACCCCATAAATCCAAATGGACCGTAATTTATGTATCCTCCCATGTTAAGAAACCTATAACTTAGTATTACAATGACATCAGCAGCTCCACCAAAAAATAATGCATACGTAAATAGTCTTTTTAGTTCATCCTTAGGAATAAGAATCTTTGCAATGATTGCTAGTATTGCTGTGTATAATGGATAAATAAAGTATAAGGGCACACTATCCCCCCCTGCTCGTTTTTAACCCATCTTATTATGGACATAAACAATTGGATATATGTAAAAGTCCCCGTTATAATCCATAAAATATTAGTAAGCAGGTAGGATTCTCTAATACAGAATATTATTTGGTCTATTTGTTTGTAAAACTCTGTCCATTTCAGGTTTCGAACTTGTTATAAGTTCACAAGGTAGCAAAAAAAACAATATAGAATACCTTATACTAAACCAGAAAGGAATGGAGTGTAATGAAAGAAACTGTAAATATAGAGAACATGAACTACTTTGATTTATTGGGCTGGCTAGATATAGGTAGTGCTCATCCCGGAGGGTTCCAATCAACGAAGTTCACTTTAGCAACGTTGAAAGTAAATATCCCAGACTATGTTCTTGATACTGGATGCGGCAGTGGCCTAACTGCATGTCATTTGGCCAAAACCACAGGGACTAAAATTGTCGGTATTGATATTAATCCCCTGATGATAGAAAAAGCACGTCTTAGGGCAGAGCAGGAAGGAGTAGCCCATCTTGTTGAGTTCAAGTTAGCAGATATATATTCACTACCCTTTGAAGATAACATATTTGATTGGATCATTACCGAATCTGCAACAATATTTTTAGATAAATTTAAAGCGTATAGTGAAATTTACAGAGTACTTAAGCCCCAAGGTCAGATTGCTGATCTAGAAATGATAAAGTTAAAGGAATTCCCTTCTGATATTGGAACACAGATGATAGATTGCTTTGGCCCTGACACAGAACCTTTGTCTATAGAAGAATGGTGCGGTATTTTATCAAAGGTTGGGTTTATTCATGTAGAATTTAAAAATAAGAAGCTTATAAAAACAGGCTTTCTAGGAATTGACATAAATAAAATAAAAGAGGACTGGCTGCTGCTAAGGGCCCTTAGGCACAAAATAATTGATCATCCGGAAATATTACAAAGATTAAAGAAGAATGCCGTATTTATTAAAAAAAATAGGGAATTCTTTGGATTTGGCCTTTTCTATGGACAAAAGCCATAAAACATTATCTCATAATTACAATTAATTACGATTACTCTCACTTTAACTTTGTTTTTATATAATGACAAAAAAAAGGAAGGATCAAACCTCCCTCTGAAGCCAATTAATAACTGAAATATTTTAAATGAAAAAGAATGGAAAGAAGAACGGGAAAAAGACAGGATCACGCCACCGTGCTCTTCTATAATAAGGCATTTGGCTACCCCCTTTCTTTAAAAAGAATAATAGAGGAAGCATTTAGATAAGAAGATTATCATTTCAAGCCATAACCGCCTTCTGATCATTTGGATCATCTGAGAGAAGGTGGTTTTTTGCGTCACCTTGTCTGTTGTACGAGCATAAAATAGAGTAAGCTCTCAATTATTTCTCCTTTTAGAGGCATCGTCCTTAGGGCGGTGTCTTTTTATTATGCAAGTTTTGACGGGCAAAGGGAAAACTTGAACCGAATCGGGAAAATAAGAGAGATCTGAAGAAGATTCCTTATGAAGAGACAAAATCATTTAATGCGTTTGATTAGATGATGCGGGAGAATCGGGCGGTGAAGCTTGATACCTGACAAACGTAAAAAGACCAGGCCTAGGGCCTGGTCTAACTGTTTAGAGGCAATTGTGGTATTAGAGATGGCGGCGGCGGAGATTGATTTTGATACGATTATTTCTAAATGTGACTTTTCGCCAAATATTTATCAGGCGTATAAAAGGATATTTCCTCCTCATAATCCAACTCTTCGTCCGGAATGAAGAACATTCTCTTAGAAGTACTTCCGATGACTTTTGTGGAAGCCAGATCCATACCCCCACCAATAATGCCCCCAACAACGGGAATAGCTTTCCCTAAATTAATGACACCTTTTTCACCGAACTTGGTAAGTAGTCTAAAGCCTACCTTTTGATTTATTTTAGTAATAGTGGCAGCAGATATTTTTTGGATAACAGATTTTGTGAGTTTAGTACCTATTTTAATGCCAACTTCTTTTAAGATGTCTGCGGCTGCATTGCCTGTTAAACAAATGAAGACTAAGCTTTTTACAGAATCATCTTTTAAATCATGGCCACCCATATAAGCTATGGCGGCTATCATGCGCATTTGAACATATATCACACTGGACACATTGGCGGGGATAGCTACGGGTAATGTAATTAAACCGCCTAATCCAGTTATAAAGCCCGAAGTGGCACATTTGCTCATTTGCCAGTTTATTAGACTATCACATGCTTTCTCAACGGTTGAATGTTTTCTTAAATAATCTTCAGCCAAATCTTCAGCAGAAAGTGTTCCAGGAATACCGTTCATAGATTTCTCATAGGCCCAGTCCAAAACTTCTAGCATCTTATTATTTTTCTCGCCCATCTTTAACTCCTTTATAATTAATAATTTAAAAAGTTTAGAATCCTACATTTCCAGCAATATTTTTGCTGTAGCCTGACCAAATCCTCGATCCTTATATCATCATTACATTTGACACGAAATATTTTTCCACATCGTAAGCACCTGGTTTCCCTTTTTGACCTTATAGGCATATCTTCCTTTGCTTAATTACAAGTCCCTTCGTAATTAATTGACATTCGAGATATTATATCTTTCATCTCTTGTCGGAGACTCTTAGGCTTTCTCACCTCAAGAAACTCCGCTTGGCTGAGCAGCCACATTTTAATGCCTTTGCCGAATACCGTAGCTCTGACTATGGCCTTTTCTCCTTCCTGGCCTATCACCTTGGCCGTCGGCAACCGATCACATACTGCCTCCAAGGATGGACCCCAGAAATAGAATTCTATTTCCATTGATTTTCCGGGATACATAAACTGTACTTTTTTTCTAAATTCCCCTTCTTCAAAACGGTTTTTATAAGGGAGTACAGTGAAATTTTCTTTTGTAGAGATGACCTTATCAATCCTGTCGATCCTAAAAACAATAGGTGTCACGTCCTTGGATTTTTTTAAAAGAGCAATCAGGTAAAAATAAAATTCTGAGAAAACTATGGCTAAGGGCTTTATAGTACGATCTACCTTTTTATTATCTTGTCTTCGATACTCGATATTGATGATCTCTCTAACTTTTATGTAATTATTGAGTTCCCAAATTCTATTGAGCAAAGGTGTCTTATGCTGTAAAGGAACATAATGATGTTTCTCGTTTAATATGAGATCCTCGATATTTTCCCTTTCTTTACGAGTGGCAGCCTGAAAAATCAAATGATCTAAAAGTTGATCCAATTCATCTCCATTAAAAGCCCTGCTTTCCAGAATAATTTTAGCAAGTGCAAATATCTCCTGATTAGTGAGCCAATGCTCCGTAAATTTTGTTAAAAAGTATCCTTGTTTTTGCACATCATACTTAATTGTAGTGTCTACATCGAACTGTTTTTCAGCGATGTATGCTCTTAAATCTTCGATATCGCGTTGAATCGTTTTTTCGTTCACAAAGAATTCACCAGCGAGCTGTCGCTTATTTATAAATTCGCCTTTGTTGAGCCGCTCATATATATTGAATAGTCTGAAGCTCTTGCTAAGATTGGAACCATCAATACTGCCCATGGAACTCCTCCTGATCTATTAGATAAGGGGATCTTTTTGCATTTTCTTTTATTATCATTTCGACATTTTCATCAGATTTCCTCTGTTTACATATATTTATATGGAATATATTGTCGAAAGGCTGGATCTCTAATAAAAGCTTCTGAATGATTTTTTAAAAAGCACTATAGTCCGTTAAGCTTTAGGACCTGAACGACTCTATCTTCGACTAAGGTATCATATTCATACGTCCATTCCCGTTTTAGATTAATTCCCAGTGAAGATTCTATTTTTTCGGTGAGATCCAAGCAGCTTTTACCCGCAACTCCAATGACGTTTTCCTTGATAATGCCGTACCGATCCAAATTCATGATCAGCTTTTTGCTTCCTTCATCCATGGAGAGAGTCACCGAATAGACGTCTTTATCGGAAGCCTCCGTAACCCTCGCACTTCCCCCCAGGCTTACGATCTCTTCCGCCATTTTTTCCACGGCGCATTTCAGGTATTGTTTTTGGATCATAAGCGAAATTGAGGCCGATTTGTTATTCAGTTCTTCCTCGCTCAACTGATGGGATTCAAAATAGGGGACCAATCCTTTTTCTTCTTCCATGAAAAAGACATTGATCTTACCATACTTGGCCGTCAGCAACCTCCCTATAATGCGCCCCCCCATACCTAGCGTTTTACCTAACAGCATTTTGCTGAATTGACTGCTATATTCCGACCAGATCTGGTTTTCCGGTTCCATTTTAAGATTTCTTAGCGCCTTGTATAATATTCTTTTGTCCTTGAAGCAGATATCGAAGGTGGAACAGTGACTCATCTTTCACGCCATCCTTTATCAAAAGTCTATGTTGCGGCCCACGCTGACTTCATCCTTTGTCCCCGCGAACTCCGTCGGATTCATACTGGCTCTTATGGCGTTTTCATTGGCCCAATCCCGCAGCGACGTCAGATTCTCCTTATGGGATTTGGCAATGGGAACGATCCTTTCCATCGCGACGATCAGATCCTCGGTGGTGACATCCCTGGCATTATCCTTTCTATTGATCCTTTCGCAAAACGCTTCAAGCAATCCGGCCTTTACAATGGACTCGATTTCCGAACCCGTCAGTCTGACCCCTTCTCCCAAGGCTTCTTCACCCGAAAGTTCCACCAACTTATCCAGGTCGATAGCCTCCGGTTTTCTCCCGCAGGATTTGATCATTATAGAGAAAATCTCCTTCCTCTCTTCAGCGGAGGGGAGATCAACAAAGAAGATCTCATCGAATCGTCCTTTTCGCAGGAATTCCGGTGGCAGATCGCGGACCTGGTTTGCAGTGGCAAAAACGAATACCGGACTCTTTTTCTCCTGCATCCAAGTTAAAAGGTTGCCGAAAACCCGAGTAGCCGTACCGCCGTCCGAGTCGCCTTTGCCTATGCCGGAAAGACCTTTCTCTATTTCATCGATCCATAAGATGGCCGGAGATACGGTTTCACATAAACTGAGCGCCATTCGCATATTGGATTCGGACGAACCGATGATCCCGGCAAAGATCCTTCCCATATCAAGCTTCAGTAAGGGCATTCTCCAAGCTGCAGCCACACATTTGGCGCTCAGGCTTTTTCCGCATCCCGGCACACCGATCAGCAACACGCCTTTGGGGAAATCTATGCCAAAGCGTTTTGCCTCGTCAGAGAAAGCATGTTGCCTTTTCTCCAGCCATCGTTTCAGGTTCTGCAAACCGCCTACTTTTTCGAGACTGAACTCTTCGGTCGGGATATATTCCAATATGCCGGACTTTTTGATGATCTGGCGTTTTTCCTCCAGGATCATATCCAGGTTTCCTTTCCCGATCGCCTTGTTTTTCACCAATGACTTTGCAATGCAATTCTCCATTTCATCCTTAGATAAGCCGATCCCGACTCTGGAAAGGCCTTCAAGACTGTCGGCGCTCATGTCGATGTCCAAACCCGCTCTCCCGGTGTAGCCGGTGGAGAATGTCTCGATAATATCTTTCGTTTCTTCTTTATCCGGGAGCGGCAGTTCCATGATATTGATCTCTTTTTGCAATTCCACGGGTATCTCCATGACAGGGGAAACGAGAATCGAGTTGGAGGGAAAGCCTTCCCGGAGCTTCTGGCAAAGTTCCTTGAAAGCCCGTACAAAACCCGGCTGATTTCTGAAATAGCTATGGATGTCGCACCATATGAAAAGAGTAGGTTCCTTTGCCAGTTCCTCCGCCATCATGATAGCGGTTTTGAATTCGACACTTCTATTATCCAGCGGCTTCCCTTCGGAAATAAATCCTTGCGTTGAAGTCCATTGGATTATCCGCTTGCCTATCTTTTGTGCCACTTCGGATACGATCCCGATTGTGCGGTTTTCCTCAAATGTTGTAATGTAAATGGCTGTGTATCTCGCTCTGATCAGATTTTCCAGTTCATCTGAGAATTCGGAAGTATTCAAAATGATCGTCTCCTTAACATTAATTCCGGATAACCGGTTACAACTTTCTCTTTTTTCCCTACCACAAATTCAACAGCCCGAAGCGGCAGCACCTCTTCAGGGATAATCCGTCCCGTGACGATCAACAACACTTTATTCTCCCATATCATCCCCGGAATATATCGGCCACAGAGGGCGGCATCCACCATCCCTGCTACATGTCGTTTCATGTTGTCCGCTTGAATCTCAGCCAAAGTATAGCCGGTAAATAGAAAAATAGTTGCTTCCGAAATTTTGCGGAAAGCCGTAATGAATTCCGCCAATCCTTCACTTTGATCCAACGGCTCCCCTCCTGACAGAGTAAGTCCCGGCTGTCGGAAGGAAGCAATGGTTTCGGCCAATCGTCGAGGAACATAACGAATACCTTTGGTAAGCTCATGGGTTTCCTGGTTGAAACATCCCTGACATCGCAGGGTGCAGCCCTGAGTCCAAAGTACACTACGCTCACCTGCTCCATTGACCCTACTACTGGGCAAGATCTTATGCACCCAAATATCAATAGCTATCTCCCCCTTGAATTACAAGTCAATCACTCTAACTATGGCTTTGCCCATGTCATTGTTTTGCAGTATGTTATCATTTTTAAAATCAATAAAATCCAACTCACGAATAGCAATTCTCCTAAGGTCTTTCCGTCGCCCATCCGGTAAATTTTCCAATTTGCATTCTCTTTTCTCCGTATTTCTAATCCCCAGTTTACGCTGATCCAGTTCTTTAAGAAGAAATGCCATGAATTCTTCAGGCGAATCCATATGACTTTGACCCAATAACTTTACCTGTATTAGTTGATTATCTCTTCCAATGGTAAACAGATAGCTTCCCCCATAAATTCCTGCCCGAACAATGCCCAGCCGATTTACCTGAGACAATAAACATGAATATTGATCCGCCTCATTCCTGTTCCTGAAACTCACACATATAAAGCGATCTTGCGTAACCAACAGTATTTTGCTGCCCTTTTTAAGGTCCGTCCAATCAGCAAAATCCTTGTATAAAGCTCTCACAATGACCCCGTCGTTAATGATCTTCAGTTCCTCTAATTCAAAATATGTGACATCATCTATTGTTACATGTAACCTGATTCTTCCCTTCAAGTTGGTTTGAATATAGATAACCGGCAGCAGGGCCTTGATAATATTTGTTAGATCAAAATGAATCAGATTAAAAATTATGGGGATGGCAAACAAACTTTGAATGATAGTATATTGCCGCAACCGGTTCTGTGAAGATTGCCGATAAAACTTGAAGCCCTGATGGGGCTCATACGCCTTTACCTGATAACTCTGATTCATAAGCCGTTTCAAGGAATAGCCCAATAATGCAGTGATGAGCCCCAATATCAGGCCATCATAGTAATCCTGCTCCAAAAGCAATTCCAATGCTAATATCCCTGCAAAACTCATCACGATAGTCAGGACAACTTTTCTCCACCGCACGCCTCTTTGAAATTGTTTATCCGAGTATTTGTCCAATTCTTTTCACCTTCAGTTAAATGAATAATTATGCTCTTCATCTTTTATAGTCAGAATACCCTGAGCTCATATTATTTAGAAAAAAGTTCATCAATTGTAATAAAGGACAATCTCCCCAATCTTCCTCTCTTCCATTTTCTCGGGCTATGCAAAATAACGGTATCAGAAAGTTTATGACTTAATGTGTCTATGGCATCGTCCAATAAGTGAGATTCGATATTCATGTATGCATTTAGGTTAAAATCTGCAATATAAAAAGGCTCACCATGAGATACCTTTTCTTCCATCCTACTATAATCGAATCCCCAGCTCAGCCCACTTTCTGATGTTAAAAAAAGGCCAGTGATTCGGACGTCCAGGAATTTATCTTTCAATCTTTCCGGTACTGCTTCAACAATAGTTTTCGGTAAAAATATTATTTCAACAATAGGGTGACAGAGGACTAACTCTTTGAGAAATTGCTCATATACGAAATCTTCAAAACCGCTAGCTATATCCACCAATTGCTTACAGGATATTATTTCATCCAATTGACTCCCCTCCCTTTCTCTGCTTCCCTACTTGGCCTGGCTTTTCTTGGCTGTCCCCTTGCTTCCGCCTTTAAACAGCTTGGATAACAGCCACAGCACCAAAAAGATGACAGCTAACCAAAAGGCAATGCCTCCAAGCAATACTATGATAATCACCCCGGCAAACCAACAGCCCATAAAGGTACTCGCCATGCCCTTAAAACCAAAGTAGTAAATGTCAAAGACACTGTTTAAAAACAGAAAAATAACAATGCCTAAGATCAGCCCCAAACCATAAAGTAAAATGCCCACCGTCTTTTGCTCTCCTTCTTCTCATTCATTTCCTAATCCCTATTGCCGCCCTATTCCTGTTAAAGCAGTTCCCTCACATCCATCTCCAAAGCTTTGGCAATGCGCTCCAGCGTTTTCAGGGAAGGGTCGGTCCTCCCCACTTCAATATCTGACAGATACGAATTGGAGATTTTAGCCTTACCGGCCAGCTCACACTGTTTCAGATTCCGCTTCAACCGCTCTTCCCTGATTCGCCCTCCGATCCCCCTCATGCTCACCACCTCATCCCTCTAGTTACGGTTATATCGTAATAATATATTTAATTTTACGTTTATTGTATAATTCCTTCTTTTGTGACAAAGAATTTTACATTATCCCCGATTTTGTTTATACTGAAGTCATTACGTTATTTACGTATTTGGAGGAGATGCCATGAGCCTGGGAGATCAATTGAAAGCAGTCAGAAAAGCCAGAGGCCTTTCCCTGAAAGAGCTTGCGGAGGCTACCCGCCATCAGATTTCCGTCTCTTTTCTCAGTGATATTGAAAACGGCAGAAGCAATCCTTCCCTGGACCGTCTGAAGATAGTGGCCGAGGCCCTGGATATGCCCGTGGCCTTTTTCCTGGAAGACAGCGCTACCAACCCCTTTGCCAAGGGGATTGAGGATGCGGATTTCTTGCCGGTCCTTGAGCTGCTCAGAAACTTTCCAGCTTGGGATACGGAGGACAAAAGGGAATTACTGTATTATCTGAAAGCCAAGCAGGTACTCCGGGATCATCCTCCGATCACCTGAGGCATTTCCTTGATTTAATCATAACGAAGAGCATGGACGTTCATTGTCCATGCTCTTTTTTCTATCGGCTTTTTTCAAATATATATTATTCTTTTGCTCCTGACAGACCTTAGGTATTGGACCAAACGGAGCACACCCTTTCAGGAAGGAGGAGAAACCATTGTTAAGTAAACAGTGCGCCCGATGCGGCAATTTATCCTACAGTGCCAGTACACGCGGTCCCTGGTTGTGCCCCTATTGCGGTCTCGATTTGAACCCCACTGAGAGGGACACTAATGATCACATGACAAAGGAAGGTGAAAAGGCTCATGATAAGGATCAAGACCCAAGCCGATCTGGAAACCCTGTCCGTGAGAACAGAGACTGATGCTTCGTTGCATTCCCTTCTCCCCTATCTCAGATCGTTCTTTCAACAACTCTATGATGCCCTCTCAGACGGTGAAGAGCCTGAGCATTTCACGTTGGAGCGCCACGGCTATTTTGTTATTCTGGAGAAGTCGGACAATCTCAGGGACCTGCACGAAGTGGGGCTTCATCCCCAGGACCGGGGACTGTTGGGCAGTCGTCCCGAATATGTGGAACGATTACTGCCTGATTCTGTATCGCCCGGTAGAGACAGAGAATGGTATCAGGTGGCGGTGCTCTACAATGATGATTATATGATGTTCTTTTATCTGAAAGGAGAGGATTTCGACGGAGAAGTGCGGCAATGGCTTACCGATCATCTGGAAGAAACCCATACCTTTCCCTCTTCACAGCTTTCCGATCATACAAAAGCCTATTAACATCCCTGATCTCTGAGTACGGCAGAAATCGGGGTCTTTTTATCCATTACAGCGAAAAGGAGTCGATCACTTTGGAACCATCCGCTAAACGGGTCAGCATTGTTACCCTGAAAATGATCCGTGAATCCAGTGTTCTGTACGGAAAGCGCCGAATCGCCAAGCCTCCCGACGCGCTGGAATTATTGCAGCCCTTTCTGGCTGAGGAAGACCGGGAGCGGTTCATGGTGCTCTGTCTGGACAGCAAGAATCAGCCCACCACCCTTCACAGCGTAAGCGTGGGCAATCTGAACAGTGCTCCCGTCCATCCCAGGGAGGTTTTCAAGACTGCGATTCTCGGCAATGCTAATGCCATTATCCTCAGTCACAATCATCCCAGCGGTGATCCTACACCTAGCCAGGAAGACCTTGAGGTTACCCGCCGCTTGCAGGAAGCGGGAAAGATTCTCGGAATTGAGGTGCTGGATCACATCATTTTAGGAGGAGGGACGGAGTGTTATGTCAGTCTTAAGGAACAGGGGCTGTTCTGAGCCATCGCTCTTACTGTCCTATCCGGGAGGGAGAAAACACCATGGGCGCTTGCTATGAAATCTATGGCTGTGTCACCCTGCCCGAGCAGGTTTTTCTGACAGAGGAAAAGAGGCTGCTCGCTCCCCTTCTGATCCATCATCCGATGATTCGGGCCGAAGAAGGAAAGGTTACCCTTTGTTTTGAGCACGGCAGTGAGGAAACCCTGCTTTATGAGGGCTCAGTCTATGAAGGATTGGGAGATATTCTGGAAGAAGAGTTAGGTCGTCTTTACCGCGCCTATCTCGGTCAATTACTGGGAGAGGTTTTTATGATTGATACCGCACAGCCCCAGGTGTTGAAGAAGATCATTCTGCATCTCCGTTTTGAAGTGAATCTGTATTGAACCTGAAACCACAGAGGAGGAATTGCCCGGTGAATTGGATCAAAATCATTCTCTATCTCCTGATTCGCATTGTCGAAGGCCTGAGTCCCCACCAAGCTCTGCTCAGAACATCCCAAAAATTCAACGTACCCATCGAAGATATTATCCGGCATCTGTAAAGCCCAGATTTGTGCTCAACCTCAGTCTGTAAGATTTCTTGAACAAGCTTAGCCCAAACATTGCAGAGTCTATCCCGTAAATAATCTGCTAATAACGTTTAGACTTCGTTTATGGAGTTTAGGCGTTATTTTTTTTATAAAAAATAAAATTTTCTTCAAAAAGCTTCTCTGGATTATGAATTTGCGTGGAGGCTCGGCGGCCAAGTCCCGCCGTCAAAGTGTAATCACGCCATCAGCGAAAATGGGAGAAATTCGGCGAAAAGGGGGGTGACGCTCCGATTTGGGTACATAATTTGAGATTTTCCTTTTTTGGTGATCACTGTTTTTTTTCGTGGGGAATCAGCGCCCGAGCCTAGCCGTCAAAAAGCGGTTGCGCCCCAAATCCGCAATATGACCCGATATCGGGAATGACTGGAAGAAGGCCTGTGCTGTAATATGAATCTCTGATGGGCCCCTCTAGAATGTTCAATATCGTCAGTATCGGCAATCCAGTTACTCCGTGCCATAAAGCAGCTGCCGGTTCTGCCAGTACTGACGCAAAAAATTAACGAAGTCGGAGTTTCCCGGAACAGCCCTGATCAGGCGAGGGATGGTACTCCCGATTTAACAGCGGAAGCTGGCCTTCCACTTCCGCAAAAAGGAAAACGGAGGAATTAACATGATCAGAAGTAATAAAGATACAGAATTGATTGACGCGCTGCAAACCCTGCATCCCCAAGGTGAAGTGATCGAGGTTCGAATTCCCAACACTTCCCAAGGAACAGTCAGCGGGTACTTTGATGATTACAGGGCATTAACCCAGGCGGTTATTCCCTACAACGGCAAATACGATATCTACTGCACTCTGAACCCGGTGGAACCAAGTCTCTTGGCCCGCTGCCAAAACCATCTGGGGAACTATGCTAAGCACACGACCAGCGACAAGGATATACAGAAATTGAGCATTCTGCTGATTGATCTGGACCCGATCAGGCCCAGCGGGATCTCCTCGACATCAGACGAAAAAAGCCATGCCGAAATTCTTGCCGGTGCTATCTCAAGCGACTTATTGGAGGCAGGTTTCCCCGAACCAATTGTGGGGGACAGCGGAAACGGATATCATCTGCTTTTCAAAATTGACCTGGAAAACACAGCGCCCAATGTAGCTCTACTCAAAAACTTTCTTGCCGCGCTGCACTTTCGTTACTCTAATGAACATGTGGAAGTTGACCTCACCACCTATAATCCGGCCCGTATCGCAAAACTTTACGGAACTATGGCCTGCAAGGGGGACAATACGGTAGAGCGCCCTCACCGCCGGTCAAGATTGATTGATATTCCAGAAAAAATTGTTCCCGTAATGCGAAACCAGTTGGAATCTATCGCCAGACAGCTTCCTCAAAAAGAAGATGGTCTTCCCCAAAAAACAAACGGAAACCCCGCATTTGATCTGGAGGACTGGATTAAAGGAAATGATCTTAAAGTAGCAATTAAGGCCCCCTATCAGGGAGGAACCAAATACATCCTTGAAACTTGCCCATGGAATGAAGCCCATAAAAACCACTCCGCCTACATCATCCAGTTCGGAAACGGGGCCATTGCCGCCGGATGCCTCCACAACTCTTGCCGTGATCAGTCCTGGAAAACATTGCGGGCTCTGTTTGAGACTGAGCCGTCTCCAAAGTCTTCTGTGGCAGGGGAAACGCAATCCGACATCATGATCAATCTCGCCGGTCATTGTCAGTTTTTCAAAAATGATCTGGAAGAACTTTACGCCGCTGCACCCATCGACGGTCATTGGGAAGTCATGGCGATTAAAAGCAGACGCTTCCATTTATATGTAACCAAACTTTTTTTTGATGAAACAGGGAGCGCTCCCGGTAAAGATGCAATTGCCCAAGCGATGAGCGTTCTGGAAATGAGGGCCTGCTTCTCTCCGAATGAGTACAAATTACAGCGCCGGATCGCCTCCCATGAGGGTTGCCTGTTCTACGACCTGGGAGACCCGGATTGGCGTTCCCTGAACATCAGTCAATTTGGTGCGGGGATTGCCACTGATCCTCCTATTCTTTTCTTACGCAAAAAGGGTATGGGAACACAGCTCATCCCCGATTTTCAAACCCCTGCCACCTCACTCCCTCAATTGTGCAAAAGCCATTTCCGCTTTAAACGGGATGAAGACAGTCTGCTGTTTATGGTGTATCTTGTCACGTGCTTTCTGCCAGATATTGCCCACGTGATATTAGTGCTCTTTGGTGAAAAGGGTGCGGCGAAAACCACAACCATGAAAATGCTAAAAAAAATTGTCGATCCCGGTGTCCCCGACCTGCTTTCCATGCCTTCATCCAAGCAGGATCTGGCGATTGTACTC
>JAEWCM010000082.1 GCA_023390635.1 Bacillota bacterium
GGCATAGCCCATCCAGGATTGATCTGGGCTATGCCAGCCAAACTGATCAGTCCTTCCACCTCTCCTATTGTATGGATCCAGCGGGTCAGGTTCTTGCCCGATTCTCTCTTCCATTTTTCTAAAGCCAAAATACATTGAAAATCCCATAATGTTAAAATGTTGATCACCAGAAAATAAACATTATCTCGATTGGCTATGGCATCGGCAAGCTTAGAAAGTTTGGCCACCTGCATATACGCCTTCTGCCTTTTAGCACTTAATAATCTTTTCTGATAGTTTTTCAGCAGCTCCGAGTTAAAATTCTTCTTTTCCAAATGCTCGAGCATCTTGTAATACACCTTGATATTTTCCGCATAACCTCTGACTGAGTTAAGCATCCTGCTTCGAGAACCGCTAAAAGCAAAAAGAGCCAGGGCTTGTCCCAAAATAAAGATCAGAGGTAAATAAAGAGGAATGGAAGAAGTGATTAAATATAAAAGAAATAAAACGATCGTGATGATGGGAGCAATCCTGATGATCCCCCTGATTTCAGTCCTTTCGTAAAACGAATCCTTCTTCTCCGCCCATCTGAACAAAGTTTCCGGGTTGACTGGACGCCCACCGTGTACAATACTTTCCGCACAAAATCTTTGGCACCATGGCAGACTTAAAGCCAATTCTCCAATCGCCTCTTGCTTTGCTTTGACCACAGCGGCATTTTCCGGCAAATGACTGAGCTGTTCCTGTAATTTTTCTCTGCCTAAAGGAGTGCGAGCCGTATTGATCCATTGGAAAAGAGACCCTTGACCAAAAATATCTAAATCTCCCGCATATGGATGATCGCTTTGTACCAAATCCTCTCCTTTATCCGTGAAACTTGTCCACTCTCCATTCATCCTTTTTAAAGCATTCTCATTGAGCGTCTGAAAAGCGGCCGTATAGTGCTTTACTTCACTCACCTGGTGATGGGTAAGCAGCAAATAAATAAAAAGCACAGTAAAAAATAGAAAAATTCCCACCCCTAAGAAAGGTGTACGGTAAAAAGCAATGGTAAAGGCTATTCCCAAGATGAAAACCATTAAACGCAGATTACTCAACTGATCCGCTTTGCGAGCCAATTTTAGATAAAATCTTTTATAGCGATCTGCTCGCCGTTGATAGATGATTTGCCGGGATTTCTCTCTCTCTTCCACAGAATACCTCCCTGGATTAGGTTTAAAGCTTTACTTAATAAAGTGATTAACAGAAATAACCACGACTTATTTTCTGATCTTATTATACCTTACATTAGCATAAAGCCCAAATACCTGATCTGACAACTTATCAGCCTTCATGATTACAATTCTTCTGTTGTTTTACAGTTGGAGATTTCTTCATTCTGTTCATATACAAAACATTTAAAACTTAACCCAAACATGCTATCATAATAAAGATTGCTATAATTTTTCCTTTACCATTAAGGGAGGTGTGAATAATGCCCATTAATATTCCCGACGGACTACCGGCCATTGACATTTTAAATCAGGAAAATGTATTTGTAATGTCCAATACAAGAGCTTATCAACAGGATATCCGTCCTTTAAAAATAGTGATATTAAATCTTATGCCCACCAAAGAAACAACAGAGACTCAATTGCTCCGTTTATTAAGTAATACTCCTCTGCAAGTAGATATTACTCTGCTTTATCCTATGACGCATACTGTAAAGAACGCTCCCCAAGAGCATTTAGACTCTTTTTATCAGACCTTTGATGAAATTAAAGATAAGAAATTTGACGGCATGATCATCACGGGTGCGCCTATTGAGCATTTACAATTTGAAGAAACAGACTACTGGCTGGAACTCGAACAAATCATGGCTTGGAGCAAAATCCATGTTACATCTACCTTTCATATCTGTTGGGGTGCCCAAGCCAGTCTGTATTATCATTATGGAATACCCAAATATCCACTGTCCGAAAAGAAATTTGGTATTTTTCCTCATTGTATTTACAAGAATGTAGTCAATTCGCTGCTAATCCGTGGATTCGATGATATTTTTTATGCCCCCCATTCCCGGCATACAGAAATCCGCCGTGATGATGTAGCCGCAGTTAAGGAGTTAGAAATCATCTCCGAATCAGATGAGGCTGGGCTATATATTGTGGCTTCCCTTGACCGGAAGCAAATCTTTGTCACAGGGCATTCGGAATATGATTTATTGACCCTTAAAGAAGAATATGAACGCGATAAAAATAAAGGGCTGCCCATCGCTTTGCCCTGTAATTATTTTCCTCAGGACAATCCTAATGCCACACCCCTCTATTTATGGCGCTCTCATGCAAATCTGTTATTTGCCAATTGGCTTAATTATTATGTATATCAAGAAACCCCTTATGACTTGTCTGGGCGCTAAGCCCCGGCAAGTCATCTTTTAATATTTCACTCTTTCTATATCTATCTGCGATACATGCGAATCCTGCGAACAAAATACCTTAGATCTATCATAAGCTTAAATACCTTGCTTTTAACTGTCATTCGCTTGCTCTCCTAATTCAACCATTTAATTATGCTTTAGCTTTTCACAAAATTTCTATACTATACTTTAATTCTTAAGTTGTTTAATCTCAAAAAATGGACATAGCTAAATACTCAAACTGTTATTAACAACTATTTCATAATTAATAAAATTAAAACTTATTAAATTAGTATTATTTTTTATGTTATACTTTAAGAATAGACTGAAAAAGGAGTGACATATCTGACATGGAAATATTATTACTTATACTCATACTCTTAGGTATGATTGGGATTTCCAACATTATCAATCATTTTCTTCCCTTTATCTCAGTTCCTCTGATTCAAATTGCCCTTGGCATACTTATCGCTGTCTTTTCTCCAGACTTACATATTGTGCTGGATCCGGAATTATTCTTTGTGTTGTTCATCGCACCTCTTCTATTTAACGACGGTAAACGGGTACCTAGAGAAGAGCTGTGGAGTTTACGTGCGCCCATTCTCTTTCTAGCTTTGGGATTAGTATTCATTACAGTGTTTGTCATAGGTTATGCCATTCATTGGATGATTCCTTCAATCCCATTACCGGCAGCTTTTGCCCTTGCCGCTATTTTATCTCCTACCGATGCCGTTGCAGTGACATCAATTGCCGGTCGCATCCATTTACCAAAGAACATCATGCACTTACTTGAAGGGGAGGCATTAATGAATGATGCATCCGGTCTTGTGGCCTTCAAATTTGCCATTGCTGCTACTGTCACCGGTCTTTTTTCCTTTCATGAAGCGATCATTAGCTTTCTGATCATCGCCCTGGGTGGACTTGCTGTAGGTGCCTTAACTGCCTTCTTGATTGTCCGTTTTCGCATGTTCTTACGCCGTTTGGGCATGGAAGATGTGACCATGCACATGCTTATTCAACTACTCACGCCTTTTGCCATCTATATCCTAACCGAGCATTTGGGACTATCCGGAATCCTGGCTGTGGTCGCTGCCGGAATTATGCATGCGGTCGAACAGGACAGAATCGAGTCCGCTTCCTCCGCCAGAATGCGGATCGTATCCAGCAGTACGTGGTCTGTGGTTCTGTTTATCTTAAACGGTTTGGTCTTCGTTATTCTCGGTCTGGAAATTCCCGATGTGGTAAAGGTCATCTGGCAGGATGCAGCTTTTAATAATTTTCAGGTGGTAGGCTATATCATCTTTATCTCTTTAGCTTTAATCCTTCTGCGTTTCGTTTGGATCATCATCTTTTCCGAGGGCAGCAAGCTGCTTCGTCCCAAGGAAAACCAGCATGGTGTTTCAGTTAAATCTTACATTCTGACCGCCTTATCCGGGGTCAGAGGGGCTGTTACCTTAGCCGGCGCCTTCTCCATTCCGCTGGTTATACAGGATGGCACACCCTTTCCAGAACGGAATCTCATCATCTTTCTTTCCGCGGGGGTTATCCTTTTCACCCTGCTTATCGCCAGCTTTGTTCTCCCTTTAGTTGCTAGGAATGAAGAAACAGCAGGGGAAACGGGCTCCGACGAACTGGAGCAGGAAGCAAAAGTCAAGTTGATTCAAGCCACCATTTCCGCCATGAAAGAAGAGGTTAATGGAGAAAATAAGAAAGCCGCCCTGTCCATCATCTCAGATTACAAAAAACTGATGATTGATGTAAACTCTCCCGATCATGGACGCATAATCGGTAGGGCTTCGGGGAAAATGGAAGTGCAAATCCGCCTATTAGGCCTGCAAGCGGAAAAGAAAGAAGTCCAGAAGATGCTTGATCAAGGCATGATTTCCCCCAGCAGTGCCAACCATGCTTTTAAAATTATGAACCATACTGAGGTCCTCCTGACGAACCAACTTAGAATGCGCATTACCACCACCTTGATTTTCATCTTATTGAATCTCAAACTCTTTATTCAGCGCCAGTTTTATAAGAAAAAATATACATCTTGTCAGACCGGTCTCGACGTTATAAAAAATATCAAGATCCGTACCTCCAAAGCGGCGATTGAAGCCATTAATATGGAGATCAACGATACAAACCGGGTGATCTGCCTTTCGGTGATTGCCCGGTACAATGAAGTGATTCAGAGATTGGAACACGGAGAAGTTGCTCTTAAGAAAAATGAACACTTTGAAAAGGCCAAAAAAGATCTCCAATATAAAGCTTTGCAAATCGGACGGGACGAGATCCAAACACTTTATGAAAATGGGGAAATCTCCCGCGAAACTGCCAGCAAACTTCGTCATTTTGTCAATCAGATTGAAGCCATGACCTTTGAAGAGGAAAGCATTGTCACCCTGTGATGGGAGCACACGCTTTCATAAGCAAAGCCCAACAATGAATAACGCTCTCCGATCGCATCATAGCATCGGAGAGCGTTTATATTTCATATAACGTTAATAATCCACTTACCTTTATTCTTCTTCCGCAAACACCCGGAACGCGGCATGGTCCACAGCGCCTACATACTGATTCAGGTAAAAGCCATGACTGATCGCTGCTGCCGCGAAGTTCTTGGCCAGACTTACTGCTTCAAAAGCACTGAGTCCCATGGCTAACCCGGCGGTCACCGCTGCCGCCGTAGTGCAGCCTGCTCCATGGGTGTAATTGGTTTGGATCAGAGGAAGTTCCAAGAGTTCAAAGGTCTTGCCGTCAAAGAAGAGATCAATAGCCTGCTCTGCACCCAGCTTGGCTCCCCCTTTAATCAGGACATTTCTTGCTCCCAGGGCATGAATCCTCTGGGCAGCCTCCTTCATTGCATCAACTGTCTGAATATGCTTTACCCCGCTCAGCTGTGAAGCTTCATAAATGTTGGGGGTAACAATATCAGCTATAGGAACTAATAATTCTCGAAGTCCCTCAGCCGCTTGCGGATTTACTACTTCATCCGTTCCTTTGCAAACCATTACCGGATCAATAACAATATTAGTACAATTATACTGGCGAAGCTTTCTCGCGACCAGTTCAATTACTTCATAGCCTGGCAACATACCAGTCTTCAAGGCATCAACACCAATTCCGCCAAGTACCGTATCAATCTGAGCTTCAATCGCCTCTAAGCTGATCGGATAAATGTCGTGAGACCAACTGTTATTCGGATTCTGAGCTACCATTACCGTGACAGCCGACATCCCGTAGACATCCAACTCTTCGAACGTCTTTAAATCAGCCTGTAAACCCGCTCCTCCGCTGGTATCCGATCCTGCAATCGTAAGTGCTTTTATCTTTTTTCGTTTTATCTCCATCCTCATCCATCCTTTTCAAAAATTGAAACCAGCTTTAATTTACGCCTAGTTATAGAAATTATACCACCGCAATTCTAAAAAGCTAGGGCATAGCAAAAAAGAAAATTCCCTCTCTTGCTAACTGCTTTACATTAAAAACCAAACAAGCAGAAAAGCGAGACTGCATTGTCAGCAATCTCGCTTTTCTAAGTTACCTGGCGACGACTTACCTTCCCAGGACCCTGCGGTCCAAGTATTCTCAGCCCTGGAGGTCTTAACTTCCGTGTTCGGGATG
>JAEWCM010000125.1 GCA_023390635.1 Bacillota bacterium
CCCTTTGACCGCCAAATAATCTTTGGAGAAATTCTTCTCCTCAGGCATAATATATCCATATTTTTCAGTGGGGAAAATAGGCCGGGCTCCAATTAAGGCTATATTGGCCCCGGAATCGGCCAGCGCTCTTTCCGTCTCAGCTACTTTAGCAAAAAAACTATCATCAACCATCGGATCAACTGGAAGGACACTCACCACTTCCTGCCTTGAGACCCCTTCGACAGTACTCAGATAGGCTGCTGCCAAAGCAATAGCGGGAAAGGTGTCCCGCCTTTCCGGCTCAGTAATGACCTTTAAATCCGCCCCCAGCTGTTTATAAAGCATTTCTTTCTGCGACTGGCTGGTAGCAAAAACAGCATTACCGTTCAGTCCGTTTACTGCTAACTGCCGCCACACCCGCTGGATCATGGATTCCGGATTACCAAAGGGATCCTGCAATATTTTCAGAAACTGTTTGGAACGCACACCATTAGTTAATGGCCATAGTCTTTCTCCCGATCCGCCGGATAATAATATCAGCTTCATCGAATTCCTCATTTCTTAGGGCGATCAAAATTCAAAAAGAAAACACTGTTAAATATTTGCTGAAGCGCAGAAAATTTAATAACAGATCATTTCTATAGCATAACCTTTTTTGCTGTTTATCAATGTTGATGAACACCCATGCCATTCAATTGTAAATATTCGTTCTGATCAATTTATGAACATATTAATAAAAGGAAATATCTTCCCAGTGATTTTATCTGATATCCTTTCCCAGCTCATCCTCCGTCCAAATATGATTAATTAGTATTCTCTGCTTCTCAAATCCCAAACAGGCCAGCCTGTCCAATGCCTGATCGTAGTATGCACTTAAAGCTTCAGGGTGATGGGCGTCTGAGTTCAGCATGATGGGAATATTTAACCGCCGGCATTCCGCCAGAATCCATGAACTGGGATAAAGATCATCAACATAGTTACGGGCAATTCCACCGGTATTGACTTCCACAATCACGCCACTTCGGGCAATCAACTCCAAGGTTGCCTGCACTGCTTCTATGTACCAGGCTTCCTTCTCACTAAAATACCTTTCCTGAGGATTGTTCTTTTTTATGATGTCTAAATGGCCGACTATATCTGGATGATGGATAATAACCATTTCTCTTACCCGGTGAAAATAATCGGTTACCATAGCTTGAATATCTCCATGATATACCTGTTCAAGCAGTTGAAGATATTCTGCCTCACTGCCATCAACACTCAAATAAGGACCTTCCGGCACAAAGTCTGCAACATGGATTGAACCGATCACATAGTCAAGATTCAATGCGTTAAATTGCTCAGAGCGAGGTCCGCTTAATCCGGGAAGATAATCAATTTCCAGGCCCAAATACACAGAAATGCATTCTCTATATTTAGTTTGCAATCGGCGGATCTCCTGACAATACGTTTGAACCTCGGTTTTCTTCATTGTCCAGTCATTTTCAAAAGGCAAAGGAGCATGGCTGGAAAACCCGATAGCGCAGAATCCTGCCTCTAAAGCCTTTAATATGTACTCTTCCGGTTCGCCTGATCCATCACAAAAACGACTATGAACATGAAAACTGGAAATTCCCATGATGTTTGAACCTCTTTCTTGAGCTATTCAAAACAACTTTTAATAAGACTTACTATTGATTACGAATTAAATCTACCCAGAGTATTCTATCATAGATCACTCAAAAAAATAAAGATATTGATATAGTATAAAAATCGGCAGACCACCTTTTACAGCGCTGCCTTTTTACTGACCAATTCTTCGGCTATAATTTTCTTCACTTCATTGGCTAGATAGACGAAAACCAAACGACCAAAGGTATCGTGACCATCGATAGAAGTGTTGATACGGCCATCAATTTGGTGGGGAACTCAGCATCCATGTCTCTCATTTTAGCAAACAATACAGTCGTTGCCGCTACCGGACAGGCCGACATAATAACACTGGACATCATTACCGTCTGATCAACTCCTGCAATTCGCAAAGAAAAGAGCATTAAAAGTGGAAGAGCCAAATTGCGCATGAATATGCCTGGCCATATCCATTTATCCCCCAGTATCTCCCTGAATTTAATCCGACTGATACTGTCCCCGATCACAAGCATAGAAAGAGGCGTATTTAAGTCATAAATATAGGTAATCCCTGTAGAAATCAGAGGCGGAAGTTCTATGGAGAAAAGAAAAAGCACCAGTCCGACACCGATCGCGATAATATTGGGATTGAGAAGGGACTTTAACCATTGCTTCCGCCCAGCCTTTTTGTTGTAAATGGACAGACCGTGGGTCCAGCAAAAAATATTGAAACCAGCCAGATAGGGAGCTCCGTAAAAGACCCCTTGGGCACCAAGAAGGGCATTAACCAGAGGAATTCCAACAAATCCGGCATTCGAATAAATTGAACCAAATTGCAAAGCGATGCGGTGCCCCTCATCTTTAACCACCTTTTTATTAAAAATAGCATGCACCACCAGAATAGAACATATGTAAATCCCAATCACTCCGATAAAAGCAACCAGCAGCCCTTTACCGTTTTCAGGTGTAAAAGGCTGCTGAAAGGCCTTAACAATCACACAGGGTGAAACAATATAACATAAAATCTGAGTCATGTCTTTTGAACTTATTGCATGGATAAAACCACGCCGTCCGGCTATAAATCCAACTCCCATCAATAAAAAAACAATAAATACCTGCCCGAAAACTGTTGCAAATCCCATGTCCAAACTTCCTTCACTAAATCTAAGTTACTTTTATTACTTCACACAATTGCTTAAATCAGTTTAAGCCTTATTAAGACGAAAAACAATGCCATTTACTATAGAAAATGATGATGCTCGATCTTATTCCCATATGTTAAACTATTCTATAGTGGCTAGTGCAGATTCTCTTACAGACCTAAATCTTTGTAAGATTTAAATATATGAGGTGGAATTTTTGTTTGATCTACAATCCTTTTTAAATTCTTTGAAAAGCCGTATTCGAGCAGCCAGCTTTGAAAACAGACAAATCCAATTCATCCGTTATACCTCTCTTATGCTTCTTGTGCCTTATCTTGTTTATGCCTTCTATAACGCACTAATCCAAAACTGGCCTTTTGTATTTCTTCCCTTATTAGCAGCGGCAATCTTGATTTTAATTAATATAAAGCTGCTTGATTTAAGCTCAATCAAAAAAGTTACCTATTTATTAATCATTTTAATTTATGGTTTCGCCCTCATTTCGTTAATTATTGGCAATAAGCAATACTACTCGTTGATCTGGATGGCCGGCATTCCTGTGATCACTTATCCCCTCCTTGGTTATAAAACCGGTTTCAAAATCAATGCTGCCTTTTGGGTTTTCCTGCTCTTTTTCTTTCTCGCTTTACCACGAGATATTTTACCTTACAGAAGTGCTGCCAATGTGCTTTTTTTGGTATTCTACCTAATTCTTGCGCTGTATTCTTATGAAAAAAGCTTTGAAACTGCCCAGTCAGCATTGGAAGAAAAACACCGTGACCTCGAAAGAATATCAAGTACTGATGCATTGACAGGACTTTATAACCGAATGAGAATTGATAAATATATTGAAGATACCCTCTCCCTCATTGAAACCTCCCCCTCATCCTCATCAAACTTTTGGTG
>JAEWCM010000196.1 GCA_023390635.1 Bacillota bacterium
CACTACAAGCGCGCTCAGAAGCAGCCCCAACCCCAATCCTTGCAAAAAATCTTTGCTTAATTTCATACCTGATTTCCTCCCGGGACTGTGCGTAACACCATGTTTACCGCATCCTGGCTGAGGTCTAAACGCAAGGCAATCTCTTGAACACTTAGCCCCTGATTGGCTAATTCCAAAACGTTTTTATGAATATTGGAAACGGCAGGGGCAGGCTCTGGAATCGCCCTATCATCTCTTCCATCCTTATCTTTAATTCCACCCCTATTCTGCAGCTCTTCCTGTTTCTGTGCACTCTTTCTGCTGCTCTTTTGCTTACTCTTTTTCTCAGAATCACTGACCTCTGTTTTTTTATCCATGCTCTTTAAAGTTTTAAGCACCTGTTGAGCTTTTTTAAGCCAGGCCTCATCTTCCATCTTATCTGACTGGGGAGATATTAGTTGCTCCTGACAAAGCATTCGTTCATTAAGATTTGAAAGTCCTGTTTGCAGGGGAACCAGCGATTCTTCAAGGCGCTCCACTTCTCTTTTTACGTAGGCTATGCCCTTTAAAGCCGTTAACATTTCCTCTTGCACTGGATCTTCTTTTTTCCAGCTGATCAATAGTATAACCAGTCCCAAAACAGCCAAAACAATTGCTACAATCCCCATGTCGAACCTCCATCTGTGATTCTCTCCGCCCCAAAATCGGCATTTATGATGTTTTTATCATATCAATATGCTTACTATTCGGGATCGTTCAGCAAAATCCTTCTGAAAACGAGTCTGGAAGAATTAACTTCCTTCCATCAATCATTGTCTGGGCCGCAAAAAATCATCCATCGCTATAAGAACAAATCACCTCGCTGCTTCGTTTATATCTTTATATATAGAACGAAACAGCGAGGTGATTTCTTACGTTGTTCCAATATTCTTATGCTATTTTATTTAAGCTAACCACTGTCAGAAACCTAACGAATAAAATTAGTAAATACTTTGTCAACACCCTCCGGTTCGATAACTTTTCCCTCACCAGACTCTACGAGTTTCATCAACCAGGCCATATTTCGACCCAGGACTGCCATGATTTGCTTTCCTTCCCCGTCCTGTTCCGCTTCTCCAGGTGCAGTCCCATGAATGACGTTCCAATAGTTTGAAGCAGGCATCAGCATTTCCGAATAATTGATATAATGATTGAGTTGCTCAAAAGCGGGAAGTCCGCCGGAGCGCCTTACCGCCACAAGAGCAGCCCCTACTTTATGCCTAAACATCGAGCCATTGGAGCCAGCCACGTAAAAAGCCCTGTCCAAAAAAGATTTCATTGTCCCGCTGATCCCGGAATAATGAACAGGAGATCCTAGAATAATACCGTCAGCTTCTTTCATCTTCTGTATCCACTCATTCACCTCATCGTTAACTACGCACTTCTCATTCTGATTCTTGGCGCAGCTGCCACAGGCCAAACATCCTCTGATTACCTTGTTGCCCACGTGAACAATCTCAACGTCAATTCCCGCCTTTTCCAACTCTGCAGTCACCATTTTGATGGCGTGAAAAGTATTTCCCTCTTTATTTGGACTACCGTTAAATGCAACTACTTTCATGTTTGTTTTCTCTCCTTCTTATCTGGAACAAAGTTCTGTTTTCGTAATGCTTTACCAAAAAGCATTACATATAGTATATTTAACACAACTTATTATCACAAGTACGCACTTTAAGGTGCATTACTTACTTTAAAGTAGGAATTAAACCGTTAGGCAGGTGATTCAAATGTTAAATTATAACGGAAAATCTTATGTCTGTTCATTGGACTTGGGCTTTGAGATTATTCGGGGAAAATGGAAAGTCGTTATCTTATGTCACTTGTCCGATGGACCTAAACGCTTCTCCGAACTGCAAAGAGTCACATGTGGGGTAAGTCAGAAAATGTTAAGTCAGTCTTTGAAGCAACTTGAAGCCGATGACATCATCATCAAGCATGTCTATCCTGAAATCCCCCCCCGAGTTGAATACTCTCTTACAAAAAAAGGACAGGAACTGGTTCCTGCCTTAAAAACAATCGAAGCATGGTCTAAGCACTACTACTCGGATATTTTAGGTTTTTAATAGAAAGCTCAGCTTTTATTTGTTTCTGCATACGTAAGTTCAAAATAAGTCTTATACCACAGTCCTTGATGTTTTATAAACACTTCCCTCCGGGCTATTTCTCGTGGGATAGCAATATTCTTCTCCTCATTGAAGCCAGTCATTACCGTTCTTTCATAGGGCTTAAAGAATATAAGCTGATCCCCTGCGTCCGGAGTGAAATCTAACACTTTATAAATAAAGAAGTACGTTTGCTTTTCAAGCAGCAAATAATCAAAGGATTGCGGCTCCCAATCAATGCAGGCTCCGAGAACCTTCCCATCCTTTGTTTCTATTGCGTAGATATATTTTCCCTGACCATTTTGAATATCAAACCACAACGCACCACTCTTATCAGGATCCAGTCTCTGCCATGCCAAGCTTCCAGGTGCGAGCACCTTGATATTTGTCACATCCGTCAAGCTGACTTCCTTTCCCTCATTGTCAATCAACTTGTATTGCTGGTAAACCCGATTGTCAACCATTTTTATGTCATCCGTCGACTGCCATCCCCCATTGATTTCAGGAACAGATGAAGAAGGCTCAGGTTCAACAGGAGGAAGAGTTTCTCCGGCAGCTTTCCGCCATGTCAGAAGGCTGTCCAACGTAACCGGAGGAAACACAAAATTGCCTCCCAGGGCCACCAACTGAGCAGGCAGATAAGTTTGGATGTAGGCCTTTTCCCTTTCTCCCACGCTTTTACCGATCAGGAGCAAGCCCGAATCGGACAGGGAAGCCAGCGGTGCTCCGATCAACGCATCGGTCAAATAACCATCTTCCCCATTGGCTACATAAAGAGTATCATGATTAATTTGTCCGGCAAAATATTTTAATACTTCCGAATTGGTATCATACCGATCATGGCCAGCTAAACGGACACCTCGAGACAATGCAGAAAAGACCTTTTCGTCAATCACTGCCGTACCACCAATTGCGTAGGTTTCTACAATATTATCCTTCACCGTTTCTAAATACCTGGCCGTCTCATCAGGCAGGCTATGAGGTTCACACAGGAGAATTGGTATCCTCTGAGAGGAAGCAATGGCCGCAGCTGAAGCAGCATCCGCGTACTGCCACCCTGTGGCTACCATCACTCTGTCAAAGCTCCCCATTTGTTTGGCAATGTTGAGAGCAGTGGCAAATTGATCATAGCCCCCGAGGAGAATAATGTTAATTCCCATACCCTTTATCTGCTCTAATACAGCAGGTTTAATCACAGACTGACCGGAAACTACATAAACGTTCTTGACCTTCAAACGTTTCAACTCTGCCTCTGTCATAGAATTGAGCAGATTAGCCCCAGAATTGGTAAGTAGTATGGGACCATTCTTCAGCTTTGCCAGAGGTGCTGCTGTAAGTACATCCACCAGATTCTTGTCATCCCCACCGGCCAGAACAGCATTATCGGCTGAAACTGTCCAGCCCTTTTGAGCGATCAAAACCGCCGTTTCATAACGATCTAAACCGCCAAAACGCACCGAATCAGCCTGAGCAGAAGAATCGGCCAGGATTATTTGGGCAGGGTGAGCAAGAAGAAGGATGAATCCCAACATTATACCAATAAAACAGCTAAAAACGCATTTTTTCCCTTTTTTCACTCTTTGCCCTCCCTCATTATTTCTAAAGCAACCGAAATTCAGTCACAATACCCTTAGGTCTAAATATTCTCTATAAAGAATTCGACAATTTACTCTTTATTCCTTTTAAAAGATATTAGAGCATAAATGCGGCTTATTTATATCATCAGAAACCCAAAGTAGAAATCTAGCAATGAAAAACTGAAGTCCCGTATTACCGGTGCTCCAGCTTCGATTCAGGAATATAATTAAGTTCCAGGAACCTCAACCGTCTTGGAAAAATATTGACACAGTCCCTTGTAAATGGCCCAGGCCAGTTTCTCTTGGTAGTCGGCATCAATCAATAACTTTTCTTCTTCTGCATTGGAGATAAAACCCAGTTCAATGGTTACGGCCGCTTGATTAGCCTTTTTGAGAATAAATAACTCTTTATTTGACTTACTGACTCTCTTCCCCCCCGACAGTTCATTCAGTTCTTGCTGTAATGCCAAAGCCAGCTCCTTCCCCTCGGGCGAATCTACAAGGTAAAAGGTTTGCGGTCCTTTTAGTGAAGCATTGGGGTAACTGTTAACATGAATGCTTAAGTAAACATCAGCTTGAGAATCAGCTGCCAGCTGCAAACGCTTGCTCAAATCTTCCCGTTTTCGTTGAAGCAGGTTATTGCCGCTTCCTAAGTCTTTATCCTCTTCCCTGACCATCACCGGCTTTCCTCCTCCTTGGGAGACCATAACCTGCAAGCGTTTGGAAAC
>JAEWCM010000199.1 GCA_023390635.1 Bacillota bacterium
CTCAGAGGCAGCGGATTGACTCCCTGCCCCAGTTCCACCGTAAATCCAGGGCGGCGCCATGCGTAAATAAACCAATCCTTATAGCCGGCATAGCTGTCCACATAGCGGATCTGCTGATAACCACTCACCCTTGAAAACTCCGCCACGATTTTAGCCGATTCAGCCGGTTCCCGGCCTTCAAACCCCCAGTAAATCACCTGACCCTGAGTATGATAGGCTAAAACCCGGCTGAAATTACCGCGCCGGGTTAAATCCGCCAACGCTAGTGACTCGGGCTCAGAAAGAGGCGCATAGCCGGGAAAGTCCCGTGGCGCAGGAGACTTTATTTTCCGTTCCGCTTCCTTCTCCCAAAGGGCAGGAAACTGGTCATTGAGATCTACTCCCCGTATATTGGCTTTCCACCCGGAAAAGTCTGTATTTCCTCCATTAATCTGCATCACCCGGCTGTGATACGGTTCGGCGGCAGGAGCTCCATGAATCACCAGATCCACTCCGTCCGGGTTTACCATTGGAACGAGGGAAAGGAGGAGACTATTATAATACGCCATCACCCTTCTGCCCCTGATACTCTGATTATTGGTGAGAGCCAGCAGATACTCGTTCAGGGTTTGCATCAGGATAGCACTAGTTATCCACTCATTGGCATGAAAAGAGGCATTCATATGTACTCTTTTGCTTCCCCTGCCGATTTGCAGCTCATGGAGTCCTTTACCCATAACAGAGCGGCCGATTTCCCTGTTCGCCACAAATGGATAAATGCTGATCAGCCGCTCCAAATCTGCCTTTAGAGTCTCAAAGTCGTAAGGACGGCGGCCTTTGACCACAGGCTCCGTCACTTTACGGGGCAGCTTAATCTGCTGTCCCACCTGCAAAAGATCGGGATTGATTCCCTGGTTGACTAAAAGAATCCCTTCACCCTCTATCCCCCTCTGCCTGCCGATCCGCCATAAGCTGTCTCCCCGTTGGACTATGTAATTTTCTGCCACATATCCGGGAATACTGATTCTCTGGCCAACCTGCAGATTATCGGGATTAGCGGATCGGTTTGAATCAAGCAACAGAAAAAAAGGTATTTTAAACAGCTCACTATAGAACCATAAACTGTCTCCCCGCCTTACACGGACGTCCATTCCGTCTCACCTTCTCATGATGCAATCTACCTTAGCATATGTTTATAGCGGCAGAAATGATGATCAGGACAAATAAAAGGGGGAAGGAAAAAACGGAGGGAAAGGAGAATTAGAATATAGGATAAAGGACTCAATCGGTATATTAAATAATTTTTGGAGGATGATTTGGATTGAAAAAGCCAATTAATCTGCCCGCCCTTTATGCCTATCTGGTATGTGTCGTTATGCTGATTGCCTTCATCGTCTGCGGCACACAGCTGGTTCGCTCTGCTCTTAATCTGGCGATTCCTTCTCAGACTGATTCTTACTCTAATCTCAAATACGGATATGGAGATAATGTCACGGTAACCGTCGAGCCGGATGCCCAGGAGCTTTACGACAACACCCTTGCTTCCATGCAGCGCCAGGTTCAAATCAATGGTATGATTGCCGGAGTGGCTCAGCTCCTGGTCATCATTCCTATTTACTTTTATCATTGGCGGCTGGCTGAGCGCTATCGTAATCAGGAGCAAATCGACATCACTCTGAAGGAAATTTATCTTTTTACCGGTTCACTCATTACCCTTTCCATCAGTGTGATCGCTTTCCTCACCGCAGTGGATACGCTGGTCGGACTGATTTTCGGTTCCCAAAGCTACCTGCCGGGCATAGAAAGCACTATCAAGGAAAACTTATCTCAACAACAAAGTAACGTGGTCATCACTAAGGCACAGGTAGAAACTTTAATTTCTGAATCGAAAGCCACTTATTACTATCCCCGTCAGACTCTGATCTCTCAATTCACGGCAATCATCATCGCTTTGCCCCTCTATTTCTGGCACTGGTCCATTGTGAAGAAAAGCTGCCGTCGTCCTGTCAGCTGATGCTTTTGTAAATTTGAATAAGGTGTCGTGCTTTCTCAAATAATATCCTTGTCAACCTATTAGATACCAATTGAAAAATGACAGGGAGGTAGAGAACATGGACCACAAACCGGATGACAGAAGGGACAATGTGAAAAACATTCAATCCAACATCAATCACACCATTCAAAACATGGAATTGGCTGAAGAAATGATGTCCAAAACAAGTGATCCTCACCACAAACAAGAGCTGGAAGAAAAAAACGAGCGGCGGGAAGCTGCTCTGAACAGCATGCGGGAAGAAATCCGTGATGAGGCTCTTGATAAACAAAAAGGCCATTTTTAAAAGCAGACCCTTATGAAAGGTCTGAGAAGACCCGAAAGGGCAGCTTGACGCACAAAAGCGGAGGGATTGAGCCCTTCAGGGCGTTGTGCGTCAAGCTGCCCTTACCTAAGACAGACCGACTGACAGGATGTCTCTACATAACGACAATCCCTTTTACTTTATCCGCCATCTGCCAGCGAGGGAAAAACCGGGTAATTCCTCAATTATAAAAAATCGCCTACGGCAAGAAATACATCTGTTGCCGTAGGCGACTGAATATCATGATGTTTTCAGCCTATCGCCTTCTTTTATTCTTCGCGTACTGGGATGCCTGCTTCTTCGCTCCCTTGCTCCCAAACATCATTTTGACCTTTTCCTGTTCCAACTGGCGGGCCTTCAGGCCCTCATAAGCCATTTCCCTCTGCAGCTTTGTATAATTATCAAAGCGTTCCTGTACCAGTTCTCCGGCTTCAATGGCCGCTTTGACTGCACAGCCCGGCTCTGCAGTGTGGGAACAATCCCTGTACTTACAGCCTGAGGCCAGCTCTCCAATATCCTCAAAAGATCTGGACAAATTTCCCGAGTCAATCTGCAGTTCCCGCATCCCGGGAGTATCGATCACAATTCCGCCGCCGGGTAAAATAAACATCTGGCGGGGTGTCGTGGTATGCCGGCCTTTATCATCGTCGCCGCGGATTTCCTGGGTACTCAAAACATCCCGGCCCATCAGCCGATTAATCAGTGTCGATTTTCCCACGCCGGACGATCCGATAAAAGCAATGGTTTCTCCCTCCGCAACGTATGCAAGAATATCTTCATACCCGTCCCCCGTTATGCTGGAGCAAACCACAACATCCGTACCCACACTCACTGTGGAAATTTCCTCAAGCCTGACATGCAGATCTTCACACAAATCCGCTTTGGTAAGAACGATTACCGGAATTGCCATGCTGGCCCAGGCTACCGCCAAATAGCGTTCAAGGCGGCGCAGATTAAAGTCTGAGTTTAAGGACATGCAGATAAAAACCCTGTCGATATTTGCCGCCACAATCTGCCCTGCGCGGGACGTTCCGGCCGCTTTTCGCTCAAAAATACTCTTGCGCCGGAGCACCTGATGAATCACTGCATTTCCCGTGCTTCCGTCCGTTCTGTCAATCATGACCCAGTCTCCCACAGCAGGAAAATCTGTTACTTCATTAGATTGATAAGCAATCTTCCCTGAAATGACAGCCCATAATTCCCCATCCTCGCTGACCACTCTATATAATTCACGATGCTGTTCAGTCACTCTGGCTGGAAACAGGCCTTTGTACAAAGTCGATTCCTGCTCAAAACGAGGGGTAAAACCATATCTTTTTAAATTGTTATCCTTCATTGCTATCCTCCAAAATAATTCAACAAGCCTTTTGGAGGGTAAAAGTTTAAATTATTTCTTTTCCCTCCCCTACCAGAACCTTTACAACAATCGGCGTATATAACATATTTCATTTCCCCTTCCGTACAAAAATTGAAGCAATGATTAAGCCCTGCTCAGATTAATTCAGCTCAATCAGGCTCATATCAGCGCTATTATACCATTAAGACGCCGGCAATGCTAACTTTTAAAGAAGCTGGTTCATGGCAGGATTGGGATATTACTAACCGATCATCGTGGTAACTGCCGCAGCATAAAACACATAGCGGCCTAAAAATTCACCTGCTAAAATAAGAGCTAAGGCCAGATAAACAGTGGAGGCAGGGATTTTCAGACCTTTCTCTCCTCCTTGCTTATACAGAAAACAGGCAGCTGCGCCCAATCCCAGCGCAGAGAAAACCACATGGAGGATGAGCTGTATCAGATAGCTTCCGGTCAGCAGTTGGGCAGAGGCCTGAGCTGCTTCTGCTCCCCCATTCAGACCGGAGATATAGATGGGTAAATAGATCAGAGGCAAGATCACTCCTGCCAGGCCTACCCAGCATATCTTCTTCAACAGTCTGTGAATTTCCGCCGGCATAGCATCTCCTTTTAATCCATATACCATCAAAGATATGGCCCCCGCTGCACCAAATACCAGAGTCGTCCCGTAAAATTCAATATATGTGTTCAAACTGCTCCATGCCGGTTTGACAGAAGAAGCGTAAGCACTTCCCATGGCAAATACAGCCACTAATCCCACTACAGCCGTAACCCAGCCCAGGGCATTGCCTTTGCCTTTTCTAAAGAGATAGATAACAGCAAGCAAAAGGACAAAGAATCCCCCGCTCAAGACAATTTCCCAGCTCAGCCAGGATGACCCTAGATTGATCATTGCCCGATAGGCTCCCAGGGGATCGCCAAGATGAAATAGGGAAAGAATCAGTCCCAGCCCTGCAACCGGTCCCAAAGCAATCAATCCCTTATTGGTGATTCGAACAGCGGATTCTCTATCTTTCTTTCCTAGGATTGCCCGTATCACAACTAACATGATAAAGCTGCCAATCCCTAATTGGAGAAGTAATGTGAACATCATTAGTGCCCATTCCTCTGCAAACATTCCATAGCCTCCTTCTTTCCGAGTATTATTGCATGCTTAGTATTTATGGCATGGCTTAAAGCCTTTTCTATTTCCGCGCTTCCTGATTAGGATTTATGACTAAATTGGGACTGGTAAGCTTTGAGTCGGGCAAACCTTTTACATCGGCTATACTGCCGTATTTCTGCCGCAGTTCGTCAATATCTCCCACTTGCAAAGCCCGAAGAGGGCAGGCAGCAACGCAGGCCGGTTCTTCCCCTTTTTCCTGCAGATCCACACACATGTCGCATTTGCCCGTTTTGCCCTCTGCCTCAATATATTGAGGCGCTCCATAGGGACATGACCAGGTACATAGCCTGCATCCGATGCACTTGTCTTTGTTTGGGGTAACAATGCCATCTTCTTTCCGTTTGGACAAGGCCCCGGTAGGACAGTTTTCAACACATTTGGGATGATCGCAGTGATTGCAGGCCATGGACATATGATAGGACCACGGTTTAGGGTAACTTCCCCCTTCAAAATCGTAGACTTTGCGGAATAACGTGCCTATTTTCAAGTTATTTTTATCCTTGCAGGTAATTTGGCATGCCTTGCAATGGGTGCATACTGCCATATCGTAGTAAAAGCCCTTCTGTGCCATTTATGCCTTCACCTCCCCGAAGATAATACGCTGCGGCCAATTGACATCCGCCTTCAATGGTTTGTCATATTTCTCCATCTTAACATTGCATGTATTATACCCTGTATGACCCTGGCCAGTGGGAATAGGTCCGTTAAGCACATTAGTTGCCCCTGCTTTATCGATCCCTGCCTCTTCGTCCAGCTCAACCCAGGCTCCTTGTCCAATCGCCACCACGCCCGGCATAATTCGCTCCGTCACATACGCTGGGCGAATCACCGAACCGTGACGGCTGGTGATTTTGATAATATTCTCACTGTTGATTCCCATTTTTAGGGCATCATCCGTATTGATCCATACATTTTGAATGAAGGATTCTCTCATCCAAGGAACATTGTCCAACGTGGAATGGGAACGTCTCAGATGATGGATGGTCACCAACTGATAGGGATAGCCATCTTTCTGTCCATTCTCATATCCTTCGAGAGAAGGCTCATATTTTGGGAGCGGCGATTTGGTAGAAAAACCGATCTCATTGATTTTGTCAGCCAAGGGCTGGGAATAGATCTCGAATTTTCCTGAAGGTGTGTCCAATTTATGGGCCGCCGGATCTTTCCGGAAATCTTCAAACGAGGTGAATTCCAGTTTATCATTTTCAGTTCTCTGTACTTGATAAATTCCCTTCGTCTGAAATTCCTTCCATGAGATCCGCCCCTTTTGAGGGGTTCCTTCAACTTCCAGGGCTTTAATATCTTCATCCGTAATCTCAACTAAATTCTCAAATCCACTGCCATCGGGCTTAATGACGGTAGACCCCGCCACTTGATTAAAGACCTGCTGTTTCAGGGCAAAAGGTTCAATTTTATCCACTTCCAGACTGAGTCTTTTTCCTATCTCTTTAGCAATCCACATATCGCTTTTTGCTTCAAACAAGGGATCGATCACCTGATTATAAAAAATGAGAATTTCCCGATTGCCTGTTAATAACCCGCCATATTCTTCCCACTTTGAAATTACCGGCAGGACTACATCGGAGTACCTGGCTTCCGTTGTAAAAAACATATTTTGAGTGAGGACAAATTCCACTTTGCGGTGAGCCTCAATCCCCTTCATCAAGCCACAGCGCTGATTGAGGCAAGACCCCACTCCTCCGTGATAAATCATTTCAACATCAATATCCTTTTCAGAATTCAGGCCATCAATGTATTTCCCCGATATAATCGCATTCCACATTTGTCCGTTATTAAGGCGAACTTTTGACAAAGGGTTGGTTAACTTAGGTAAACCGTTTGTCCCCGCTTTAATCAGATTCGGTCCGGCATTTGTAGCGTTGGCATGCATATTGGGGCTTACCCCGGCGCCCGGAACACCATAGTTTCCGGTCATCATCCCCAGGGTGAGCATTGCATGTGGCAAATGTTCTCCATTATTAATTCGGGCAGGACCCCCGGCGGTGACAATTGCCGTAGGTTTAGTAGCCGCATATTCCTCTGCAAACGACTTGATCTTCTCCGAGCTGACTCCGCATATTTGCGAAGCCCATTCAGGTGTCTTGGGCGTCCCGTCATACGTTCCCAAAACATAATCTTTGAAATTATCCTTAGGGTCCACCCCCTCCGGCATGTGGTCAGCATCATAACCTATACAGTAGGTATCAAGGAAGCTCTGATCTGCCAAATTATTCTTGATGATATGATAAGCCATCCCAAGAATCAGCGTGGTGTCGGTGGCAGGACGGACAGGAATCCATTCATCCGCCAAAACCCGGGCTGTTTCTGTATAGAGAGGATCAATCACGATGAACTTTGCGCCTGCTTTTTTCGCTTGCAGGTAATTATACATGGGGTTGCCCAGACTGGAAGAAGCGGGATTAGCACCCCAGAGGATAATCAATTTCGATTTACGCAGGCGGAAACGGTCATTTCCTGATGAGGCACCATTATCGGCTATCCCTGTTATCTTAGGATATACCTCAGGCCAACTCCCCCAGGAAACTTGCCCCCACCGTTCAGTATAGCCGCCGTAAAGATTCAGGGTCCGGGTAATCTCACTGCCTGCGGCGACAAAAATTGCTGAGTTGCTGTACTTCTCTTTAATTCTCTTAATTTCACTTGCTGCTATATCCAAAGCTTCATCCCAGGAAATGCGCACCCACTCATCTTTGCCCCGCAACTCTTTATTCCCACCACCCGGTTCCCAGTTTTTGCGTTTCATGGGGTATTTCAGCCGGTCTGCACCCATCACCATTCTGCCTTGTGCACGGCCTCTGGCACATCCTCTTTGCTGAGGAAAATCCGGACTGTCAGGATGAGTATCGTCCGTTTTCTGTCTAATAAAGACGCCGTCCACCACATAGGCTTTGTTAAGACAGCGGCCCCCACAATTATGCCAACAGGCGGCGGTTACCCATTCTCCCTCTTTTTTACTTAGCTCTTCAATTTTGCCCGCATCAGTCTTTTGGAGTGCGCAGCCCGGCAATGCCATGGCTGCCACTGCCCCGCCCATCACTGTGGTTGCCCAGCCGAGAAAGGATCTTCTGCTCAAGTTGTAGCTTTTCGCCTTCTTCATTAGATTTCCCATAGAACATGTCACCTCCAAAATTTATTACCTTAAAACTCTCTCCAACTTCTATGATTAAAGCTCCTCGTGAGCTTTAAGGCTTTATTGCAATTCAGCTAATAACTCCTTTAACAAATCGGTATCGGTTTCCAGAAACCCTTCCAAGATTTTGGCCAATCCCCGATAGAAATCAGTTTCTGCGCTGTTCAAAATGTTTAGAACGATCCTGGGAACAAAGCTCTGCAAATGCCTGCTCAAAAAGGCGGCCTGATCTTCTAACACAGACTGCAATGCTGCAATGTCTTGCCCGCCCAAATAAGTAATGCACAACTCATTAAGCTGAAACATAAAATCCAATTCCAAGCCCAAATGATCCTCAGCCTCATGTCCATAATTTTTAGGTAGAAAATTATATTTGAAATATTCCCGGCGAACTTTTAATGTGTCTTCCTGAAAAAGAAGCCTTTCCTCACTCACATAAGCAGATTCCCAAAGTGGCGCCGGTAACGTATAAGGTCCAATAAACATCCTGGTATAGTCCCAATGCAATTGCTCATATATTTTTTTATCAAGTACATCGTGCTGACTTACATAACTTTTAATCAGTTCAACCCCTTCATTAATACTTGAATTCTCTTTCACAAAAGGGAACGATTCTATCAGGTCTTCCTTTGTCATAACTTCTAAATAAGGCAAGCTGGGTTCCTCTCTGAATGATCTGCGCAATAGATCGTAGGCAAAGCGCCGTTCTTCCATTGCCTGCTGGGTTTCAATAACTTCTGACATCTCCACACCCCTTTAACTTTTCTACAGTCCCATTTGTATTCGGCGCCAAAATTCACATGCTAATTCTCTGAAAATAATTTTTTATCTGCAAGAAAAGGCAATGTGATGTGGCCAGTTTAATGATCTGGAAAAGGAGAAATTTTCATGCCCACAACCATTACCTCAGATAACCTTCACCTCATTCAAAATTCCCAGTTCAGAAAATATGCCCAAATATATCTCGATATCTATGAAAACTTCATGGAGCAAATAAACCAGAAAGGACTTGCGTTAGCTTCTTATGATGAGAGAAAACCTGAAGATATTTCCCCTGTTCTTCCCTTTCAAGGGTTAATCTCCAGGAATGGCAGCAAGAGCTTCTATACGAAATGGAGCTCTCCGGCCTGTGAAGCATGCAAAAAGGGCGTAGGCAGCGTCACGTTTTTTATTTCTTTAAAATGTCATCGTCATTGTTACTTTTGCTTTAATTCCAATCAAGAAAATCATGAATATTTTAGCAACCATCAACGTGATTGCGTAGCTGAATTGGAGAAAATGTACAAAAGCGGACAGAAGCTCGCTTATATCGCTTTGACCGGAGGAGAACCGCTTCTCTATAAGAAGGAAACAATTGACTTCTTTGAATTCACCCGTAAAAAATTCCCCCGTACCCATACCAGGCTTTATACTTCGGGGGATTTGTTGGATCAGTCCACTTTGCAGGAGCTAAAAGAAGCCGGTCTGAATGAAATCCGTTTCAGCATTAAAATGGAAGATCCCCCGGACACCCGGCGAAAAGTCTATGAGAAAATTGAATTTGCTAAACAATATATTAAGGATGTCATGGTAGAAATGCCTGTGATTCCCGGTACGGAGACTGAAATGAAAGAGCTTTTGCTAATCTTAGATCAGCTGGGGATCAGCGGAATCAATCTTCTGGAATTTTGCTATCCGTTCCACAATGCTAAAGAATTTCAAAAACGTGGTTTTCAAATCAAAAATCCGCCCTATCATACTCTCTACAATTATTGGTATGCAGGCGGGTTACCGGTAGCTCAAAGCGAAGAAATCTGCTTTAGACTATTGGAATTTACTCTGGAGAAAGAACTGAAAATGGGAGTACATTATTGTTCGCTGGAAAACAAGCACACAGGACAGGTCTTTCAGCAAAATAACAGCCAATCCCAGCCCATTATGTATTTTTCACCGGCTGATTACTTTTTGAAATCAGCCAAGGTTTTTGGCGATGATATCCCTAAAGTGTTAAAAATCTTCAAAAAGAAAGATATCTCTCTTTACCGGATAAATAACCAATATAACTTCCTGGAATTTCATGTTAAAGATATATCACAGCTAAAGGGACTTGATATAGAAGTAGCAATCTCTTCCAATATTATGGAGGACCGGCCAGGCGGAAAAATTCTTCGCGAGTTGAAAACAGAACTGGTTAAGCCTGAAAAATTCAGCCTAAAATTAATTTAATAGCCCTTATTTGATAACAAATAAACAGCAAAAAACCCCAGGTTTAATGACCTGGGGGTAAATATCCTTGGTTGCGGGGGCCGGATTTGAACCGACGACCTTCGGGTTATGAGCCCGACGAGCTACCACTGCTCCACCCCGCGATGAAATTGTCCTGCTAGATAAATTCATCCTAATATCAGTATAAACCTTTTAAGCGGCTCGCATACATTTTTCGCGCATGTGCAAAATGGAGCCGACGATGGGACTCGAACCCGCAACCTGCTGATTACAAATCAGCTGCTCTACCAATTGAGCTACATCGGCTTGCTATCAGCATTGAAACGTGATCAACGGTGCTCTAACATAATAACATAAGACTATCAGACTTTTCAAGTATTTCGTCTATGTAAGATTAACCATCTCGTCGTTCCAGATAACGTTCTAATTTGCGTTTAACCCTCTGCAAGGCGTTGTCAATTGATTTAACATGGCGGTGTAAATCCACGGCAATCTCCTGATAAGATTTTCCTTCCAAATATGCCATCAAGACTTTCCATTCCAGTGAGCTAAGGATCTCTCCCATCTTTTCCTCAATGTCGTCGAACTCTTCCCGGCTAATAATCAGTTCTTCCGGATCGGTGATCCGAGTACCTGAAATCACATCAAGCAAGGTTCGATCAGAGTCTTCATCATAGATGGGCTTGTTAAGGGACA
>JAEWCM010000010.1 GCA_023390635.1 Bacillota bacterium
AAATATGCCAGAATCCCACAGACCGTCATTAAACAAAAAAGAGGCATGGCTATTATGGTAGCCGATAAGGCTATCTATGACAAATCGGCAAGCTCTGCAGCTCTTCTGCAGTTGATCCAAACTCAGGGCGGGCAGGTTTTCAGCGGAAATACGATTGAAGAGCTGGCCGGCAAGCTGGCAGACGCCTATGGTTTGTATGCTTCGGCCTTCATCAGAACTATCAAAGACTACAACTACGCCATTGACAATAAAATCGCCGCTAATTTGGAAGTACCGAGGGCAGCCAATCCAAATAAAATCTCTACTGCGCCTTTCTATGCCGTTGCAGTAACGCCGGCAGTCTATCATACCTTTGGCGGTCTACTAATCAATGAAAAAGCTCAGGTGCTGGACGTGCAAAAGGAGCCCATTCCTAATCTTTATGCCTGCCCGCCGGTAGCGGGGATTTTCCGGGAAGTCTATGGAGGCGGCATTGCTTCTGCAGGAACCTTCGGTTATATAGCCGGTAAAACAGCGGCCAAATCCTAGTTTCAGAGGAGGAGAACATCAAATGCTTCGTAAAAGAGGTCGTTTATTCTTACTTTCAGCCCTGTTCATGGGACTCTTGTCGGGAGTTTTTCTTCTTAGCTCCAAAGACGCTGTCGCATATCCCGACTTAAGTCCGGACGGGAAAACGTGCACACCATGCCATGCAGAAGGAGGGCATGGAACACCAACAGAGCCCACGACACCGACGGAACCCACGACACCAACAACCCCAACAACCCCAACGGTACCAGGTGATATACCATCGGAATTAGGGCCGACTCCGGGGGCAACACTACAACCTTCTCCGGAAATTGATCCTGCAATCACTGAATACCTGCAATCGATAAAGCCCGCAGAGCCCTCACAGCCCACTCAGCCCAGACAGCCCACACAGCCCACACAGCCTACCCAACCTACACAGACGACTCAACCCACTCAGTCTACTCAATCCACCCAGCCTACTAAACTTACAGTACTACCCCAAACAGGTCTTGAGAGCATTTATGTTAATTATTTAATAGGTGCAGGATTGCTTGTTCCTGGAGCTGCTCTGCTGACTTCTAAGAAAAAGCAACGTAATAATTAGATAATAGCCATTAACCTCCTTTCTAAATTTATATTATAAAAATGACCGGCCATGAAACACATCACTTGGCCGGTCATTATTTGTTGGTTAAGATGGTATTCCCTTGACCCCGTCCCTAAATTAAGCCTTCAGGATAGAGCAGTTGGAAATGGTTCCTCTCAAAACTGATCAAGCCTTCATCCCGCATACGGCCAAGTTCCCGTGACATGGCGCTGCGGTCTACTGCCAGGTAATCTGCCAGGCCTTCCCGGTTTAAAGGAATGGAGAAAGACGTATTTCTCTGAAGACTATACTGATCCAGCAGATAGGAAGACAATTTTTCCCGCATGCTTTTTAAGGAGAGATAGTCAAGTTTTTTATTTAAGAAAAGATTTTTGTGGGCCATAAGTTTCAGCATGTTTTGAATCAATAAGGAGTGAAAGCCACAGGAACTGGTACAACTGGTGACGACCCGGCTGTAATCAGTAAAACAGATTGCCGTCCTGCTTCCGGCTAAAACGGAAGTAGGACTTTTTTTGATCCCGGCGCAAGCCATGGCTTCGCCGAAGATGTCGGTTTGGCCGAGGCTGCTGATAAGAGTGCGCCTGCCCATAATATCTTCTTTGACAATCTCAACCTGGCCGGAGATGACAATACCGATACTGTTTACTTCGTCGCCGGCAGAAAGGATATAATCTCCCTTTTGGAAAATCTTAATTTTAGATCCCAGACAATCGAGCATTGGCCCTAATTCTTGTTCGGTAATACTGTCAAAGAGTTTGACTTGTTTTAAAATTTCTAAATAACTTTTTTCCATAAAAATTCCTCAAATAATTATATTTGTTGCTCCAGCAACAGAATAGTTATTTTAAATTTACTATACTTAGATCATCAAATCAAGGTTGCTCACTTAAGAGGCTAAAACAGGAGTGCCTGTCAACTTAAAAATAAAATCCAGTGCAGGTTTAAATAATGATTTAAATTTATTAAGGAGGAAAACAGAATGCTTAGACAGATCATAAAAATTGACGAAGAGAGATGCAATGGCTGCGGGTTATGTGTGACTGCCTGTCACGAAGGAGCTATTAAACTCGTGGATGGGAAAGCCAGACTGATCAGAGATGACTATTGTGACGGTTTAGGAGATTGTTTGCCAGGCTGTCCCGTGGGTGCGATCACTTTTGAGCAGAGGGAGGCAGCAGAGTATAACGCTGAGGAGGTTAAGAAGAATATGGAACAAAAGCGTCAGGAGCTAAACGCTCATCATGGGTCGAATGGTTCATCCTGTGGTTGTCCCGGAACCCAGGCTAAGACTATTGCCCGGAGGGTAACGGAAGAAAAACCTGTGATTCAGGAGCAGTCTCAGAACGTGGCATCACAGCTCAATAGCTGGCCGATTCAGATTAAGCTGGTACCTGTCCAGGCCCCCTATTTTGACGGTGCTCATCTGCTAATTGCCGCCGATTGCACTGCTTATGCTTATGGCAATTTTCATCAGGATCTGATGAAGAATAAAATCACGTTAATTGGCTGTCCTAAACTGGATGAAGGAGACTATTCCGAGAAGCTGGCAGCGATTATAAAGAATAACAATCTAAAAAGTGTCACAGTTGTGCGCATGGAAGTTCCTTGTTGTGCCGGCTTGGCCAATGCTGCTGTCGAAGCCTTGAAGGCCAGTGGCAAAATGTTGCCTTGGAGAATTGTGACAATCAGTATCGATGGTCAAATTCTTGAAGATTAATTCTTAAATGCATAATAGAAAGAGGAGGATTTAAAAATGTCCAATATGTTTTGTTTTCAGTGTGAACAGACAGCAGGAGGTCGGGCTTGTACCAGTGCGGGAGTATGCGGAAAGAACGCTGATACTGCCAATTACCAGGATGAATTGACCGGTGCATTGGTTGGACTGGTGCAAAAGGCAGAAGAAAACGGCGGTCCAAGGGAAGAGGTTACCCAGCTGATCATTGAAGGCTTGTTTACGGCTGTGACCAATGTTAACTTTGACAATGAAGTTCTGGTGGAAAGAATTAAGCATACTTTGAAAGTTTACGGACAAGAGTATAAACCTTTTGATATGAATACTTTATGGCAGGGCGATGAAGATGTCCGCTCTCTGAAATCCCTTATTCTGTTTGGTATCAGAGGCATGGCAGCTTACGCCTACCACGCTCAGGTGCTGGGATACAGAGAGGAAGAAGTGGAACATTTCTTCTACAAGGCATTGAAAGCCATTGGCAATGACTTGTCTGCCGAAGAGCTTTTGAATCTCGTGATGGAGTTAGGGCAAGTCAACCTTAAATGTATGGCTTTGCTGGACCAAGCCAACACTACCACCTATGGCACTCCTGTTCCTACCAAGGTGCCGACAACGATTGAAAAAGGACCGTTCATTGTCATTACAGGCCATGATCTTTATGATCTTCATTGCCTGCTGGAGCAGACCAAGGATAAAGGAATCAATATTTATACCCATAGCGAAATGTTACCGGCTCATGCCTATCCTGAATTGAAAAAATATCCTCATCTTAAGGGGAATTTCGGAACAGCATGGCAAAATCAGCAAAAAGAGTTTGCCAGTATTCCCGCTCCCATTCTGTTTACCACTAATTGCATAATGCCGGTAAAAGAAAGTTATGCGGATAGAGTATTTACTACTGAGTTAGTCGCTTATCCGGGTATGGTTCATATCGGAGACGATAAAGATTTTTCTACCGTCATCGCCAAGGCATTAGAATTGGGAGGTTACCCGGAAGATGAGAAGCTGACGGGAATTAACGGCGGCGATATGCTTACGACAGGTTTTGCCAGAGGAACGGTATTGTCTGTTGCCGATAAGGTGATTGAAGGTGTCAAAACTGGGGACATTAAACACTTCTTTCTAGTAGGCGGCTGTGATGGAGCGAAACCGGGTAGAAATTATTACACCGAGTTCGTCAAGCAAACGCCGCAAGATTCCATCGTGCTTACCTTGGCTTGCGGAAAGTACCGCTTTAACGACCTGGATCTGGGAGACATTGGCGGGCTGCCCCGCATTATGGATATGGGGCAATGCAATGATGCTTATTCGGCGATCCAGGTGGCCCTGGCTCTGTCCAATGCCTTTGAGTGCAGTGTAAATGAACTTCCTTTGACACTGGTGCTTTCTTGGTATGAGCAAAAGGCGGTATGCATCCTGCTCACCCTCCTTTCTCTGGGAATCAAGAATATTTATCTCGGGCCATCTCTCCCGGCCTTTGTTTCTCCAAATGTTCTTAATGTACTGGTGGAACAATTCGGGCTGACACCTATCTCCACTCCGGAAGAAGATCTGAAAAAGATTTTAGGCTAAGAAACTTTAAACTTTCGAACCCTCAAGATTGAAACTGCCGTAAAAAGAATCTTCACAGGCAAGCTAAGCAATGAATGATACTGGTCATTCATTGCTTAGCATTATTCTGATAAGATTGTTTTGCGCCAGCTTCAGTTTTTTATCTTTGAGCATTGCGACCCGATTTGCGGGAGATTAAGAAATTAGCCTGTTAAATAAAAGGAATTGAAAGGGATTTTCCTCAAATCCGAAGAATCTATACTCTAATCAGTAAAGATGAATATTATCTGTCTGATCGACACTAAACAAGTCGAAAAAATATGAAAAGAGCAGAGCATTATGCGGTGGTATGTTTTGCAGCGTTAAAGTATAATTATGTAAACAGGAGAGTGGTGTAAATGGGGGAACGGGAGATCACCGAACCGGTTCATCTCTGTGATTCAAACGGCAGGCTGCGCCCGGAAAGTATCGGTTGGGCGAGAAGTCCTTTGATACGCTGTGATCTGAGCCATCATTTTATGCGCAAGAAGCGATGGAATTACTGGTGCATTTCCAATCAGGATTTTCTATTGTCGGCTACCATTTCCGATTTAGACTATGCCGGAGTGGTATTTCTATATTATTTGGATTTGCGAACGATGGCCTTTTTGGAGAAAACGGTGGTTACTCCCTTAGGTAAAGGCTGCCGGATGTCCGACGAGGTAAACGAAACGGTGGAATTCAGCAGCAAAGATCTGACAATAGCCTTTTTGAATAACAATGGCACGGTAGATATGCATATTAATTGTGAAGATTTCGGCGGAAAGAATATGTCTGCTTCCCTCACCATCGAACTTCCGCCGGGGCATGAAACTTTGAACGTGGTGATTCCATGGAGTCAGGAGAGATTCCAGTTTACATCCAAACAAAACTGCCTCCCGGCCAGCGGAACTTTTATGGTCGGTGAACAGATTTACGAGTTCGAGCAGGAGCACTCCTTCGCTTGCCTGGATTTTGGCAGAGGGGTATGGCCCCGTTACATAACCTGGAATTGGGCATCCTTGTCATGCCGGCAGGATGAACATACCTTAGGCCTAAATCTGGGTGCGAAGTGGACGGACGGAACCGGGATGACAGAAAATGCTTTGCTGATTGACGGTAATATAGAGAAATTGGGGGAAAATATTATTTTTTCCTATGAAGAAAATAATTTGATGAAGCCATGGAAGCTTACTTCAGAGGTCACAGACCGGATTAAACTTGATTTCATTCCTCTTTACGAAAGAGTGGCAAAATCTAACTTCGGCCTGATCTCCTCCGATGTTCATCAGATGATTGGCCGCTTTACCGGTCAAATCAAATCGGAAAAGGGCCTTACATTTTGGATTTCTCCCAGTCTGGGATGGGCAGAATATCACAATGCAAAGTGGTAAAATAATGTAGAATGAAAATATCTATGTTTTATGCATATTTTTATATATTTCTTATTGACAATAGAAGGAAAGTTTGATATCCTTAATAATCGTTACTGTAACATAATTCGTGTTAAAAACTCACAATTTATGGCTGCATTCTGGGGTGGATCTGTAAATTAAGAGTAAATGGGGAGATACTTATTTGGTACGCCAAATTACTAATTTAAGCTCTCTATATACAACAAGCGAGGTTTTGTGCAAGACCTTGCTTTTGGTGTTTCTGTTCATTATGCCTCTGGGAGAGGAAAACACGCTTGAGGGGTGAAGCAAATGTTCTATCCTGTTAAGGTTGGGGCGAGGGAGCGCTGGAGTTATTCCAGAATCCGCGAAGTTCTCGACATGCCTAATTTAATTGAAATTCAGCAGAACTCCTATCAATGGTTTCTTGATGAGGGATTGCGCGAAATGCTGCGTGATATTTCTCCGATTCAGGACTTTACCGGGAATCTTGTGCTTGAGTTTGTCGATTACAGTTTAGGCGAACCTAAATATGAAGTAGAGGAATGCAAGGAACGCGATGTTACCTATGCTGCACCTCTCCGGGCTAAAGTGCGTCTAATTAACAAAGAGACCGGGGAAGTGAAGGAACAAGAAGTCTTTATGGGAGATTTTCCTTTAATGACGGAAAAGGGAACCTTTATTATTAATGGGGCCGAACGGGTTATTGTCAGCCAATTGGTGCGTTCTCCCGGAGTTTATTATTCCGAGACCATTGATCCTAGTGGTAAGAAGATCTATGGAGCTACTGTGATCCCTAACCGGGGAGCATGGCTAGAATTTGAAACGGATATCAATGATAATATTTTTGTGCGCATTGACCGGACTCGTAAACTGCCGGCCACTGTGCTTGTCCGCGCTTTAGGTTATGCCAGCAACGGACAGATCTTAGAATTGTTTAGCGATAATGAACATGTGCGTCTCACTTTGGAGAGAGATAACTCTGAGTCAGCGGAAGAAGCTTTAGTGGAAATCTATAAGCGCCTGCGGCCAGGTGAACCACCGACAGTAGATAGTGCACGTTCTCTTCTGGAAACCCTCTTTTTTGATCCTAAACGTTATGATTTAGCAAAAGTAGGACGCTACAAGCTGAATAAAAAACTTAAATTGGATATTCCTATGGAAGTCCGCCATTTGACTCAGGAAGATATTATCGGCACCATGCTCAATCTTTTGGCTTTGATGAATGGAGAAGGGCATAAGGATGATATTGATCATTTGGGAAATCGGCGTCTGCGTTCCGTTGGCGAGCTGCTGCAGAATCAATTCCGCATCGGTTTGTCCAGAATGGAAAGAGTGGTCAGGGAACGGATGACGATTCAGGATGTGGATGTGATCACGCCTCAGGTGCTGATTAATATTCGTCCTGTGGTTGCTGCAATTAAGGAATTTTTCGGGTCCAGCCAGCTTTCTCAATTTATGGATCAGACCAATCCACTGGCCGAACTTACGCATAAGAGGCGTCTAAGCGCCTTGGGGCCTGGTGGCTTAAGCAGAGAAAGAGCGGGATTTGAGGTCCGTGACGTGCATCATTCTCACTATGGCAGAATGTGCCCGATTGAGACCCCTGAAGGTCCTAATATCGGATTGATCGGTTCGTTAAGCACTTATGGGCGAATTAATGAATTTGGCTTTATTGAGGCCCCCTATCGGAGAGTGGATAAGGAAAATAGTCTGGTAACAGAAGAAATTCATTATCTGACTGCCGATGAAGAAGAAAAATATGTAGTGGCTCAGGCTAACGCGCCTTTATATGAAGATGGCAGGTTTAAAGAGGATAAGATCGATGCCCGTCACGGTCCGGACTTTGTATTGGTGCCTCCGACTGGGATTGATTATATGGATGTTTCTCCAAAGCAGATGGTATCCATCGCTACGGCTCTGATTCCTTTCTTGGAGCATGATGATGCTAACCGTGCCCTGATGGGCGCGAACATGCAGCGTCAGGCAGTGCCTCTGCTCCGCACTGATTCTCCGCTGGTGGGAACGGGAATGGAATATAAGGCGGCCAAAGACTCTGGTGTTTGCGCTATTTCCAAACAGGCAGGCGTAGTCGAGCGTGCAACGGCTGACGAAGTGATTATCCGGCACGATGACGGCACCACGGAAAAGCATAAACTCCTCAAATATCTTCGCTCCAACCAGGGCACTTGCATCAACCAGCGCCCCATCGTGATGAAAGGGGAACGGGTGGATGCAGATCAGATCGTGGCCGATGGACCGTCAACTGATCATGGTGAATTGGCTTTGGGCCGCAATGTATTGATTGCCTTTATGACCTGGGAAGGTTACAACTATGAGGATGCTGTTCTAATCAGCGAAAAGTTGGTTCGGGAGGATTATTATACTTCTATTCATATTGAAGAATACGAATGCGATGCCCGTGATACCAAACTGGGACCTGAAGAAATTACCAGAGATATTCCAAATGTTTCGGAGGATATTCTAAAGGATTTGGATGAACGGGGAATCATCAGGATCGGAGCAGACGTACGGACTGGAGATATTCTGGTCGGTAAAGTGACTCCGAAAGGAGAAACGGAACTGACGGCTGAAGAACGCTTGCTTAGAGCAATCTTTGGTGAGAAGGCCCGTGAAGTCAGAGATACTTCTCTGCGTGTGCCTCATGGTGAAGCAGGTAAGATTGTCGATGTTAAGGTATTCACCCGGGAAAACGGTGATGAACTGGCCCCGGGTATTAACCAGCTGGTGCGGGTTTATATCGCCCAAAAGCGGAAAATTTCCGTGGGTGATAAGATGGCCGGACGCCATGGCAACAAGGGTGTTATTTCCCGGATTATGCGTCAGGAAGATATGCCCTTTATGGCTGATGGAACACCGGTGGAAATTGTGCTGAATCCGTTGGGCGTACCATCCCGTATGAATATCGGGCAGGTGATGGAAACTCATTTGGGATTGGCAGCCAAGGCGTTGGGAATTAAGATTGCTACTCCGGTTTTTGACGGAGCCACTGAAAATGATGTTTTTGCCACATTGGCCAAGGCCGGATGCTCGGAAGACGGGAAATCTGTCCTATATGACGGACGGACTGGAGAACCTTTTGATAACCGAATTACCGTCGGTTATATGTACTTCCTTAAACTCCATCATTTGGTCGACGATAAAATTCACGCCCGGTCAACCGGTCCTTACTCTTTGGTTACTCAGCAGCCTTTGGGAGGTAAAGCTCAATTTGGAGGCCAGCGTTTCGGAGAGATGGAAGTTTGGGCTTTGGAAGCTTATGGCGCAGCCTATACTTTGCAGGAAATTCTAACCGTTAAATCTGACGATGTGGTCGGGCGTGTCAAGACGTACGAAGCGATCGTTAAGGGAGAAAATATTCCTGAACCGGGTGTACCTGAATCATTCAAGGTTTTGATCAAAGAACTGCAAAGCTTAAGCCTGGATGTAAGGGTGCTCTCTGAGGATGACCAGGAAATTGAGATTAGAGAGATTGATGAGGATGTCACTGAGACTGCTAAAGAATTGGGCATTGATCTCCACGATGAACCCAAACCTGAAGTTCATAGTTCGGGAGAAGAGACCTTGGACAACAATGAAGATGATGACTACGGTGACGAGGATATCGATGAAGAAGGTTATGACAGCGATTTGGCCGTAGAAAAAGATGATCTGGGTTCGGACGATGAAGATAATCTGGAATAGACCTGCAGGCGAAAGGAGAGATAACCGTTGCTGGATGTAAACAATTTTGATCGGATGCGGATTGGCTTGGCATCACCGGAAATGATTCTGGCCTGGTCTCATGGTGAAGTAAAGAAACCGGAGACCATCAACTATCGTACTCTAAAGCCTGAGCGGGACGGATTGTTTTGTGAAAAGATTTTTGGACCTACGAAAGACTGGGAGTGCCATTGTGGTAAATATAAGAGGGTGCGCTACAAAGGTATTGTTTGCGACCGTTGTGGCGTTGAGGTAACTCGTTCCAAAGTGCGTCGGGAAAGAATGGGACATATCAAATTGGCCGCTCCTGTTTCCCATATTTGGTACTTTAAAGGAATACCGAGCCGGATGGGTTTGCTTTTGGACATGTCACCAAGGGCTTTGGAAAAAGTTCTGTATTTTGTGTCTTATATCGTGACTGATCCGGGTGATACATCTCTTTTGAAGAGACAGCTCTTAACTGAAACGGAGTACCGGGAATGCCGAGAGAAGTACGGCAGTCGCTTCCAGGCGGGGATGGGGGCTGAATCCATTAAGCTTTTATTAGAGGAAATGGATTTAGATAAGCTGAATGATGAATTGCGCCGTGAATTGAAAGAAGTATCCGGACAGCGGAAGGTGAGAGCGATTCGCCGCCTTGAGGTTGTAGAAGCTTTTAAGCAATCAGGCAATCATCCGGAATGGATGATTATGGACGTAGTTCCGGTCATTCCTCCTGATCTTCGGCCTATGGTTCAACTGGACGGAGGTAGATTTGCTACATCCGATCTGAATGATCTTTATCGTCGGGTGATTAACCGCAATAACCGTTTGAAGCGTTTATTGGATCTGGGGGCTCCTGATATCATCGTCCGCAATGAAAAGCGGATGCTGCAGGAAGCGGTGGATGCTCTGATTGATAATGGCCGGCGCGGCCGTCCTGTCACCGGACCAGGCAATCGCCCTCTTAAATCCTTGAGCGATATGCTGAAAGGAAAACAGGGCCGTTTCCGCCAAAACCTCTTAGGTAAGCGTGTTGACTATTCTGGTCGTTCCGTAATTGTGGTCGGACCAAACCTGAAGTTAAATCAGTGCGGTTTGCCTAAAGAGATGGCTTTGGAACTGTTCAAACCTTTTGTGATGAAAAAGCTGGTCAATGAAGGCCATGCTCACAATATTAAGAGTGCTAAGCGGATGGTGGAAAGAGTCCGTCCGGAAGTGTGGGATGTGTTGGAGGAAGTGATTTCCGAACATCCGGTACTTCTTAACCGTGCTCCAACCCTGCACCGTTTGGGGATTCAAGCCTTTGAGCCGATCTTGGTGGAAGGCCGGGCGCTGCAAATCCATCCTCTGGTTTGTACCGCTTATAATGCTGACTTTGACGGTGATCAGATGGCCGTTCACGTGCCTCTTTCTGCTGAAGCTCAGGCAGAAGCCAGACTGTTGATGCTTTCTGCTCATAATATTCTCAACCCTAAGGATGGAAAACCGGTAGCTTCGCCTACCCAAGATATGGTTCTGGGGGCCTATTATTTGACAATGGAGCGGCCTGGAGCTTTAGGGGAAGGTAAAGTCTTTAAAGATATTGATGAAGCTAAACTTGCTTATGATAGTAAGGCACTCCATCTGCAGGCTATGATCAAAGTGCGCGAGGTATATAAAGTTGATGTAAGCGCAGAGGAGAACCAGCTGTTTGAAACAACGGTGGGCCGTTTGATCTTCAATTCCGTGATTCCTGATCCTGTAGGATATATTAATAAGGTGTGCGGGAAAAAAGATTTGAACAATATTGTCGCTGAAACCTACCGCTTGGGTGGATACAAGGCCACAGCAGAGCTCTTGGACGGCATTAAAAGTTTAGGCTTTAAGTTCTCTACCAAAGCCGGTATGACCGTAGGCCTGGCTGATATTCAGGTTCCTGATGAAAAACGGGTTATTCTGGATGAAGCGGATAAAATGGTAGCAAAGACAGAACAACAGTTCCGCCGTGGTCTGATCACAGATGAAGAACGTTATTCATTAGTCATCGATACTTGGACAAAGGCTACTGATAAAGTGACTAAGGCTTTGATGGATAATTTGGATCGTTTCAATCCAATTTATATGATGGCTAACTCAGGAGCCCGCGGTAACATTCAGCAGCTCCGCCAATTGGCAGGAATGCGTGGCTTGATGGCTGATCCTTCCGGACGGACCATCGAATTGCCGATCAAAGCGAACTTCCGGGAAGGTCTTACGGTTTTAGAATATTTTATTTCCTCGCACGGAGCTCGTAAAGGATTGGCCGATACCGCCTTGCGGACAGCAGACTCTGGATATCTGACCCGCCGCTTGGTGGATGTATCTCAGGATGTGATTGTGCGGGAAGACGATTGTGGAACAACTACCGGCTTAATGGTGGAAGACATTAAAGACGGTCCTGAAGTGATTGAGAAATTGGAAGAACGCTTGGTGGGGCGTTTTCTGATTGAAGAGCTCCGTCATCCTGAAACGGGAGCGGTTCTGGCAACGCCCGATCAAGAAATTACGGAGGAACAGGCCAAGGCGATTGCGGAGGTTTGTGACTCAGTGGTGATTCGTTCCGTGCTGAACTGTAAAACCCGCTACGGTGTATGCAAAAAGTGTTATGGTCGCAATCTGGCGACTGGAAAACCGGTGGAAATGGGTGAAGCGGTGGGGATTATCGCTGCGCAGTCCATTGGCGAACCTGGTACCCAGTTGACTATGCGTACCTTCCATACCGGTGGTGTGGCTGGTGACGATATCACCCAGGGTCTGCCTCGCGTTGAGGAATTGTTTGAGGCCCGCAAACCTAAAGGTCAGGCCATCATTTCCGAGGTGGAAGGCAAAGTGACCATCAAAGAGGTCAAAGGTCGCCGTGAAGTAGAAATCGTTAATGACAAAGAAGAGCATTCTTCCTATCCTATTCCCTTTGGCTCACGTTTAAAGGTGAAAGACGGTGACTATATTGAAGCCGGCGATGAGCTGACTGAAGGTAGTGTTAACCCTCATGATATGTTGAAAGTAAAAGGACTGCGAGGCGTTCAGGCTTATCTGCTCGGTGAGGTTCAACGAGTTTATTGTCTGCAGGGTGTGGAGATTAACGATAAACACATTGAAGTGATGGTCCGTCAAATGCTGCGCAAGGTTAAAGTTGAAGAGGCGGGCGACACTAGCTTGCTGCCTGGTGGCTTGATTGATGTTTTCGACTTCCAGGAAGAAAATACGAAGGTAATTGCTGAAGGCGGTGAACCGGCCGTGGCAAGACCCGTTTTGCTGGGTATTACCAAGGCATCTCTGGCCACCGATTCCTTCCTTTCTGCTGCTTCCTTCCAAGAAACCACCCGTGTGTTAACAGAGGCAGCGATTAAGGGCAAGGTTGATCCTTTGCTGGGCTTGAAAGAAAATGTGATTATCGGTAAATTGATTCCGGCAGGGACGGGAATGTCCCGCTACCGCAATGTCAAAGTATTGGAAAATGACGAGTCGGCGGCTTTATTGGCAAATCCTGAAGCAGTGGAAACAGAAATTTAACGGTAAATTTACACTGGGACGGAATGTGAGGCCAGGGAGATTATTGACACTAACAGATGCAGGTGCTAAAATACTACAGTATGATTTGCAGGTAAGGCACATAATCTTATGTGCCTGAACCTGTGTTCGCCCGGTTGACAGCTTAGGATAAATTTTTGGTGACGGAGGAAAGCAAATGCTTGATGATTCCTTGAAAAATTCAACGAAAAAGGTAGTTGGCCTAAAGCAAACCCGGCGTGCTCTGGAAAGAGGAACAGTTTATCGCGTTTATCTGGCAAAAAATTCTGATGCTAAAATTCTTCAATCATTAGAGGAGCAATGCCGGCAATTGCAGGTTGAAATTGTAGAGGTTCCGACGATGGCAGAATTGGGAAAAGTGTGTGGAATTCAGGTGGGTACAGCGGTGGCAGCACTCTTAAAAGAGTAGATTCACTATATTTTTATGTGTTAGTTTTGGAAGTGCTTGTCTTATGCTGAGCCAAGCAAATCCTTGTTATATGTTTTCAGATAGGAAAGGGGGTGTAGGAATGCCGACAATTAGCCAATTAGTCCGTAAAGGACGCTCTAAAATGACGAAGAAATCAACTGCGCCTGCTTTGCAGTGGGGATATAATGCTCTTGCACGGCAACAGTTCCCCTCCGGCGGTTCTCCGCAAAAACGGGGAGTTTGCACAAGAGTTTATACAACGACTCCGAAGAAGCCTAACTCAGCGCTTCGTAAGGTAGCTCGTGTACGCTTGACTAATCAGGTTGAAGTAACTTCTTATATTCCAGGCATTGGACACAATCTTCAGGAGCACTCTGTTGTACTTGTAAGAGGTGGCCGTGTTAAAGATTTACCTGGTGTACGTTATCATATTGTGCGTGGTGCATTGGATACAACCGGTGTGCAAAAGCGCAATCAGGCCCGTTCCAAATACGGAGCCAAGCGTCCGAAAAAATAATGGTTTTGGATGTCAAATTTTCTGCAAAGGAGGGAAAATGATTTGCCACGTAAAGGATATATTGCTAAGCGTGAGATTCTGCCTGATCCGATTTACAAGAATCAAATTGTTACCAAGTTTATCAATCAGATAATGCTTGACGGCAAAAAAGGTGTTGCAGAATCCATTTGCTATAATGCTTTTAATACGATTCAAGAGAAAACAGGCAATGACCCGATTGAGGTCTTTGAAACTGCTCTTAAGAATGTTATGCCCGTACTGGAAGTTAAAGCTCGCCGGGTAGGCGGTGCTAACTACCAGGTGCCAATTGAAGTGCGTCCAGAAAGACGCCAAACTCTTGGTCTGCGGTGGATTGTTGATTATGCCCGCAAGCGGGGCGAAAGAACTATGCAGGAAAAAGTTGCTGCAGAACTTATGGATGCAGCCAATAATACAGGCGGCGCTGTGAAGAAAAAGGATGATACGCATAAAATGGCAGAGGCTAATAGAGCGTTTGCGCATTATCGTTGGTAATTTGGATCACAATAAATACGACGGAAAGGGGGATTATCAATGGCAAGAGAATTTCCATTAGAGAAGATTCGAAATATTGGTATCATGGCTCATATTGATGCCGGTAAAACTACAACGACAGAACGAATTCTGTTTTACACCGGACGTGTGCATAAAATAGGAGAAGTTCATGATGGAGCTGCAACCATGGACTGGATGGTCCAGGAACAGGAACGCGGTATTACCATCACTTCTGCGGCAACTACAGCCCAATGGAAGGATCATCGAATTAACATCATTGATACACCAGGGCACGTTGACTTTACAGTAGAAGTTGAACGCTCTTTGCGCGTTTTGGACGGTGCAGTGGCGGTATTTTGTTCCGTAGGTGGAGTAGAACCGCAATCTGAGACCGTATGGCGGCAAGCTGATAAGTATGGAGTGCCGCGAATCGCCTATATTAACAAGATGGATCGTATGGGCGCTAATTTCTTCAGAGGAGTTTCGATGATCAAGGATCGTCTGGGTGCTAACCCGGTGCCGATTCAATTGCCGATTGGATCAGAGGATAACTTTAAGGGTATCGTTGATCTGGTGGCAATGAAGGCTATCATCTATACTGATGACCTGGGTACAACCAGCGAGCTTGCCGATATCCCCGGAGACTTAGTCGAACTGGCCAATGAATATCGTGAGAAACTGGTGGAAGCAGTTGCAGAAACTGATGAAGAACTTACGATGAAATATCTCGAAGGTGAAGAACTGACTAAACAGGAAATCCATGATGGTATCCGCAAAGGGACGATCGAGTTAAAGTTTATTCCTGTCTTGTGTGGATCTTCTTTCAAGAACAAAGGGGTACAACCGCTTTTGGATGCGGTTGTAGAATATATGCCTTCCCCGTTAGATGTACCTGCTATCAAAGGTGTGCATCCGGACACCGGAGCAGAAGATCATCGTGAATCTGATGATAGTGCTCCATTTTCCGCCTTGGCCTTTAAGATTATGGCTGATCCCTTTGTTGGGAAATTGGCTTTTTTCCGGGTATATTCGGGAGTATTGAATTCAGGATCTTATGTTTTTAACTCAACTAAAAACAAAAGAGAGAGGGTCGGCCGTATTCTGCGGATGCATGCTAATCACCGTGAGGAGATTCAGGAAGTGCGTTCCGGAGATATTGCGGCTGCAGTGGGACTGAAAGACACGTCTACAGGTGATACTCTTTGTGACGATAAGACTCCAATTATTTTGGAATCTATGCAGTTCCCCGAACCTGTTATCGATGTAGCGGTTGAACCAAAAACAAAGCAGGATCAGGAAAAGATGGGTACTGCTCTGGCTAGATTGGCTGAAGAAGATCCCACATTTAAGATGCATACGGACCAAGAAACCGGTCAGACGATCATCTCCGGAATGGGAGAACTCCATCTGGAAATCATTGTTGACCGTATGCAGAGAGAATTCAAAGTGGATTGCAATGTAGGCCGGCCTCAGGTTGCTTACAAAGAAACTATCCGCAAAACTGTTAAGTCCGAAGGTAAATTTGTGCGTCAGTCCGGCGGTCGTGGCCAATACGGTCATTGCTGGGTTGAACTGGAACCGCTTGAACCGGGCAGCGGCTTTGAATTTGTCAACAAGATTGTGGGCGGCGTCATTCCGAAGGAATATATCTCTCCAATCGGCGCTGGTATTGAAGAAGCTATGCAGAATGGTGTGTTGGCCGGTTACCCGGTGCTGGACATCAGAGCAACAGTTTATGACGGTTCTTATCATGACGTGGACTCTTCAGAAATGGCGTTTAAGATTGCTGGTTCTATGGCTTTCAAAGCAGGTGCTCTAAAAGCAGATCCAGCGATTCTGGAGCCAGTGATGAAAGTGGAAGTGACTGTGCCGGAAGAATACATGGGTGACGTCATTGGCGATATAAATTCTCGCCGAGGCCGCATTGAAGGAATGGAAGCACGCTCAGGTGCTCAAGTAATCCGGGGATATGTTCCATTATCTGAAATGTTTGGCTACGCTACTGATCTTCGCTCCCGCACACAGGGCCGTGGCGTTTACGTCATGATCTTTGACCACTATGAAGAGGTACCGAGGAACATTGCTGAAGGCATTATCGCCAAACGGCAAGGGGCTTAATTAATAACGTTCCGTTTTGGGGCGTTAGACATTTAAATTAAATATTAATATTAAGGAGTGAAAAATCTAAAATGGCAAAGCAAAAGTTTGAACGGACAAAACCTCATGTTAACGTTGGAACCATTGGTCACGTTGACCATGGTAAGACAACTACCACCGCTGCGATCACTTTAGTTCTTTCTAAGGCTGGCGGTGCTGTAGCTCAGGCTTTCGATCAAATCGACAAGGCTCCTGAAGAAAGAGAACGTGGTATTACCATTTCTACAGCTCATGTAGAATATGAAACTGAAAAACGTCACTATGCACACGTTGACTGCCCAGGCCATGCTGACTATGTTAAAAACATGATCACTGGTGCTGCTCAGATGGACGGCGCTATTCTGGTTGTATCAGCTGCTGACGGCCCTATGCCTCAAACTCGTGAGCACATCCTGCTCGCTAGCCGTGTAGGTGTTGAATATATCGTTGTTTGGCTGAACAAAGCTGACATGGTTGACGATCCTGAATTAATGGAACTCGTTGAAATGGAAATTCGTGAACTCTTAAATGAATATGAATTCCCTGGCGACGATATCCCCATTATTCCCGGTTCCGGCCTGAAAGCTCTGGAATGCGGATGTGGTAAGAGAGACTGCGAATGGTGCGGTAAAATCTGGAATCTGATGGATGCTGTTGATTCCTATATTCCTACACCTCAACGTGCTACTGACAAGCCTTTCCTGATGCCGGTGGAAGACGTGTTCACCATTACCGGCCGTGGTACCGTGGCTACCGGTCGTGTAGAACGGGGTATTGTTAAAGTGGGCGACGAAATTGAAATCGTTGGTCTGCAGGATGCTCCTCGCAAAACGGTTGTTACCGGCGTAGAAATGTTCCGCAAATTGTTGGATCAGGCAGAAGCCGGCGACAACATTGGTGCTTTGCTCCGTGGCGTAGAGCGTAAAGATATCGAACGTGGCCAGGTTTTGGCTAAACCGGGCAGCATTAAACCTCACACCAAGTTTACCGGTGAAGTTTATGTACTGAGCAAAGAAGAAGGTGGACGTCATACTCCTTTCTTCAATAACTATCGTCCTCAGTTTTACTTCCGTACAACTGACGTTACCGGCGTAATCACTCTTCCTGAAGGCATTGAAATGGTAATGCCTGGTGACCGTGTAGCTATCACCTGCGAATTGATTACTCCAATTGCTATGGATGAAGGATTGCGTTTCGCTATTCGTGAAGGTGGCCGTACTGTTGGGTCTGGCGTGGTTGCATCCGTCATTGCATAATTAAATTATCAAATAGTGATAATGAACCTTAAACTTTTTGGAGGGGGCTCCGGCCCCCTCCAAAAAGCTGTATCCCAGGGAATGAGAGGTTGCCGCTGATCGGTACTCCGCGTGATTGGCGGGGAATTCTTGTTACCATAGGAATTGTGCTTGAGACACATTATGAGGAGGTTGTATTTAAAATGAGTCAAAAAATTCGTATCCGATTAAAAGCTTTCGATCATAAAACACTTGATCAATCAGCAGAAAAAATTGTGGAAACCGCGAAAAGAACCGGTGCCAAGATTAGCGGTCCGGTACCCTTGCCTACAGAGAAAAGCATTTATACCATTCTGCGTTCCCCTCATGTCAACAAAGATTCCCGGGAACAATTTGAAATGCGCACTCATAAACGTTTAATCGATATCTTAGAGCCTACGCCTAAGACAGTCGAATCTTTAATGCGTTTAGATTTACCTGCTGGTGTAGATATTGAAATTAAACTTTAATTTTTCTAGGCTTTAAACAAATTTTCTATAAAAGCTAGCCAAAATATTTTTTTTGTGCTAAAATAGTAATGTTTTGTGGCGTGAAACGCCCGGCACTGTGGATAACCGGGAACGCCATTAAATAAATATAGGGACGCTCTCGTGCTCCGGATTTAATCTGGTGCACTTCAAAGCGTTTTGGAGGTGGCATTCGTGTCAAAAGGAATTCTGTGTAAAAAAGTTGGAATGACTCAAGTTTTCATTGAAAACGGCAAGCTCATTCCTGTGACGGTTGTTGAAGCAGGGCCTTGCTATGTGGTCCAGAAGAAAACCGTTGCTCAGGACGGATATGATGCTATTCAGGTGGGTTTTGGAGAAATCCCTGAGCATGTAGCGAACAAGCCGTCAAAAGGTCATTTTGCTAAAGCATCTATTAAACCTCTCCGCTATATCCGCGAATTTAAAGTAAGTGATATTGACACTTATGAGTTGGGTCAGGAAATTAAGGCCGATGTATTCGCTGCCGGAGATAAGATTGATGTGGTGGGAACCTCAAAAGGCAAAGGTTTTGCCGGCATGATTAAACGTCATGGTGCTCACCGAGGACCAATGAAGCATGGGTCTAAATATCATCGGCGCACAGGTTCGCTTGGCGCGAAAGGACCGGCTCGTGTATTTAAAGGTCGTGCTCTTCCTGGCCGGATGGGCGGAGACCGTGTAACAGTACAAAACCTGGAAATTGTCCGGGTTGATACAGATAAAAACATGATCCTGATTAAAGGGGCGGTCCCTGGAGCTAAAAAAAGCTTGCTCGTGCTAAAACCTTCCGTGAAAAAAGGGAAATAGGACGAGGGAAAGGAGGAATAAGCAATGCCGAAAGTACAAGTATTAAATATGCAGGGTACTCAGGTGGGTGAAATTGAACTCAGCGATGCAGTGTTTGGAATTGAGCCCAATACCCATGTGATGCATTTAGCAGTTGTTGGCCAGTTAGCCAGCCAGAGAAGAGGAACTCATTCTACCTTGTTGCGCAGTGAAGTGCGCGGAGGCGGCCGCAAACCTTGGCGGCAAAAAGGAACAGGACGTGCCCGTGCGGGCAGCAGTCGTTCACCGGTTTGGAGAGGCGGCGGGATTACCTTCGGACCTAAACCGAGAACTTATGGCTCTAACTTGCCCAAAAAGGTAAGACGTCTGGCTTTGCGCTCTGCTCTCTCTTCCAAGGTGCAGGAAGCGAATATTATTGTGTTGGAAGATTTGCAATTGGCGGAGGCAAAAACCAAAGAGGTTTCCAAGCTGCTGAAAGCAATTAGTGTGGATAAAAAAGCTTTGATTGTCACAGCGGAAAATGACGAAACGGTATTACGTTCTGCCCGCAATATTCAAGGAATTAAAGCCATGGATGTAGCGGGAATGAATGTGTTGGATCTACTCCATCACGATGTGCTGGTTCTGACTAAAGAGGCGGCAACCAAAGCAGGGGAGGTGCTGGCATAATGCGTGATGCTCGTGATATCCTCATTAGCCCGGTTGTATCTGAAAAATCTGTAGGCATGATGGAAGAAAATAAATACACCTTCTGGGTCAATCCTGTTGCCAATAAGATTGAAATCCAGAGTGCGGTAGAAAAAATGTTCAAGGTTCACGTGGTTGAAGTACGCACGATATCGGTCAAAGGGAAAGAAAAACGTGTGGGCCGCCATGTGGGAATGACTTCAGATCGTAAAAAGGCAGTTGTTAAGCTGAGAGATGGCGAGACAATTGAGGGCTTTGCAGGTCTATAAGAAGCTAAAGCAAAGGAGGGAAATCAATGCCAGTCAAGGGATTTAAACCATATGCTCCAGGTCGCCGTCAAATGACAGTATCGACCTTTGAAGAAATTACAAAAACCACTCCGGAACGCTCTTTGCTTGCTCCTAAGCGGAGAAAGGGCGGCCGCAATAATGTTGGACATTTAAGTGTGCGTCACCAAGGCGGTGGCCATAAGCAGATGTACCGGATGATTGACTTTAAGCGGTTGAAAGATAATGTGCCGGCCAAGGTGGCTTCGATTGAATATGATCCTAATCGTTCCGCTAATATTGCGCTGCTCCACTATGCTGACGGTGCAAAAGCTTATATTTTGGCGCCTAACGGTTTAACCGTGGGACAGGTAATTGTCTCAGGTCCTGAATCTGATATTAAAGTAGGAAATGCTTTACCGATTAAGAATATTCCGGTAGGTACTCTCCTCCATAATATTGAAATGAAACCAGGTAAGGGAGCCCAGATTGTTCGTTCTGCCGGTGCTTCCGCTCAGCTGATGGCGAAGGAAGGAAACTATGCTACACTCCGTCTTCCGTCTGGTGAAATGCGGATGGTTCACATTGATTGCCGTGCTACGATCGGTCAGGTGGGTAACTTAGATCATGAAAACATTAGCATCGGTAAAGCTGGTCGCTCTCGGTGGTTGGGAATTCGTCCTACCGTACGCGGTTCTGTCATGAATCCGTGCGATCATCCGCACGGCGGTGGTGAAGGCCGTAATCCAATCGGACGTAATCCTGTTACTCCTTGGGGTAAACCTGCTCTGGGTGCAAAAACCCGTAAAAAGAAAAATTCTTCAGATCGCTTTATTGTTAAACGGCGGACTAAGTAGTCGAAAGGAGGCCATTGAATGAGTAGATCAGTTAAAAAGGGACCTTTCGTCGAAGCTCGTTTGCTTGTGCGCGTGGAGAATATGAATGAAGCTAAGGAAAAACGCGTATTAAAGACATGGTCCAGACGCTCAACAATTTTTCCGCAGATGGTCGGACATACCATTGCGGTTCATGACGGACGCAAACATGTTCCCGTCTATATTACAGAAGATATGGTAGGACACAAGCTTGGAGAGTTTGCACCTACCCGTACCTTTAAAGGCCACGCTGGCAGTGAAAAATCCAGCGGCTTACGTTAAACGGGAGGAGGATGAACGATGGAAACTAAAGCAGTTGCTAAATATGTGCGGATTTCTCCTCGTAAGGTGCGTCAGGTGGTTGACTTGATCCGTGGTAAGAAAGTTAGCGATGCCTTTGCTATTCTTCAGTTTACTCCTAAGGGGTCTACTGAATCAGTGGCTAAAGTTCTCAAATCCGCAGTAGCTAATGCTGAACACAATTTGGATATGAGCGCTGATGAGCTGTTCGTCAATGCCATTTATGTAGACCAAGGACCAACGCTGAAACGCATTAGACCGCGGGCACAGGGCCGGGCCGATCAGATTCGGAAACGGACGAGCCATATCACGGTGGTTGTAGGAGAAAAGAAGGAGGGCTAAACTGTGGGTCAAAAAGTCAATCCCAAAGGCCTTCGTGTCGGTATTATTCGAGATTGGGAAGGTCGCTGGTTTGCAGATAAGAACTATACAGATCTTTTGCATGAGGATCTGAAGATTCGTAAGTATGTTAAGGGTAAATTGTTTCAGGCAGGCGTTCCTAAAGTAGAAATCGAGCGGGCCGCCAACCGTGTCAAGGTTTCCGTTCATGCCGCTAAACCAGGTATCGTAATCGGTCGTGGCGGTGCGGAAGTGGAAAACCTGCGCAAGCAGTTGGAAGCTTTAACAGGCAAGCAGGTAGCGGTTAATATCGTGGAAATTAAAAAGGCAGAGCTTGACGCTCAATTAGTGGCTGAAAGTGTTGCTCAGCAACTAGAAAAACGGATTGCTTTCCGCCGTGCGATGAAACAAACGGTGGGCCGCACGATGCGTCAGGGTGCGCAAGGCATTAAAATTCAATGCAGCGGCCGCTTGGCTGGTGCTGAGATTGCCCGTACCGAATGGTACAATGAAGGTAAAGTGCCCCTGCACACTTTGAGAGCAGATATTGATTATGGCTTTGCCGAAGCAAATACCACCTATGGCAAGATCGGCGTAAAAGTTTGGATTTATAAAGGCGAAGTTCTTCCAGCCAAGAAGGCTGCCCAGGTGGAAGGAGGAAAATAGATGTTAGTTCCAACCAGAGTTAAGCACCGGAAGCAACATCGCGGTCGTAAAAGCGGTATTGCTACTCGTGGCAATACAATCACCTTTGGTGAATACGGTCTGGTTGCTCTTGAGCCGGCTTGGATTACCAACCGTCAAATTGAAGCAGCCCGTATCGCCATGACCCGTTATATTAAACGTGGCGGACAGGTGTGGATTAAAATTTTCCCGGATAAGCCCATCACGGCAAAGCCAGCTGAAACCCGTATGGGTAGCGGTAAAGGCGCACCGGAATATTGGGTAGCGGTTGTTAAACCGGGACGTGTAATGTTTGAATTAGCCGGTGTAGAAGAAGAGACAGCTCGTGAAGCCTTGCGTTTAGCAATGCATAAGCTTCCGATCAAGTGTAAAATTGTACGCCGTGCCGACCTTGAGGGAGGTGACGCAAATGAAAACTAAAGAATTCCGCGATATGACTGATGAAGAAGTACTAAAAAGCATTGACGAATTAAAAACGGAATTGTTTAATTTGCGTTTCCAATTGGCCACTGGCCAGCTTGACAATCCATTACGGATTCGTGAAGTTCGCAAGGGAATTGCTCGCGGCAAGACTGTTCTTCGTGAGCGTGAATTGAAGATTGAGCGTGCCTAAGGATTGGAAAGGAGGCTTATCGAATATGGAAAGAGCCCAACGCAAAGTTAAGATTGGCAAAGTAGTCAGCGACAAAATGGACAAAACCGTTGTTGTAGCTGTAGAGATGAAAGTACGTCATCCGTTATATAAAAGAACTGTCAAGAGCACGAAGAAATATAAGGCTCATGATGAAAACAACGAAGCGCGCACTGGAGACACCGTGGTTATTATGGAGACTCGGCCGCTGAGTAAGGATAAACGTTGGCGCGTGATAGAGATCACCGAGAAAGCGGTAGTTCTCTAATTTCGCAGCAAAGTTCGGAAGGGGGTCTATAAGGATGATCCAGGTACAAACCAGACTCAAAGTTGGGGACAACACTGGTGCTAAAGAATTAATGTGTATCCGGGTGCTGGGTGGATCACTGCGCCGCTATGCAACGGTTGGCGATGTGATTGTTGCTTCTGTTAAACAAGCAACACCAGGCGGCGTTGTCAAAAAAGGTGATGTAGTAAAGGCTGTTGTTGTGCGGACAACGAAGGAAATTAAGCGCCCTGACGGCTCTTATATTCGGTTCAGCGAAAATGCAGCCGTAGTTATTAAGGATGATAAGAGTCCAAGAGGAACTCGTATTTTTGGACCTGTAGCACGTGAATTGAGGGATCGCGATTTCATGAAGATCGTTTCCTTGGCGCCGGAAGTTCTATAGTAGAGTCCATAGCAAATGGAGGTGAACAGAGTGGCTAAAACAGCTGCTAAGCAGAAGATACACGTTAAAAAAGGCGACCTCGTTATGGTGATCACTGGAAAGGATGCCGGAAAAAAAGGTAAGGTCCTGGAAGTGCTCACGCAGAAGGGCCGTGTAATCGTTGAAAAAGTCAATGTGGCTAAACGTCATACCCGTCCATCCAAAGCAATGCCTCAAGGTGGTATTGTTGAGAAAGAAGCCCCGATTGCCAGTTCAAATGTGATGCTCTACTGCTCCGAATGCAATTCAGTGACCAGAAAAGCAGTGAAAGAAACTGAAAATGGCAAAGTTCGTGTTTGCAAAAAATGCGGCGTTAACCTGCCTGATAGGAAATAGAAGGGAAAGGAGGTATCTCAGTGGCTCGTTTCAAAGAAAAGTATGCCAAGGAAATCGCTCCTGCTTTACAGCAGAAGTTTGCTTATAAAAATGTCATGCAAATTCCCAAACTGGAAAAGATCGTGATCAATGTAGGTATGGGAGAAGCGATTCAAAATTCTAAATCAATTGATGCAGCTCTCGGTGACTTGACGAAGATCACTGGACAAAAACCGGTGGTGACTCGCGCTAAAAAATCTATCGCTGCCTTCAAGCTTCGTGAAGGAATGCCGATTGGCGTCAAAGTAACACTGCGCGGCGACAAAATGTATGAATTTGCTGATCGCCTGCTCAGCGTGGCTCTGCCCCGCGTCCGTGATTTCAGAGGAGTATCGGGCAAAGCTTTTGATGGCCGTGGTAACTACACCCTGGGTATTAAGGAGCAGCTGATTTTCCCAGAAATCGAATATGATAAAATTGATAAACTGCGCGGCATGGATGTAGTGTTTGTAACATCTGCCAAGACAGATGAAGAAGCTCATGAATTACTTCGTTTGTTCGGCATGCCGTTTCGTGATTAAAGAGAAGGAGGTCCTGTAAGGTGGCTAAGAAATCAATGGTTGTCCGCCAAGCGCGTGGTCAAAAATATACAGTCCGTTCCCATAACCGTTGCAAGATTTGTGGTCGGCCTCATGCGTATATGCGGAAATTCGGCATTTGCCGTTTATGCTTCCGGGAATTAGCTTATAAAGGGGAACTTCCTGGAGTCACGAAAGCTAGCTGGTAATAATCAGAGTTTGGAAGGGGGAAGACTTAAGTGGCAATGTCAGATCCGATTGCAGATTTCTTAACTCGTATACGGAATGCCGGCATGGTTTACCATGATAAAGTGGAAGTGCCAGCATCCAGCGTTAAGAAAAATCTCGCCGAATTGCTAAAAGCAGAGGGTTATGTAAAAGATGTAGAATACATTGCAGATAACAAACAAGGTGTTATTCGCATGTATCTAAAATATGGACCCAATCGTGAACGTGTCATTACAGGGTTGAAACGTATCAGCCGTCCCGGTCTTCGCGTTTATGCGAAGAAGGATGAAGTACCGAAAGTACTGGGTGGTTTGGGAATAGCAGTGATTTCCACATCCAAGGGAATAATGACGGATCGGGAAGCTCGTAAACAAGGTCTTGGCGGAGAAGTACTCTGCTACATTTGGTAATATCGACGACGGAGGTGCAGAGAATGTCCAGAATTGGCAAACTCCCTATTGGCATTCCCAGTGGGGTAGAGGTCAAAATAGAGGACAATGTGGTAACCGTGAAGGGACCTAAAGGCACTTTGAGCCGTACCTTTCATCCGGAAATCCACATTGCTGTGGAAAATGATCAAATCCTCGTGACCCGTCCAAGCGATGAGCAGCTTCATCGTTCATTGCATGGCTTGACCCGTACATTGATCGCCAATATGGTGGAAGGTACGACAAAAGGGTTCACTAAAGGATTAGAATTAGTAGGTGTAGGTTATCGTGCGGCAAAACAAGGCAATAAACTTGCTTTGACGATCGGTAAGTCTCATCCTACAGAACTGGTTCCTTACGAGGGCTTGGAAGTAGAAGTTCCTGCTCCCAATAAAATTCTCGTCAAAGGAATGGATAAAACATTAGTTGGTGATTTTGCTGCCCTCGTGCGCAAACAGCGCCCACCTGAACCTTATAAGGGTAAAGGTATCAAATACGAAGGGGAAGTCATTCGCCGTAAAGTCGGTAAAACCGGCGCTAAAAAGAAATAAAGGTAAGGGCAAAATCTCTTGCCAAGGGATGAAAGGAGTGAATTTCCTTTGTTTAAGCAGATTGACCGTAAGGCTATCCGCATTAAAAAACATCAACGCGTGCGTAAAAATGTATTCGGCACGGCAGACCGTCCTCGTTTGGCAGTTTTCCGCAGCTTAAACCATATTTATGCTCAAGTGATTAATGATGAGCAAGGTGTTACTTTAGCTTCCGCTTCTTCACTTGATCCTGAATTTAAAACAGCTGCTTTGTCCGGCGGCAACATCGCAGGAGCACAAAAGGTTGGAGAATTGGTTGCGAAAAGAGCGTTAGCCAAAGGGATTGAGAATGTTGTTTTTGACCGTGGCGGTAATATTTATCATGGTCGGGTAGCTGCTGTAGCTGAGTCAGCTCGTGAAGCAGGTCTGGCCTTCTAAGACAAGGTAAAGGAGGGAAATTCATTGGCGAAAATCGATGCGAGTAAATTAGAGTTGACAGAAAAGCTTGTGCATATTAACCGCGTTGCTAAAGTTGTTAAAGGCGGACGGCGTTTTAGCTTTAGCGCTTTGGTAGTCGTTGGAGATGGACAAGGGCATGTAGGCGCTGGATTAGGAAAAGCCGGAGAGGTTCCGGAAGCTATTCGTAAGGCAGTTGAAGATGCTAAGAAAAACTTGATTAAGGTTCCTTTAAACGGCACCACCATTACTCATCCGATCATCGGACAGTACGGTGCTGGCGAAGTATTGCTGAAACCGGCTGCCAAAGGTACAGGTGTGATTGCTGGCGGTGCGGTTCGTTCCGTACTGGAAGTAGCTGGTGTTAAGGACATTTTGACCAAGTCATTAGGTTCGGCAAATGGTCATAATATGGTGAATGCTACGATGGCTGCACTTAAGGCCCTGAAAAGTCCAGAAGAAGTGGCTAAACTTCGCGGCAAGACTGTAGAAGAGATCTTGGGTTAGGAGGAGCGGCCATGAAAATCAAAATTCGTTTGACAAAGAGCCCCATCGGCTATGCTGAAACCCAGCGTAAGACTTTGCAAGCTTTAGGCTTAAAGAAAGTTGGTTCGGTGGTTGTTCATGAAGATACTCCCAGTATCCGGGGAATGATTCATAAATGTGCTCATTTACTGACGGTTGAAGCAGCCGAATAAAGGAGGTGTTGGGATCATGAAATTGCATGAATTAAAACCTGCTGAAGGATCGACCCACGCCCCTAAACGGCTTGGCCGGGGTATTGGCTCAGGTACCGGCAAAACTGCCGGAAAAGGCCATAAAGGGCAGAAAGCTCGTTCCGGAGGCGGAGTTCGCCCAGGTTTTGAAGGCGGACAACAGCCATTATACCGTCGCTTACCCAAGCGAGGCTTTACGAATATCTTCAAGAAAGAATATGTTGTCTTAAATGTTCGTGATTTAGAACGGTTTGAGAATGGTGATGAAGTAACTATTACCAGCCTGTTTGAAGTAGGTTTGATTAAAAAAGTTGGTGATGGTGTTAAGATTTTAGGAACAGGAGAATTGACGAAGGCTCTGACCGTTAAGGTTGATAAGGTCAGCGAAACCGCCGCAGCTAAGATTGTTGCTGCCGGTGGGAAAGTTGAGGTGGAATAAAATGATCGGTTCTTTACAGAATGCTTGGAAACTTTCCAATTTAAGATCAAAGATTCTATTCACCCTTCTAATGTTTTTAGTATTCCGCTTTGGAGCGCATATACCTGTTCCCTTCATTAACCACGAGGCCTTGAAATCGATCCTGGGATCAGGCAGCGTTTTGGATTTTTTTGATACTATTTCCGGTGGATCCTTTAAGAAATTTACTATTTTTGCTATGAGTGTTACTCCTTATATTACGGCTTCTATCATCCTTAACCTTTTGCAAATGGTGATCCCATCTTTGGAGAAGTTGGCAAAAGAGGGCGATTTCGGCCGTAAGAAAATTGCTCAGTACACTCGCTATGGCACGGTGATTCTCGGATTTATTCAGGCCTTGGGTATGACCTTTGGTTTTCAAGGCGCTTTGGATATTCCCGGCGGCGTGCCCAAGATATTTGTTTTCCTGGCAGTAGCCTTGGTGCTGACCACAGGTACGGTTTTCCTTATGTGGCTGGGAGAGCTGATCACGGAAAAGGGCATTGGTAACGGAATATCCTTAATCATCTTCTGCGGGATCGTATCACGCGTTCCCGACGGGATAAAATCAATTGCCAATTTGCTTCGTGTCGGTGAAATCAGCTGGCTGTCCGTACTGGGACTGGTGATCATCGGTATTCTTGTGATTGCTGGAGTGGTTTTTGTTCAGGAAGGTCAAAGACGCATACCTGTGCAATATGCGAAGAGAGTGGTAGGACGACGTGTTTACGGTGGTCAAAGCAGCCATTTACCGCTGAAAGTCAATCAAGCAGGAGTTATCCCGGTTATTTTCGCGATTTCCTTGCTTGCTTTACCTCAGACCATTGCTACCTGGATGCCTAATTCCGGTTTTTCTTCATTTGTAAGCGTATGGGTATCGATGAACGGTAAAGTCACTTCCATTCCTTATTTACTCGTATATACATTTTTAATCATATTCTTTGCATATTTCTACACCTCATCTACGTTTAATCCGGTGGATGTAGCAGACAACTTAAAGAAGTACGGTGGCTTTATTCCCGGACTTCGTCCCGGTCGCCCTACCTCCGATTATATCGCCAAGGTCCTTAACCGGATTACTTTGGTAGGCGGTATTTTCCTGGCACTTATCGCGGTCTTGCCTACATTGGTGATTGGATTGACAG
>JAEWCM010000131.1 GCA_023390635.1 Bacillota bacterium
ATTCAACCACAGATGCCCAATGGACAACTTGGGTGGAGCAGTGGGGGAAATCTGTCAGCTCCGATTATGAACAAATCTCTCTCTCCCCGGGCAGCAATGCGTCAGAGCTGAATTTCGCCTGGTACTCCAAAACCACGGGAACCCCCACACCCATCGTTAAATTCGCCACAAAGGCCGATATGAGCGATGCCAAAACATTTCAAGGTACTGCCGCGTCGGCTATCGAAGGCTACAATACGAATAAGGTAACGGTAAGCGGCCTGAAAGAAAACACAACTTATTATTATACTTATTTGAACAACGGAAAAGAAAGTCAGCCTACTAAATATACGACAAAAAGCTTTTCAAACTATAAAATTCTGTTCCTGGGGGATCCTCAAATCGGAGCGTCCAAAGGGCAGACTGTATCCACCGGAGATAAGCTGGAAAACAGTTCAGCCTTGAATACAGCAGCTCGGAATGATGCATTCAGCTGGAACAGCACCTTGAATTTTGCTTTACAGAAAAATCCCGATATCGGATTTATCATTACCGCCGGAGACCAAATTAATAAGAATGTCAACGGAATCGATGCAGGCAACGAAGTTGAGTATTCCGGTTTCTTATTCCCCTCCGCCTTAAAATCTCTTCCGCTGGCTACCACCATTGGAAACCATGATGCTACAAATAAAAGTTATTCTTTCCACTTTAATAACCCCAATGCGTTTACTGCAGAAAAAAGCCCCTCTACCGCCGGCAATGGCTATTACTACACCTATGGCAATGCTCTGTTCATTGTGTTGAATACGAACAATTACAACTGCGCTGATCATGAAGCACTGATTAAGAAAGCAGTTTCAGAGAACCCCAATACACGCTGGAGAATCGTGACCATTCACCAGGATATTTATGGAAGCGGATTGGATCATTCTGATTCGGATGGCATGATTTTAAGAACACAGCTTACCCCGATTTTCGACAAATACAATATTGATGCGGTACTGCAGGGCCATGATCATACCTATTCCAGAAGTTATCTGCTGCAAGGTGACGGTAAAACCCATGCTGCTTTTGATGCTAATAAGACAGCTGCCGGCGAATTTGACTGGGACAATGTGGTCGACAAGGCGACAGGAGCAGTTTACCCTTATTATCCGGAAGAAGGGGATGAAGCAGCAAAAGCTGCCAATGCTACTTTCCTCGCGGAAAATAAAGCTTACACCATAAAGGACCAAGCTGCCAATAAAGTAGTTAATCCGCAAGGCACCCTATATCTCACCGCCAATTCATCAACGGGCAGTAAGTTCTACGAACTTATTCCCCAGCAGCAAGACTATATTGCCTATCGCAATCAGAATTGGAAGCCGAGCTATTCAGTTCTCTCTCTAAGTGATAATCAATTCTCCATCGCCACTTACAGCATTGATGGCGGAGCCGCTACTCAGGTTGACAGTACTTTTACAATTGAAAAGACCGGTGATAAAGCACCCACGAACGTAGCGGACAGCGGATCAAATTCAGATTCAGCCAATACGTCGGGAACGGAAAATCAAGGCACCAAAGCCAATGCCCCCAAAACAGGTGATGCCAATGATATGACCGGTACTATTGTTCTTTCCGTCATAGCTCTGTTAGGTCTTGCCGGTGTGGGTGCTACCACTTTAAAACAGAGAAAAGCCAAGGTGATAAAATAAGCATCCATCTGAAGGAGTGCAAATCTAAAATACTATAATAAAAAAACGCTGTAAGGAAGAGAGTAAAAGCCTCAGTGCTATTTCTCTCTTTCCTTGCAATCTTGAAAGCTATCAAATAAAAGTCATAGGGGAAATTAGCATGCTGTTAAATAGAAAAATTTTGAACCGCAAAGTCGGGCATTGGCTGTTGATCGCTTTATTTCTGGCCTTATTCATTATTATTCTGTATCTCGTCAATCAGGTGAAAAAGCCTGAGCTTGTGACTACCGTTGGCCGTACCTTTGAAAGAGCCAAAGTTATTGAAGTGGTAAAAGAAAATTTACAGGAAGATGGGCACCGTTACGGAGAGCAGCAGGTGCGGCTTTTGATGCTGAGCGGAGAAAAAAAAGGCGAAACCGTGGACGCCACCAGTTCAGCGGGTTATCTGTTCGGGGCGGCCTGTAAACCGGGAATGGAAGTCATCACCATTCAGAGCATTTCCGGGGATGTGTCTGTGATTTCTGTTTATAGTGAGAACCGGGAAGGGGTTATTTACGGGTTCCTTTTAATATTCTTTCTGTTACACTGGCTCATTGGAGGCCGGAGGGGAGCGAAGGCTTTTCTAGGTTTGGTTTTCAGCTTTATCTGCATTATATTCCTCTATGTGCCTTTAGTTTTCCGGGGATTTTCTCCATTCTGGGCTGCTGTACTGGTGTCTGTCATTACGACTTTCGTAGCCCTCTACCTTATTGGCGGAGCGACCAGGAAGAGTGCCAGTGCCATTATCGGAGCGATTTCAGGAGTGATTATAGCCGGAATAGCGGCTACCGGGTTTGGCTATTTTGCCGGAATTTCCGGTTACAATGTTTCGGATATCGAGAGCCTGCTTTTTTTAGAGAATAACACTCCCATTAAAATCGGCGGCCTGCTTTTTTCCGGATTGCTCATATCCTCTCTGGGAGCTGTAATGGATATGGCCATGTCTGTGGCGTCAGCAGTTCAGGAGATCCATGAAAAAAACCCTCAGCTCGGCCGGATAGATTTGTTCCGTTCGGGGATGAGTGTGGGAAAAGATACGATGGGGACCATGTCCAATACTTTGATCCTGGCCTTTGCCGGTGGATCAGTCAGTATGTTGGTGACGAACTATGCTTATGATTTGCCCTATATACAAATGATAAACTCCTATAATATCGGAATCGAGATCATGCAGGGTATATCAGGCAGTATGGGAGTTATCCTGACTGTTCCGATTGTCTCTGCCGCAGCAGCTTTTTTGCTGGGCACAGAGAGGTCGGGAGGGAATACCTTAATTGGCTCGATCACCGGGCAAAGAGAGCTGACAGAGGAGGAAAGGAAGCCTATTCCTGAGCAAAAAGAAGAGGCGGCCTTGGTACAGTTGGCGTTGCCTAGGAGTGAGGCAGGAACAGCGGCTGAGATGAGAAGGGGTTTAAAGAGTGTCGGATTTAAAGTTAAGAGCCTATGTTTGAAGCATGGGAAACTGCTAATTGTTTTGGTCTGCCTGCTCATTCTTTTATCGTGTGGAATAAAGCTGCATACTATACTTTCAGGATATGACCGAGGGGACAGGGAATATCAGGGAGTGGCGGCAGCTGTTGCTGCAGGGAAAGACGGTGATTCTGCCGGTACAGAAGAACCCTTTTCTTTTGATTATCAGAAGCTTGCTGCGCAGAACAGTGATGCTGTGGGCTGGCTGCGTATGCCGGGAACAGCGATCAATTATCCGGTGGTACAGGGAGAAGATAATTCTTATTATCTTTCCCATACCTTTTTGAAGACAGATAACTATATGGGAGCTGTTTTTATGGACAGCAGGATCAAAGAGGGGTTTGCGGCTAAAAATCCCATCCTTTACGGCCATAACATGCGCAATGGAGCTATGTTTGCCTCTCTGTGCAATTTTCGGGAAAAAACATATTGTGAAGCTCATCCGTCTTTTGAAGTTTATACTAAAGATGGGAAGAGGGATTATGCTGTCTTCTCTGTTTATGAAACAGCTCCGGACAGCGCTGTTTATCAATTCGACTTTGCTAGTGAAGAGGAATATGGAGCCTATCTGCAAACGGCACTCAGACAGTCTCTGTATGATACAGGGGTGGAAGTTAGTGCAAGGGATAGCATTTTGACCCTTTCCACCTGTGTGAACGATGATCGCGATGTTCGTTTTATTGTTCAGGCTAAAGCATTGTGAAAGGTCAGAGATGTTAAAAGGGCATGAAAATGATCAGATAAAATGAAGAAAGAAAAAGCTTGAACCTCAGTAACGGATTTGTTATCTTATACATAGTATTTAATGTCAGGCTTCGGCTAGGCTCGTCGTGAGCAGCGGAAATGATGCTTCCGTGGGACTTCCAATGCAGGAGTCCTTTTTTTATACGGTCCACAGTCTCGAAAGCATTGTTTGCCACTAGTATGAAGATGCTGGAAATAAACTTTTAGCCAGATTATATGGATAAGGAGCGGTTGCTGTGTTCAATAAAACTCAGGTCGCTGTTCTTTCGGTAGTATCCAATACCTGTCTAACTATAGGCAAAATTACAGTGGGCTTGTTGACGGGAGCAGTGAGTATTATTTCCGAAGGGATTCATTCTGCCATTGATTTGCTGGCTTCTTTTATTGCCCTTTTTGCGGTGAAAGAGTCGGCAAAACCGGCAGATGCCCGCCACACCTATGGCCATGGCAAGATTGAAAACGTTTCCGGAACGGTGGAGGCATTGCTGATCTTCTTTGCCGCCATATGGATCATTTATGAAGCTGCTCATAAAATCGCAATAGGAAAGGCTGCTGAAAGCTATGGTTTAGGTATGGTGATTATGGCAGTGTCTGCCTTGATTAATTTTATTGTCTCTTCCTTACTGAACAAAGTGGGCAAGGAGACTGATTCTGTAGCCCTTCAGGCTGATGCCTTGCATTTACGGACCGATGTCTATACTTCTCTTGGTGTTTTTATTGGTCTTTTGCTCATTCAAATTACTGGGTGGACGATCCTCGATCCGGTTGTGGCAATTATGATGGCCTTGTTCATTTTAAGGGCGGCTTATAATTTAACCAAAGAAGCGTTTATGCCCTTGGTGGATGTGAGTCTGCCGGAAGAAGAGTGCGCTCTTATTCGTTCTGTCCTCACCAAATATGCCAAGGATTATGTGGAGTTTCATGAATTGAGAACCCGCCGCTCCGGGGGGGAGCGCCACATTGATTTGCATTTGGTGGTTCCCAAGTATATGTCAGTGCTGGCAGTTCACGATCTTTGCGATCAGATTGAGGCGGAAATCGATCACTTGCTGCCACGTGCTAAGGTGCTGATTCATGCAGAGCCCTGTTCGAGCGGAGAGAATCCCTGCTGCAAGGAGGATGAACAAAAGCATTCTTGTCCTGTCGACGTCCGGAGAAATGAATAAAGTCATTTTAGTTGATCAGAAGCAGCTGCTGTCATATAATTATTCTCTGGAGGAATTTTAATTTGAAGAAAATCTGGTCTTTGGGACAGCCTGCACAGGATTTGGCTGGAGAGTTAGAACAAAATATAGGGATACCGTCAGCTGTGGCGGATATTATGGTACAAAGGGGAATCAAAAGTTCTCAGGAGGCTGTGGATTTTTTATGCCCTTCTTTGATGAACTTGGCTTCTCCTTTTGCTTTTGTACAAATGCCTAAAGCGGTTGAACGCTTGGTGGCAGCCCGTCAAAACGGTGATAAAGTCCTGGTCTACGGTGATTATGATGTGGACGGAGTTACCAGCACAACCCTTCTTTTTAAGGTGCTTAAGGCATTAGACTTTCAGGCGGTAGTTTATATTCCTAACCGTCAGGAGGAAGGCTATGGATTAAATAAGGATGCGATTGAAAAGGCTTTTCAGGCTCAAGTGAAAGTTTTAGTCACGGTGGACTGCGGAATTGCTTCTGTGGAAGAAATTAGAATGGCCAATGAGTTGGGCATTGATGTGATTATTACCGATCATCATGAACCGCCTTTGGAGCTGCCTCCGGCCTTGGCACTGATAAATCCCAAGCTTCCCGATTCAGGGTATCCGTTTTTTCATCTGGCAGGAGTGGGCGTGGCTTTTAAATTAGCCCAGGCTTTGCTGGCCCGCTTAGGGGAACAAGAAAAAATCGTCACTCTGGAGCAGGAGATTTTGGATCTGGTGGCCTTAGGCACAATTGCAGACATTGTCCCGTTAGTAGGAGAAAATAGAATCATGGTGGCTAAAGGTCTGGCTCAAATGGAGAATACCCGGCATCTGGGACTTGAAGCCTTACTAGCTGAGTGTGGATTGCAAGGCAAGCCGTTAACGGCCGGGCAGATCGGTTTTGTTATCGCTCCCCGTATTAATGCCGCCGGGCGTATGAATACGGCCCGGGTTGGGTTAGAATTATTATTAACAGATGATTGGGCAAAGGCAGAGTCTCTGGCCAAAGAACTTTCCCAGGAAAATCTGCTGCGACGGCAGACTGAACAAGACATATTGGCAGAAGCTATTGATATTTTGGAGAAGGGGCCAATCCCCCGGGTTATTGTGCTCTCTGCTCCCCATTGGCACCATGGGGTGATTGGAATTGTTGCTTCCCGCTTGGTAGAGCGCTATTACCGACCAGTTTTTATGATTGCTGAGGATGGAGAAGAAAGCAAAGGATCGGCCCGGGGAATCAGGAACTACCATGTGTTGGAACAGATGAGCCTTCAAGGTGACCTGTTGACCAAATATGGTGGTCATCGACAGGCTGCCGGATTTAGCTTGCCTACACAAAATATTCCTTTTTTCAGGGAACGTTTGAATGAGGCTGTGGCAGAGTGGCCGGAGGAACTTTTTTGGGAAGTGCTGCCTTTAGACAGGCAAATTAATCTGGAAGAGGCTTCGCCTCAGCTTTTACATTTTTTACAGCAACTGGCCCCCTTTGGCTTCGGCAATCCCAATCCCCTTTTGGCGGGAAGGGATTTCCCTGTTTATAGTATGAGAACAGTGGGCAAAGAAGGAGATCATTTAAGTCTGCGGCTGGGAAACAGGGGCGAAAAGAATGCCATCGCTTTCCGTCGGGGAGAATTGCTGACAGAGCTGGAACGATCTGCTACCCTGGATGTGGCATTTTCCTTGGAAGCAAATCATTATCAGGGAAAAGAAGAGGTTCAACTGGTCTTGAAGGATCTTGAAACAGCTGCTTTCTGGGAAGTCGCCGCGGCGGCAGGAGAGCCTGCCTGCAAAGGCATTGAGTGGTTGGACTGGCGAAATAAATCTGCACCTGAATGGAGAGAAGAAGTTTTAAAAATAGGCAGTGAGCAGAATAATATTTTGCTATGGGACCCGGAAGGCAGGTCAGCCGATCGTTTGAAGATAGGGCTGAAATTCGATGAACATATAAAGTATTTAGCCGGGACGCTTGAGGAGATAACACTATGGGGAAAAGATGAATTTTCTCTGGGGATTGTCGTTTCATGGCCTTTGACTCTTGCCGAACTGAGAAGAGGGATCAGGGAGTTTTATAACCTGGGGATCTCCCATATTGCCTTAGTCGGAGAGATAATTGAGCCCGAGGAGCTACGGCGGAATTGCCGGTATCAGAGTCGGGAGGAATTGGAAAATGCCTATCGCTATTTGCGCCAATTGGCTGCTCCAGGAAAATACTTCTGGTGGACAAGGTATTTTTCTGGATTGAAGGAAGGGTTAGATCAGGTAAGATGGTTGCATGCCCTGACTTTGTTTGAAGAGCTTGGACTGATTTCCTGTCTGGGTGGAACAGAGCAAATGCTTTTTAAGTGGATTCCGCCCCAAAACAAATTGGATTTGGAACAGGCAGCCCATTACCGGCTGGGGAAAAAACTCTGGCAAGAAGCTCAACTGTTGCAGGAAAATTTGGCAAACCAATCGATGGCCGAGTTAAGTAAAATCTTAATTTAGGGAAAGGCGTGGTTGAAGTTATGGATCTGAGACAACACATTCGGGAAATTGAAGATTTTCCCCAATCAGGAATCTCTTTTAAAGACATTACAACTCTTTTAAAAAACGGACAAGCTTTTCAATATGCTATTGATACATTGGTGGAAAAGGTGAGTGTTTTGCAGCCGGATGTGATTGCCGGTCCGGAAGCACGGGGATTTCTGCTGGGGGCGCCTGTCGCTTATAAATTGGGAATCGGATTTGTACCGGTTCGGAAGCCGGGCAAGTTACCGGCGCAGACTGTTCATGAGACCTACTCCCTCGAGTACGGTTCCGATGCTTTGGAAGCTCATGCCGATGCTTTTCTCCCTGGCCAGAGGGTAGTGTTAATTGATGATTTATTGGCCACCGGAGGAACGATCAGTGCCACCGCTAACCTAATTAACAAGACAGGGGCTCAGGTTGTGGGAGTGGGGTTTCTGATTGAACTGACCCTCTTGGAGGGCCGGAAGAAATTGGCTAATTATCCCGTGATTACTCTTGTGGAATATGATAAATAGGAGCTGATGATATAATGCCTTTCTCAGAGTTGATGGAAAAACTGCAAAAAAGCATGCCTCCTGACCGGGTGGCTTTGGTTGAGCGTGCTTATCGTTTTGCCGAAGAGGCTCATCGCGGCCAGCATCGCAACTCTGGGGAAGACTATATTGAGCATCCGGTACAGGTGGCGATTATCCTGTCCGAGCTGGAAATGGATGAGGTGACCCTTGCTGCCGCTTTTTTACATGATGTGGTCGAAGATACGTCTTACACCTTAGCGGATATTGAAAAACTGTTTGGACCGGAAGTGGCTTTGCTGGTGGATGGGGTTACCAAGTTGGGCAAGCTTGCTTTCAAAAGTAAAATGGAGCAGCAGGTGGAGAATCTGCGCAAAATGTTTCTGGCCATGGCCAAGGATATCCGGGTCATCCTCATTAAACTGGCAGACCGCCTGCATAACATGCGGACCTTAAAGTATCACAGTGAACAGAAGCAAAAAGAGATTGCCCAGGAGACTTTGGAGATCTTTGCCCCTTTGGCCAACCGCTTAGGTATTTTTCATATCAAATGGGAGCTGGAGGATCTTTCCTTCCGTTACCTGAAACCCCAGGAGTATTATGACCTGGTGGAAGGGATTGCTTTGAAGCGGAAAGAGCGGCAGGAGCAAATCGACGAAGTGATTGTTCAACTGCGTCAACGCCTGGATGAGGTGGGGATTAAGGCTGATATTGCCGGGCGTCCGAAACATTTTTACAGCATCTATCGGAAAATGGTTACTCAGAAGAAGGAATTGAGCGAGATATACGATCTTACTGCCATCCGGGTGATTGTCGATTCGGTCAATGACTGTTATGGAGCGCTGGGAATTATTCATACTTGCTGGAAGCCTATTCCCGGCCGTTTTAAAGATTATATCGCCATGCCTAAGCCGAATATGTACCAAAGCCTTCATACAACGCTGGTCGGAATGCATGGAGAACCTTTTGAAGTGCAGATCAGAACCTGGGAGATGCACCGTACTTCTGAATACGGAATTGCCGCTCACTGGAAATATAAAGAAGGAGGCCGTTCCAACGCAGGTAATTTCGAGCAAAAACTTTCCTGGCTGCGCCAGCTTTTGGAATGGCAGCATGATTCCCGGGATGCCGGAGAGTTTATGGAGTCTCTCAAGATTGACCTCTTTACCGACACAGTTTTCGTCTTTACCCCGAAAGGGGATGTGGTGGAACTTCCGGCCGGATCATGTCCGGTGGATTTCGCCTACCGTGTGCACACCGATGTAGGACATCGTTGTGTAGGGGCCAAAACCAATGGGCGGATTGTCCCTTTGGATACAAAGCTGGCCAATGGAGATATTGTGGAAATCCTGACCTCCAAGCAAGGCAATGGTCCAAGCCGGGATTGGCTTAAATTTGTGAAAACCTCTCAGGCCAAGAACCGGATTCGCCAATGGTTTAAGAAGGAACAAAGGGACGAGAATATTGTCCGGGGCAAAGAAATTCTGGAGCGCGAGGTGCGGAAACTGGGTCTTGAACCGGCTCAGGTGCTGAAGGCCGAAAATCTGCCTGATTTGGCTAAAGACAATAACTTTGTGGCAGTTGAGGATATGTATTCCGCTTTGGGAGACGGGGCCATCAGTGTCAATAAGATTTTAAACCGGCTGCGGGAGGAACTGTCTAAGGAAGAGCGGGAACGGATGCAGTTGGCCATGGTGCATCAGGGTGAGAGCAAGCCGGTGCCTTATGGCAAGGCCTCCCATGGGGTAAGGGTCAAAGGGGTGGACAATATCATGATCCGGTTTTCCCGTTGCTGCAATCCTTTGCCCGGTGACGATATTGTCGGTTATATTACCCGTGGCAGAGGAGTTTCCATCCATCGCAAGGATTGTGCCAACATCAAGGTACACAGCAAAGAAGAAGAGGACCGGATGGTGGAAGTGATGTGGGCTGAACAGGGAGAAAGCACTTATCCTGTGGATGTACAGATATTCGGTATTGACAGGTCCCGTTTGGTGACGGATGTGATGAATGCGGTGATGGATATACGAACTAATATATTGGGAATAAACGCTAGAGTGGGAAAAGATCGGGAAGTTAATATTCAGCTCAGTGTGGAAATCAGAAATCTGGAGCACCTGGATTATATTCTTGCTAAGGTCCGCAAAGTTAAAGATGTCACGATGGCTGAAAGAGTTTATTCCGGAGGAATGTAAATGCGCTGTGTAATTCAAAGGGTAAAAAAGGCCTCTGTGGAGGTTGGAGAGGAAACGGTAGGTCGGATCGGAGCGGGACTGCTGGTTTTTCTCGGAGTCGGTGCCCATGATCAGGATAAAGATGTATCATGGATGGCGGAAAAAATCCTTGGTTTGAGAATTTTTGAAGATGAAGAGGGCAAAATGAATAAATCCGTTCAGGATGTGGGCGGTGAGATTTTGCTTGTGTCCCAATTCACCCTTTACGGGGATTGCCGCAAGGGGAAACGGCCAAGCTTTTCTGAGGCAGCTTCGCCACAAACAGGCAAGGTGATATATGAGCAGATGATTGATGTTCTGAAAGCTAGCGGGCTGAAAGTGGAGACAGGGATTTTCCAAGCTCATATGGAAGTTTCCCTTTGCAATGACGGGCCGGTCACCATGCTTCTGGACAGTGAGAAAACCTTTTGATCCAGGTAACTCTGGGAGTTACATTGAAAATGCTAAGGGGGACCAGCCATGATCGAATCTCTTCCGGTAGGTAGATTAAGGGAAAATTGCTATCTGTTTATTTGTGATGATGAAAAAAAGGGAGCGCTAATCGATCCCGGTGCCAATGGGGAAAAAATAAAAAGGTGGCTGGCTGATAAGGACGTAAAGATTGAGTATATTCTTTTAACCCACGGTCATTGGGATCATATTGGAGCGGTAGAAGAACTGCGCCGTGAATATAACGCTATAGTAGGAATACATGCTGATGATACGGCAATGCTGGGTAGCCCTGAGCTTAATCTGTCCATGATTTGGAGTACCCCGATTAGCTGTCAGCCGGCAGACCTTATCTTTCAGGATGGACAGACATTTAAGGTGGGAAACTGCGAGTTTAAGGTGATCCATACTCCTGGTCACAGCCCGGGATCAAGTTGTTTCCTGACTTACGAGGCTTTGTTTGCGGGAGATACGCTATTTTTTGAGTCGGTAGGAAGGACTGATCTTCCCGGTGGTTCAGAGGAACAGATAAAAGAAAGCATCAAGACAAAGCTTTTTTCTCTTCCCGAAAAGACCAGAGTTTTGCCTGGACATGGTCCGGAAACGACGATCGACCGGGAAAAGAAACATAATTCATATTTACGATGAATAACATATTGGTTTACAGTGGCTCTTGTTCAACTGAAGATTTGCAGGCTGTCCGGGAACTGCTTATCTCCTGTTTGGCAGGAGTGAGAGTGGATGTGAAAGGGTTCCGGAGAAAAGAGGAAAATGGGAGCTTTGATCCTTTTGCATGGGATATGGCCGGGTATGACGGGTTGATTCAAGTGGAGGACAGGGGAAATGATGGGCTAGAGGGAAGCTGGATCGCAACGGAAAAAAAGGTCACAGTCAAGTTGTCCGGGTCAGAATGTCAGGCCGTGCGGGATTTGCCTTCCGTAGGCCGGGAAAAAACAGAGAAGATCGTGATCAAGCATCTGATTCAATCCCTCTTAAAGGAAGTGCTGGGAATGGAAGTCCCCTGGGGAAGTTTAACAGGGATGAGACCGACAAAGCTTCTCCACCGCATGATTAATCAGGGTATTAATGAAAAAGAACGGGATCAGATTCTCAGCGGCCGTTATCATGTGAGGGAAGATAAAGTCGTCCTTCTGGAAAGAGTGGGCAGGATTCAGAATCCTATTCTGGAGAAAATGAAAGCTAATCCGCAGCAAACGGCGGTTTATGTGGGGATTCCCTTTTGTCCTTCTCACTGTTCCTACTGTACTTTTCCCGGCTATATTCCTGATCAGGAGCGCAGTGAAGTAAAGATCTATCTAAAAGCCCTGGCTTTAGAAATTGCCGCTGTAGGACAGATGATGAAAGAATTAGGGCTGACGGTAGGAAACCTATACTTGGGAGGCGGTACGCCTACCGTATTAAATGGACAGGAACTGGAGACACTGATCACACAAATCAAGGAAAATCTTCCGATGGATAAAGAACTGGAGTTTACGGTGGAAGGCGGTCGTCCGGATACGCTGAAAGAGGAAACACTTTCTTGTTTAAAAGATCAGGGGGTCAATAGAATCAGCATTAATCCTCAAACCATGAACGAAAAAACCTTGGTGAGGATTGGCCGGGCTCATCACGTGGATGAGGTCGTAGAGGCTTTTCGAAGAGCACGGGAGATGCATGACTGGATTATTAATGCCGATATCATTCTTGGTCTCCCCGGTGAAGAAGTGGCCGATGTGCAAAATACCTTGGAGGCCATGACTGACTTGCATCCGGATAATCTGACGATTCATGCCCTGGCCATTAAACGAGGGTCCAGGGAATGGGAAGAAGGACTCACTTCCGATCTGACAGACCGGATTGAAAAAATGCAGAAAGCAGCTGTCCGGCAGGCAGAAAGCTGGGGGATGGTCCCATATTACCTTTACCGGCAGCGAAAGATCGCCGGTAATCTGGAGAATATCGGATTTGCTCTGCCGGGTAAGGAAAGCCGGTATAATATTGCTATCATGGAGGAATGGCAGCATGTATTTGGGCTGGGCGCCGGGGCGGCAAGTAAAATAATTTCTGCTCAGGCAGGGGCGTTGGAAAATATGCAGCATCCTTCTTATTGGAAAAGTTATTTGGAAGGTTGGACAAAGGTCCATGATCGAAGACGGAAAATCCTTGACAAACAGGTCAGGCCTTGTTAACATTTCTAATTAATAAGTGGAACATCCGTATACAGAATAACAAATACTTTATTTTAATAATTGAGAAGTTTACTTCACAGATGATTCTGAACATCCTTTAGGAAAGAACTATGGCGATTCTCTCTGCAGGGAGGGCTGTCTTGACTGAAAGCAGCCTGGGAGAAACATAGGGAGACAGCCTGAAGGCGAGTTATGTGTGACGGATGGTCGCGTTATCGGCCGAAAAAGCGGGCGGTCTGGAACCGCCAATAAGGGTGGCACCACGGGAACTCTCGTCCCTTGCATAGTTTGCAAGGGAGAGGGTTTTTTGTATATAAGCGTATATAGGAAGGTGAGATAAAATGATTCAACGTCCGAGAGGGACTCAGGATTTTCTGCCCGATATGGTTGAAAAATGGCATTACCTAGAAGGCGTGATCCGTCAGGTTTGTCGTGATTATGGTTATCAGGAGATCAGGACTCCCATGTTCGAGGTGACGGAACTATTTCAGCGGGGAGTGGGAGAGACCACTGACATCGTGCAGAAAGAGATGTACAGTGTATCAGCCAAGGACGAGGATAAGTTTACTCTTCGTCCTGAAGGCACTGCTTCAGTATGCCGGGCTTATGTGGAAAATAAGTTGTATGGAGGCAATTTGCCTGTCAAGCTCTATTATATGGGGCCAATGTTCCGGCATGAAAGGCCACAAGCGGGAAGATTCCGCCAGTTTCACCAGTTTGGGGTAGAAGTTCTGGGAGCGGACCAGCCCATGGTGGATGCAGAAGTGATCAGCTTGGCTTGGGATATTTACAGACGTTTAGGGATCATTGGACTGGAACTCCACATCAATTCGGTGGGTTGTCCCGAATGTCGTAAGGAACACCGCAAGGCATTGCAAGAATTCCTCAGGCCCCACCGGGAGGAATTATGTTCAGACTGTCAAAACCGCTTTGAGAAAAATCCCCTCCGCATTCTTGATTGCAAAAAGCCTCATTGTCGGGAAATTTCTCAGGGTGCGCCGACGACTCTGGACATGCTGTGTTCCGAATGTGCGGAGCATTTTGCAAAATTGAAAGCTTTCCTGGACGGGGCAGGAGTCCCATATCAGGTTGATCCTCGTTTGGTGCGGGGACTAGATTATTATCAGAAGACGGCGTTTGAGATTATGGCCGAGGATATTGGAGCTCAAAGTGCTGTGTGTGGTGGAGGTCGGTATGACGGTCTGGTAGAGGAAATCGGTGGTCCAAGAACTCCGGGGATCGGATTTGCCATGGGCTTGGAACGAGCTGTAGGAGTGCTGGAAAAGCAGAATAAGTTTCCGGAGATCAAGGAGAAGAATTTTGCTGTCCTGATTTCTTTAGGGGAAGCGGCTCAGAAAAGAGCCTTTGCGATGGTCAATCATCTGCGCAGTCAGTCCATTCCGGTGGGAATTGACTTGTTGGACCGCAGTCTGAAGTCTCAATTAAAAGGTGCAGACAGGGAGGGAGCTAAACTGGCTCTGATCCTTGGTGAGGAAGAGCTCGCTCGGGGTGTTATCATTATGCGTGACTTGGTATTGGGTGAACAGACTGAGATCAGCCTGGCAGACGGAGAAAAAGCAGTGATAGAGAAATATGGTGAGGTGTGCAAGTAATGACATTATTGTCGGAAAGAATTGAAGCAGGTTCATTAAGAAAAACTCATGCAGATGAAAGGGTTTCCCTTTTAGGTTGGGTACAGCGCAGAAGAGATCACGGCGGTGTTATTTTTGTTGATCTTCGCGATCGTTCGGGTCAGGTGCAAGTTGTGTTTAATCCTGATATGCCTAACCAGGGCTTTCCTGTGGCGGAGCAGCTCCGTTCCGAATATGTAGTTTCCGTCTCAGGCAAGATAAGGATCAGGCCGGATGGCATGACCAATCCCAATCTGGAAACAGGGGAGATTGAAGTGGTGGCAGATAGCCTGACCATCTTGAACAGTGCGAAAACACCACCTTTCTATATTCAGGATCATATTGACGTGGATGAAACGCTGCGTTTGAAATACCGCTACCTTGATTTAAGAAGGCCGGAAATGCTGGAGACTTTTAAGCTCCGGCACCGGGTAATGCATATTATGCGCACGTACCTGGATGAAAAGGGTTTTATGGAAATGGAAACTCCCATCCTGACCAAATCCAGCCCGGAGGGGGCCAGAGATTATTTGGTGCCCAGCAGGGTACATCTGGGAGAATTTTATGCATTGCCTCAATCGCCTCAGCTCTTTAAGCAGCTGCTGATGGTAGGCGGCCTGGAAAAATATTTCCAAATTGCACGCTGCTTCCGGGATGAGGATTTGCGGGCAGATCGTCAGCCTGAGTTTACTCAGTTGGACATCGAGATGTCTTTTGTGGAAGTGAATGACGTTATTGCCATGGTAGAGGAAATGATGAGCAAAATCTTTGCCGAAACCATAGGAGAAACAATGGCAACGCCAATTCTCCGTTTAACGTATAAAGAGGCCATAGAGCGTTATGGTTCGGATAAACCTGATATTCGCTTCGGGATGGAATTGATTGATGTGGCCGAGGTGGTGGAGAAGTCCGAATTTAAAGTGTTTACCCAGGTACTGGCTAAAGGCGGAAGAGTAAAAGGAATCTGTGCCAAAGGATGTGCCGGTATGCCCCGTCGGGAGTTGGACGGGTTGGTAAGCTTTGTCGCCACTTATGGGGCCAAAGGACTGGCTTATATTGTTCTGGGCGAAGAGGGAATCAAGTCTCCTATTGCTAAATTTTTTACTGAAGAGGAGATGGCGGCTTTGATCAGCCGCATGGGTGGAGAGACCGGTGACATTTTATTCTTTGTCGCTGATAAACCTCAGGTGGTGGCCGATGCATTAGGCCATTTGCGCTTGGAACTGGCTAAGCGTTTGGAATTGATTCCCGAAGGCAAGTTTAGCTTTTTATGGGTAACAGAGTTCCCCCTGTTGGAGTACAGCGAAGAAGACAAGCGTTATGTGGCTATCCATCACCCTTTTACTGCGCCTATGGATGAAGATTTGTCTTTAGTGGAAAGCGATCCGGGAGCAGTAAGAGCAAAAGCTTATGATTTAGTCTTAAACGGTGTAGAATTAGGTGGCGGAAGCATCCGGATTCATCGCCGGGATGTTCAGGAAACAATGTTCAAGCTGCTGGGCATGTCTATGGAAACGGCAAGAGACAAATTCGGCTATCTGTTGGATGCCTTTGAATACGGGACACCGCCTCATGGTGGAGTAGCTTTCGGCCTCGATCGTTTAATGATGCTGCTGACTGGAAAGGATAATATCCGTGACGTAATTCCTTTCCCGAAAACCCAGAGTGCTTCTTGCCTGATGACTGAGGCGCCTTCTCCTGTGGATGAAAAACAGCTGCGGGAACTCCACATCGCTGTGAGGTCAAAATAATAAAAAAATAAGTCAGAACCGGAGTAAATATTATAATTTTTCTCCGGTTCTTTGGCATTGATTGAGGATAAGCATCTTGAGAGTGGTGTAAAATAAGCAGTAAAGTGTTTAAAAAGGTAACTGTAAAGGTTGCTAGAAACATTTGACATCTGGTTAGTATAGAATTATAATATAAACATAGATACCCCTTGGGGGTATGGAGGAGATGCTGTTGAAATCTCAAATAGAAAATTTTGATGCAGAGTCGAATGAAGCGATTATCCGCCGCCTGAAAAAAATTGAGGGTCAGGTTAAAGGACTGCAGAAAATGATTGAAAGCGGAAAATGCTGCAATGATGTTTTGATCCAGGTTGCAGCAGTTAAGGCGGCTGTAAATCGAGTAGGGATTCTGCTGATTGACCAACATTCTCGAACTTGTTTGAAGAGTGCATTAGAGAATCAAGGTCAGGATGATGCTATTAATGACTTATTGGAGATTCTGACTAAATTTATGAAATGAATGATTTTAAGGAGGAATTAATATGTCAGGTGAAAACGTAAAGAAATTCAGCTTAAATAATTGGGAGACTGAAGTTTTGAACTCAGATAAACCGGTTCTTGTTGATTTTTGGGCGGCTTGGTGCAATCCCTGCCGTATGGTGGGACCGATTGTTGAGGAATTGGCCGATTCGTATGCCGGTAAGATTATGGTAGGTAAGCTTAATGTGGATGAAGAAGGAGCGATAGCAGGGAAATACGGAGTGATGAGCATTCCCACTTTGGCAGTGTTCAAGGGTGGCCAGGTCGTGGATAAGATGGTCGGTTTCCGTTCCAAGGCTGATTTGGAGAAGATGCTGGCAGCCCATGTTTAAATAGGCTGTTTGTTTCAGACTGTCAATAGGATCTATCGTTTTGCAACCGACCCATCTGGAGAGAATCTCCGGATGGGTTTTTTGTGTAGTGCAGACAATAAAAAACTGCACTTAAAAAAAAGGATTGAAGCGAAGAATGAAGAATAAAAGTAAATAATCAATTCATGGAAGAAATAATAGGGATTGGATGAACACAGGTTATGAAAATTATTAATAAAATACAAGACCGTTATTAATTTAGGAGCGTTGATAGGGTGAGCAGAGATAGAATCTTAAAATTGCTGGGACTTAACTTAGACAACTGGAAAGTGGACGCAGCCTGTCTTTCCTATAAGTTTTCCTGTTTAAATAACAATACACAGTATTAGGTTTAAAATGTTAATGCTGGATCGTGGGTTCCAGCGTTTTTCTATTTATAAAGAAATGGTGAATCCTTATAAAATCCTTAGAATTGGCCTTTATGATAAGACCAAACAAACGAAAGGATGAGACGAGTGGGAAAAGCCATTTTACAAACCAAGCATTTATGTAAAATCTTCAAAGGCCAGATGGTAGTTAACAATTTATCCCTTAAAGTGGAGGAGAATTCCCTTTATGGATTTCTCGGTCCTAACGGCGCCAGAAAATCAACAACGTTAAACGGCTTCTAATTGCCAATTCTCCGGCTACCGGCGGCGGAATAGTTACCATTGAAATCTCTATCGAGCATTAGTTTAGGAACAATCGCGCTTAATTGGAATTAATTATAAATAATTAAAAGGAATGTGGCTGAATTAACCACATTCCCTTATTAAGTTTCTGTATTGAATAGATTTATAATGATTTAAAAAGCAGCCTGTCTGAGAATATCGGCCTTATCTGTCCGTTCGAAGCTGATGTCCAGATCTTCTCTGCCCATATGTCCGTATGCAGCAAGGTTCCGGTAAATCGGTTTGCGCAGATCGAGCATATCAATAATAGCAGCAGGGCGCAAATCGAAGTTTTCTTTTACCAGCTTTTCAATTTTCGCTTCTTCAATTTTGTTGGTACCGAAGGTATCGACGAGGATAGAAACGGGGCAGGCTACGCCAATGGCATAGGCTAACTGCAATTCACACTTGTCGGCCAGACCGGCAGCAACAATGTTTTTGGCCACGTAACGGGCGGCATAGGCAGCAGAGCGGTCAACTTTTGTGGGATCTTTGCCTGAGAAGGCACCGCCGCCGTGACGAGCATAACCACCGTAAGTATCAACGATGATCTTTCTGCCGGTGAGTCCTGCATCTCCGGCAGGACCGCCTAATACAAAACGTCCTGTAGGATTGACAAAATACTTAGTTCTGGCATCAAGCAATTCGGCAGGAACAATCGGTTTGATCACATGTTCAATCAAATCTGCTTTAATTTGTTCCAGTGATACTTCCGGACTGTGTTGGGAGGAGATGACAATGGTATCCACACGTACCGGCTTCCCGTTATCATACTCAAGTGTAACCTGAGTTTTTCCATCGGGACGAAGATAAGGGAGAAGGCCGTTTTTTCTAACTTCCGTCAAACGACGAGCTAACTTATGCGCAAGAGAAATGGGCATAGGCATAAGTTCTTTGGTCTCATTGCAGGCAAAGCCAAACATCAAACCCTGATCACCTGCACCAATGGCGGCAATTTCTGCCTCGGACATATGTCCTTCTCGCGCTTCCAGAGCTTTATTAACACCCTGGGCAATGTCAGGAGATTGTTCGTTGATTGATGTGAGAACGGCGCAGGTTTCGCTGTCAAATCCGTATTTTCCCCGGTTATATCCAATATCCCGTATGGTTGAACGCACTATCTTAGGAATATCTACGTAGCAAGAGGTAGATATTTCCCCCATGACAACCACAAGACCGGTACTGGCAGCCGTTTCACAGGCTACGCGTGCCATTGGGTCCTGAGCAATAATCGAGTCCAGTACAGCATCGGAAATCTGATCGCACATTTTATCAGGATGTCCTTCAGTAACCGATTCTGAAGTAAAATAGTAATTTCCCATCAGTAAACGATACCTCCAATTCTAATTAATTGAATTTAAAAAGCCTTCCGGCCTAAACAACCGGAGGGCTTATAAATCCTCATCTTTACGGTTGACTAAACATCCGCAGGATTTGGCACCTTGCACTCAGGCAGGTTGCCGGGCTTCATAGGGCCTTTCCCTCAGCCGCTCTTGATAAGTTTAATAATTCATTTTGATTGCATTTTACCATGCTGAAAATTTTCGTCAAGGGTTTTTGCAGAAAAATCACATAAAAGTAACGAAATAGACATTTCTTGGTAGATTAAATAAGGTACTTATGGACGAATATTGGACAACTTTTCCTCTCTCTGATCATAGAATAAGACTGTCCGAAGAGATAAATAGGAAAGGAGACTAAAATAGAATGGATTTTGAAGCATATGATATTGCAATCGTTCCATTGATCGTAGGTCTGGTGGCTTTAGCTACTAGCTTTGGGTTGCCAAAAAGATTTGCCCCGTTGTTGTCCCTGGCCTTAGGCCTTGTTGCTGCCTTTGTTTATATTTCCCCCGGTAATATACCTCAAGCTATTCTAAGTGGTATAACTCTGGGTTTATCGGCAGTCGGACTCTATTCCGGATCAAAAAACACTTTTCTTAACAGTGGGGGTAAGGAACAGACCACTCAGAATAATGGCAAGGATTAGCGGCAGAGCACCCATTTTGCTAATGCTTGAAATTTGAGAAAATCAGTTTGGGCGGAATTTACCTTTTAGGGAGAAATCCGCCCTTTTATCATCTCTATGTACTCCTTATCAATGACCTTTACAAATTATAAATAGTCTAATTGATTTGCAATAAATGTTGGGCATTAAAGCTCACGTGTAAGCTCTTTAATTTTGTCTTTCGCGGCGATCAGAACAGCTTCTCCTTCAGGTGTAATCATATAATATTTTCTGACCTTTCCCTCGATAATTTGCTTTTCAGTCGTCAGCAGGCCGCTTTTTTCCAGATTATGAAGAATTGGATAAAGCGTTCCAGCACTGATATCATAGCCATGATTTGACAGCTCCTCAATCATCCATGAGCCGAAAAAAGGCTCTTTTTTTGCATGATGCAGGATGTGAATTTGAATAAACCCTAAGAACAGTTTTCTCAATACAGGCTCTTGCATTTTATTTTCCTCCATGATATTATATCGTAAATCGATAACGAAATACGATAACGGATTTAGATATAGAATTATACCGTATTGTGCATTTCCAGTCAAGAAAGGAGTCTAGCATGAGGCCTATCATAAGCATCACAGATTTAAAATTCCAAAATATTTTAGGCTATCCGCAAATTCAAATCCTGCCCGGGAAAATTACTTTTTTGAGCGGGGAAAGTGGATGTGGCAAAAGTACGTTGCTTAAGCTTTTGAATGGAACATTGACTCCATCCGGCGGCACCATTGAATATGACGGGAATAACATCTCAGATATAGACACGATACGCTTAAGGAGTGAAGTTCTGCTGGCCTCACAAGAGGTTTATCTTTTTGATGGAACGATTAAAGAAAATTTTGAGCAGTATTATAATTTTCGGGACACTTCCTGTATTGAGGAAGAAAGCATGCAGAAATTTCTGTTACTTTGTTGTGCAGATTTTCCCTTAGATACAAAGTGCGAACTTATGTCGGGAGGAGAGCGCCAACGGATATTTATCGCGATCAATCTTTCATTTATGCCTAAAGTGCTGCTGCTTGACGAGCCGACAGCAGCGCTGGATGATACCACAGCTATACGGCTTTTTGCACAGCTTAAGGACTTTTGTTTGCTAAAAGGTATGACGTTAATTATCGTCTGTCATAATGAAAAACTTTTAGAGAAATTTGCTGATCATCGTATTGTTTTAGAGAAGAAGGTGAAGTCATGAGCGGTGGTGCGGTGGAAATGCAATTGTGGCAATTTTCCCTTATCTATCTTTTGTTGCTTGTGGTATTGTTTATTATGAAAAAATGCCATGTCAATCAAACCAAACTGCTGATTATGGCGAGCATCCGAATGACTGTTCAACTTACTCTTGCCGGATTTATTCTGACTTATATTTTTGTAAATCCCCATCCGGCGTTTATACTGTTGTATCTGTCGTTAATGACAGGGTTTTCAATCTATCGTGTTCTTTCTAGAAATAGAGACTTAAACAAAAGATTCAAGTGGGTGATAAGCCTTTCAATTGCCTTTTCAGGGATGTCTGTCATTGCATTTTTTATTTGCGCAGTAGTTGGAGAAAGTCTTTTTAATCCCCAATATGTGATTCCGGTGGCCGGCATGATTATGGGAAATACTATGACAGGCACGTCCTTGGGAATTAAGACTTTTAGCGAGAGTCTTAAAGGGCAAAGAATAAAAATACAGGCTTTACTCAATATCGGAGCAAAGCCGTCAAAGATTCTTTTGCCGTTTGTAAAGCAAGCGCTTGAAACTGCATTATTGCCCACTATTAATTCCATGCTTGGAATGGGGATTGTTTCCCTGCCGGGGATGATGACAGGACAGATATTATCAGGTACATTACCAACTACGGCCATTTTATATCAGATATCCATTATGATAGCAATCTGTGCCGTTGTTTGTCTTTCTTCCTTTGGCTCACTCTATTTTGGATATAAAACTTTGTACAATAAAAGAAATCAAATCTTTATCGTTTAAAATCATAAACTATCTATCCGTTCACCATGAATAACTACTCGTCCTCCATCTGGACATTTTACATCAAATACAGGAGCCTTGCCTTCGCCATAATCTAAATTTGCTCCATTTTGTAAAGCATAAATGGCAGGATAAGCGCAGTGCCATAATTCATGACACAGAGGAGGACACAAGTCTTCTACAATAAAATAATCGCCCTTTTTATGATAACCACATCGGCACTTACTTTCTACAACCGTTATTTTAACTTTTGACATATAATTTCTCCGTTTAAATTTCTGGCTCTTCATGTTTTTTCCCCGGATGTTGAAAATGTTCTTCTCCCATACCTGAAGGCTGATAAAAACTTACCCCTTCTGATTGCTTGGGGAGATAGGTTTGCTTGACCCAGTGCCCCGGATAACTGTGAGGATAGAGATAGCCGGTGCCGTTTGATAATTTAGCTGCTGCCGGCGAATGAGTATCACGTAGGTGAATGGGAACTTCGCCCAGAGGGTGAGTGCGTACATAGTTTTGGGCCTGATCAATGCTGGTAACTGCACTGTTGCTTTTTGGTGAAGTGGTAATGGCCAATACAGCCTGGGCAATAGGAATGCGTGCTTCCGGCATACCTATCCATTCCAGGGCATTGGCTGCTGCCTGAGCCTGAAGCATGGCCATGGGATTAGCCAGCCCCACATCCTCAGAAGCATGAACAATAATTCTCCGCACAATAAAACGGGGATCTTCACCCGATTCCAGCAGTACGGCCAGCCAGTAAAGGGCAGCATCCGGATCGGAACCGCGCATGCTTTTAATGAAGGCGGAAATGATATCGTAATGCTGAGTACCGCTTTTATCATAGCGGAGGGCGCGCTGTTGAATAGATTCTTCGGCTGTCTTTAAATCAATATGACGGACTCCGCTTTCCGGTAAGGTGGTAAGTACAGCCAATTCCAAGGCATTTAAGGCTTTGCGTAGATCACCTTGGGCATAGTTCAACCAATGCTGCCAAGCCTCAGGATCGATTTTAACTTTGTATTGGCCTAATCCTCTGGTTACATCTTGTAAAGCGTTTTTCATTCCTTCTTCAATGGCCTGATCGCTTAATGTTCTAAGCTGAAACAAAGTGGAGCGGCTGAGTAGGGCGGAATTGATCTCAAAATACGGATTTTCCGTAGTTGCTCCGATAAAGGTAATAATTCCCGATTCTACCGCAGGGAGGAGGGCATCTTGCTGTCCCTTATTGAAATGGTGAACCTCATCGCAAAAGACTAGAGTTTTGCGCCCATAAAGATGAAGCTCGTCCGTCGCATGCTGGATAATCTCCCGTATTTCTTTGACTCCGGCGGAAACAGCATTCAAACGGACAAACTCCGCAGCAGTCTGATTGGCAATCACTTGTGCTAATGAAGTTTTGCCTGTTCCGGGAGGACCGTAGAGGATAATCGAGCTGACCCGGTCAGCTTCAATGGCTCTCCGCAGCAATTTACCTGGTCCTAGAATATGTTCTTGTCCCACATAATCCGCTAATGTCTGGGGACGCATTCGTTCGGCGAGAGGGGCCACTTGTTTGGGATTAAACTGTGCAGAAAAGAGGTCCATTAGGTATTTTTCCTTTCAAATCAAATTTAGCTCATCAACTTAATCTAAATTCATTCAACTCCGTTCTTTATCCGCGAAGAGAGAACGCTTGACAAATTCCGAGTGATTCACTATGATATAGCTGAACTAATAAATTAACAGATAATCTGGATATCAAAGGAATCCGGTGAAAATGAGGTGACAGAGATGAAGCTCTCAACCAAAGGAAGATATGGCGTAATGGCAATGTTTGATTTAGCCCAGCATGCGGGTGAAGGGCCTATTTCTTTAAAGAGTGTAGCTGAGAGACAAGAACTGTCTGAGAATTATTTGGAACAATTGATTTCCGGCTTGCGCAAGGCTGGACTGGTAAAGAGTGTCCGTGGTGCCCAAGGAGGCTATGTATTGGGCAGAGAACCTGAGCAGATCAAAGTGGGTGACATTATCCGCGTTTTGGAAGGGCCGATTGCCCCGGTGGATTGTGCGGGGGAAGGGGATTCAGAATGCTGCGATAAGGCGGAGCAATGCGTTACCCGGGTGGTCTGGGAGAAGATGCGTGACTCGATTGCTGATGTATTAGACTCTATCACTTTGCAGGATATGTTGGAAGATGAAGCCAAGCGTGGGTTCTGAACAAGTTTACCATTGTATTATATCTGAAAATGAGTAAAAAAACTAACTTTAGTAAGAAGCAAAGCGTATTTAAGCCTGAATAATGCATAATGAAATTTAATTAAGGCAGAAGAAGATACTTCAAAAGGAGGAAGAAAAGATGCAAAAAGTTTATCTCGATCACAGTGCTACCACTCCTGTTGATCCGGAAGTTGCTCAGCTGATGTTTACCTATTACACGGAGAAGTATGGCAATCCATCCAGTATCCATAGCTTTGGCCGGGAGGCTAAGCAGGCTCTGGAAGAGGCAAGAAGACAGGTAGCTCATATTATTGGGGCCAGGCCGGAAGAAGTTATTTTTACCAGCGGAGGAACGGAAGCTGATAACATGGCTATTTTCGGCGTGGTGGAATCTAAAAAGAACAAAGGCAAACATATTATTACTTCATCTGTGGAACATCATGCCGTATTGGAGACCTGCGAACATTTGGAGAAAAATGGCTATGATGTGACCTATTTGCCGGTGGATGAAGAAGGATTGGTATCAGTCGCTGATGTGGAAAAGGCAATACGCCCGGACACTATTCTCATTACTGTCATGCATGCCAATAATGAGGTGGGAGCAATCCAACCTATCGCTAAAATCGGCGAGATTGCCAAGGCGCATGAGATCCTTTTCCATGTGGATGCCGTTCAGTCTTTGGGAAAAATTCCTGTCAATGTGCAGGATTTGAATGTGGATTTACTGACCATATCCGGACATAAGATTTACGGGCCCAAGGGTATTGGCGCTTTATACGTGCGTAAGGGCGTCAGGATCAATCCTCGTACTTTTGGTGGAGGTCAGGAAAAGAAACGTCGTTCCGGAACAGAGAATACTCCGGGAGCCATAGGTTTCGGCAAGGCCTGCGAACTGGCTGAAGCAAGAATGGAGGAAGAGGAAGGCCGTCTTGCCAATTTGCGGGATAAATTAATGAATGGCTTGGTGGAACGAATCGACCATGTGAAGGTTAATGGTCCGGTGGATGAAAACCGCTTGCCCAATAACGTCAATATCAGCATTTTATATGTCGAAGGAGAATCGCTCCTTCTCAGCTTGGATATGGTGGGCATTGCTGCTTCCAGCGGTTCAGCCTGTACATCAGGGTCCCTTGATCCCTCTCATGTGCTTTTGGCAATGGGTCTGACCCATGAGGTTGCACATGGCTCATTGAGGTTTTCTCTGGGCAGGCAAAATACGGAAGCGGAGATTGACTATGTATTGGAGCAGTTACCAAAGATTGTCGAGCGTTTGCGGGCAATGTCTCCTCTTTGGGATAAGCTGGATGAACAGAGCAAGGCCTGCAGTTCCGTACAATGATTTTGGACCGGAAGCCGGCACCACAATTTTAAGGAGGAATAAAAAATGTATACAGAAAAAGTATTGGATCATTTTATGAACCCCCGCAACGTAGGTGAAATTGCTGATGCCGACGGTGTCGGTGAAGTAGGTAATGCTAAATGCGGAGACATTATGCG
>JAEWCM010000182.1 GCA_023390635.1 Bacillota bacterium
TAATTTTTCATTGTCCTCTTGACGGGGAGCACACCAGGAACGATGAAGGTGCTTTTATCGGTTTTTCCTTGCTTATGAACGAACTGAGAAAAGATTATATTACGATTAAACCTCTGTCAAAGACAGATTATACATTAACACCGGAAATCTATAACACTCTTCCTGTCTCTTACTTCAAGATTCGGGATACAGGGGTAGGGTATACTCCGATTAATCCCACAGCACAGGCGGTAACCACTTATGACAGTTATATCAAGGTGAACAAATTTCACCCGTTTTTTGCCCAGTTTGTTGACCCGGCCAATGCTGATGCGCCAAGCATCATGGCTTTCCGGGGAAGTTACTTCAATCAGAAGGAGAAGTTTTTTGTCAATCAATTTTCTGAAGCCACCCTCATTCATAACTATATTAATATTTTAGATTTTGATTACTACTATAACCTCTTTAAACCGGACATTGTACTGTTCGAAGTGGCCGAATATGCCGTAATTGACGACTATTTCCCTCAGGCCCAACTGGAAAGTGCAGAATTTCAACCTAACAGTTCTCAATTCAGTAATTTGCCTGAACGGGATTTTGCCCAGCTGGAGGATGGGGCAAAGGTGGCTGCGGAAGCGAAGGATAACGAGAGTCCCTTGCAGGACATTTCCCTTACAGTGAGCGGGGGGCCAGTGAAGTACGCTTATGCCAAGATAGGTGATGAGTGGTATGATTTTAAGGTCGGTACAGATAAGGACGGACAGAAAATTGATATTACATTAAAGACAGAAGATATTCGTAAGGCAGATCAGATGGAGGTTTTGCTGATATCTGAGGATAAAACGGCAAAGAGCACTATTACCCTTGATTTAAAAAAGTAGGAAATGTGAATTATGGTTGAACTGCAGCTAAAGAATGCATGAGGAAAAGGGAAAGCATGTATTCTTTAGCGCTTTTCTATGTTGAAGAAGTTCTAAACATACCTTGCGAAAATGCTCGGTTTCTATTAACATAGTACTGTTATAGATAATAATGCCATTAAGAGGTATTTACTCTGGGTCAATGTTCCAGTGATAAGTTATTGCTGGATTCTATAAAAGTATAAAGATGGGGGATACTCATGACACTACATGCAGGAATTGTTGGTTTACCTAACGTTGGAAAATCTACTTTGTTTAATGCTATTACTAAAGCAGGGGCGGAGGCGGCCAATTATCCATTTTGCACGATTGATCCTAATGTAGGAATGGTACAGGTTCCAGATTACCGCCTGCAGGTTCTGGCTGATATGGTGCATCCCGGGAGGATTGTACCTGCATCGGTGGAGTTTGTCGATATTGCCGGATTAGTGAAAGGGGCCAGTCAAGGAGAAGGGCTGGGCAATAAATTTCTATCCCATATTCGGGAAGTGGATGCAATCGTTCATGTGGTCCGCTGCTTTGAGGATTCCAATGTGGTTCATGTAGAGGGAAATGTGAATCCTAAGCGTGATATCGAAACTATTGAACTGGAGCTTATTCTGTCTGATTTAGAAAGCGTGGAGAAGCGCAGAGAGCGTGTAGGGAAACTGTTGAAAGCAGGAGATAAAAAGGCTCAGGTGGAGGCACAGCTTCTGGAAAGACTAAAGACGGCCTTTGATCAAGGGCAGGGAGCCCGTACCTTGGCCTATAGTGATGAGGAGCAGGAAGTCCTTAAAACCATGCCTCTTTTAAGCCTAAAGCCGGTACTCTATGCTGCCAATGTGGCTGAAGACAGCTTGAGTTCTGCAGACGATAATCCTTATGTGGCCATGGTGCGGGAAATCGCAGCGACAGAAGGTTCAGAGGTTGTGGTAATCTGCGCTAAGATTGAGGCGGAGATTGCTGAGTTGGAAGATGAAGAGAGAATCATGTTTTTGACGGACTTAGGCCTGGATGAATCGGGACTTGACCGCCTAATTAAGGCTGCCTTTCATCTTTTGGGATTGATGACATTCTTTACTGCCGGAGAGATGGAAGTTAAGGCGTGGACGATTAAACAGGGGACGAAGGCACCACAAGCGGCAGGAACGATTCATACCGACTTTGAAAAGGGGTTTATCCGGGCTGAAATTGCTGCTTATGAGGACTTTGTGGCTAATGGCGGATTGAACGGGGCCAGAGAGAAAGGGCTGGTCCGTCTGGAAGGCAAGGAATATGTGATGCACGATGGGGATATTACTCATTTCAGGTTTAACGTATAAATGAATAATAAAATAATTTTGCAATTTTTGGTCACTGAAATTTAAAGCACCCAGGCATGATTTTTAATTAACATGTTGCATCAATTTTCGCCTAGTGCTATAATATTATTCTGTAAGTTTATGACTTATATTTATCCCTGCTCTGCTTTGCAGGGCCGTCAGTCCGAGGGGAGGTGCAAATATGAGAGCGTACGAAAATTTATTTATCATTCGGCCTGATCTGGATGATGAAACGGTTGCCGGTGTCGTGGACAGGCTGTCTGAGGTTGTGAACAGCAACGGAGGAGCAGACCTGAAGGTGGACAAATGGGGCAAACGTCGCTTAGCTTATGAAATTCAGGATTTCAATGAAGGCATTTATGTGTTGATGAATTTCAACGGCGAAGCTCGTACCGCGCAGGAATTGGAACGGATTATGAAAATTTCCGACCATGTCATGCGCTTCTTGACCACAGTTCAAGAAAGTTAATTAAGAGAATAGTTTGGAGGGGTTAACATGTTAAATCGCGTCGTTTTGATTGGCCGGTTGACCAGGGACCCCGAATTGCGTTATACACCGAGTGGAGTGGCTGTGGCTAATTTTACTCTGGCTGTGGACCGTAATTTTAAGAATGCTCAAGGCGAACGAGAAGCGGATTTTATTCCTTGCGTTGTCTATCGCCAATTGGCCGAACTGTGTGCCAACTATCTGTCCAAAGGAAAATTGGCAGCAGTGGATGGACGGATTCAGATCCGGTCCTACGACGGTCAAGATGGGCAAAAACGGTGGGTCACAGAAGTTATCGCAGAGAATGTTCGGTTTTTAAGTCCGAAAGAGGGTGGAGGCAATCCTGGAGGATCTTCGATTCCTGGGGGAGCAGGCTCTTTTGGACATGAAGTAAGTTTGGATGATGATATCCCATTCTGAGCACTATAATTTTACTATAAAGAATATGGGACTGAAGCCAGCATTCAAGGCAAATTCACGATTCGAAACGTTCTAGAACGTAGATCATAAATAAGTCTACAAAGATGATTTTATGGTAACTATTTAGAGAAACTTCTAAATCGTGAGAAATAACGATATTAAGGTTCTTTTCGAAGGAAAAACCTTCTAAAACGGGAAGGGGTTGATTAGATGAAACGTGAACGTGGTCGTCGGCCTCGGAAACGGGTATGCAGCTTCTGCATCGATAAAGTAGAGAATATTGAGTATAAAGATGTGCATAAGTTGCGTAAATACGTTACGGAGCGTGGTAAGATTTTGCCTCGTCGTATTTCTGGAAACTGCGCGAAGCATCAGCGGCAAGTGACTGTGGCTATTAAAAGAGCTCGCAGCATTGCTTTGTTGCCATATGTTGTTGATTAGTCACAAAAGAGGAGCCGACAGGCGAGGCCGCTGAAAAACACATTGTTTTTTAAAGCCATTCTATAAGAAAACCAGAAGACGAGACAAATGGCCTTGGTCTTCTGGTTTTTTCAGTTCTTAATCTGTCATAGCCCAGATAATTGCTCTATTCTTCACCCATTAAGGTTATAATCCTTTTAAATTAACAGCAAATATGGTGGTCGCCGCTTGTAGCTGCATACCCAATAGACCTGAGGCTGATGCAACATCATACCCATGTCTATGCTTTAGTTCACTGTTTTTAGCCTCAATCTTGTAACGTTCTTTAGACTTTTCTTTGAAATATTCGCTCTCCTGAAATACAGCCTGCTCCTCATGCATGTGGTGTTTTATGGTTACAGAGTATGTTTTGGTTTTAGCTCCGTCTTTATAGCATCCTGCCTTGTAGGTGCAGTGTTTACATTTTTCTATGTCAAAAAAGTAGGATTCTACGGTTCCTGTTCCGTTCAGGGTATGTTTCTTCGGTCGAGTGCTTGTTTTTTTGAAGCTCATGTGGCCCGCCTGACAAACATACATCTGGGCATCTTTATTAAATTCAAATCCATTGGGATTGGTCCGGTTTGATTCCTGGTGTGTTACTGTTTTACTCAATTTAGAAACCAGTTGGATGTTATTTTCTTTCGTATAAGCGATGTTTTCTTTTTCGGAATAGGCTGCATCACCAATGACATCTCTAACGTCTATCCCTGCTTGCTCACTTTTCTTTACCAGCTCCTGAAGTTGCTTCCCGTCGTGCTTCTCTCCTGATGTGACCACAGCAGCGGTGATGATCCGTTCTTCCGTCATAGCCAGATGCGTTTTATATCCGAAAAAGGAGGTGTCTGCCGTTTTATGACCCACTTTTGCATCAGCATCCTGGGATATTAAGACCAATTGTTCACGGTCGTCCTCAACCAGTTCTTGTAGCATACTTAGTTTTTCTCTTATTGCAGGGTAGCTGGAAATGTGTTCAGTGTTTTCTATGACCCTGATTAGTTTTTGACAATAGTCCAGTTCATCTTCCAGTAAGCCATTATTCACTTTCGGAGGGAATTGCTCTTTCATCGTTTCATCTATAGTATAGACTGCTTTACGTAAGCGCTTAGAATACTCAACTAATTGCTCCCGCGGTGATTTCTGATGGTATCTCGCCTGGGTATGGGTAGAATCTACGATGATGGATTTGCTTTTTATGATGCCTTGTTTTAAGGCGATACTTACTGTTTTTTGGATCAATAGCTCCAGCAGGTTGGTATCTTTGAGCCGCAGCTTTCTGAATTTGGTCAGTGAACTGGCGTCAATCACTTCTTCTTCGGGGGTCATACCAAGGAAATATTTAAAGGACATATCGTATTTTGAGCGCTCTACCACATCAACATCTGAAATGTCAAAGATGCTTTTTAACAAGAGATATTTGAACATCCGTACAGGGTCTATGGCTCCTCTTCCGTTATTTTGAGAATAGACCTTGAGCAGTTCGTCATAGATAAAAGTAAAGTCCACCAATTCATTCATCTGTCGCAACTGATTATCTTTAGGGATGATTAAATCGTATATTCCCATATAGGGACTCAAAGATAGGCTTGTCTGTCTCTTTATCATTTTCTCACCCGCTTGTCGCTTAAGTCATTGCTTTAATTGTATCAAAAAGAGAGCCGGTATTACTCATTTTTCTTTGTAATTCCGGCTCTTTTATTCCGAGGCTCAGAGTGCCACTTTTTCAGTGGCCTCCCGACAGGCTCCTTTTTTGTTGAGGGAATAAAGGTCTGTCCGAAATTCGGCAACGTTGCTCAATTTAAGACAGACCTTTATTCGTTTGAGGAAGAGGGTCTTACTCAGCGGCCAACTGACAACTTTAGAGAAAGTGGGGATATGGCACAATGAAGCATTATCTGGGAGGATATGTATGGATTTAGACCATCATTTAAGGAGACTCCCTATTATGTAGTCTGAGTAAAGGTGAGAGAGCGTAAGGCTTTTTGACCTAGGACGAATAAAACTGTAAAATTAATAACAGACAACTTCCTTTTATATGGGAGTTGTCTGTTATTAATTAGGAGGTGAGGGCCGGATGGCAGAAAAGGTGCCAGTCATAGAAAAGAAGATTGTGGTAAAAAACCTGGTGAAGATTTTCAGCACACAGCCGCAAAAAGCACTTGCCTTATTAAAAGAGGGCTATAGTAAAAAGGAAATTCTGGCAGAGACAGGGCAGACCGTAGGGATTGACAATGTCAGCTTCAGCGTGAATGCAGGGGAGATATTTGTAATCATGGGTCTTTCAGGCAGCGGAAAATCGACAATTCTGAGATGCCTGAACCGTTTGATTGAACCTACATCAGGCTCTGTATTCATTAATGAAACGGATATGACCAAGCTTAATGCCCTGGATCTGCGCAGCATGCGACAGAAAAATCTGGGAATGGTTTTTCAGCAGTTTGCCCTTTTGCCCCACCGCACCGTGCTGCAGAATGCAGTTTACGGATTGGAAGTACAGGGAAAAAGCAAGGTTGAAAGAGAGCAGCGGGGAAGGGAAATTCTGAGTATGGTGGGGCTTGAAGGATGGGAGGACTCCTATCCTGAAGAGCTGAGCGGAGGAATGAAGCAGAGGGTAGGGCTGGCCAGAGCCCTCACCAATAACCCGGATATTCTGCTGATGGATGAGGCCTTTAGTGCTCTTGATCCCTTGATCAGGGAAGAAATGCAGGACGAATTGCTGAACATCCAGCAAAAGATGAATAAAACCATTGTGTTTATTACCCATGACTTAAATGAGGCTCTGAAGTTAGGCGATCGGATCGCTTTTATACGGGATGGCGCTATTGTACAGATCGGAACGCCCGAGGAGATTATCGGTCGTCCGGCAGACAGTTATGTGGAGAAATTTGTCCGTGGTGTAGATAAAAGAAAAATTCTTACTTTGGGCGATGTAATGAAACGTCCGCAGCCGGTGGTGCAATTCAGGGACGGTCCTCATGTGGCTCTGAGAATCATGAAAGAGCATGGACTTTCCAGTGTGTTTGTGATTGACCGTTCCCGCCATTTGCAGGGGCTGCTCACGGCCGATTTGGCGGTAGAGGCCAGCAAAAGGGGAATAATGTCTTTGCAGGATGTGGAATTGCTGCAAGTCCCGGTTCGGGAAGAATCTATGCTGGTAGAGGATGCCCTGCCTATCATCGCGGAAAGCAAGACTCCTCTGGCCGTTATTGATAAAGAACAGCGGTTAAGCGGGATTATTATCCGTGGGGCCGTGTTGGCCGCTTTGGCCAACAAAGGAGGTGAGGCTGAAGATGTATCGTCTTCCATTGGGAACCTGGGTTAATCAAGGTGTAGAATGGCTGTTGGATTGCTTTGGAACGGCCTTTGATGCTTTTTCCGATTCCGTCACCGTGATAACGGATGGGTTGAGGTCAGGGCTGGGAGCGGTGCCATGGTGGCTTCTTATTTTGCTGTTTGCCGTTTTAGCCTGGAAGGCAAAAGGTTGGCGGTTAGCCCTAGGGACAACTGTCGGTTTATTGATTATCTATGACATGGAGCTTTGGCCTCCCTTTCTGGACACCTTAATTCTGGTGATCATATCAGCTCTGGTATCCGTTTTAATCGGAGTTCCACTGGGGATTTTGGCTGCTCATAGTGACCGGTTTCATAAAATCCTGTTTCCGATCCTGGATTTTATGCAGACGATGCCTTCATTTGTTTATTTAATTCCCGCCCTGATGTTCTTTAATTTGGGAACCGTTTCAGCCATCTTCGCTACGGTGATTTTTGCGATGCCGCCGGCTATCCGACTTACGGATTTAGGCATACGCCAGGTTCCTGTTGATTTGGTGGAAGTTGGGGAGGCCTTCGGATCCAGTACAGGGCAGCTGCTCTGGAAAATTCAGCTTCCTTTGGCCCTGCCAACCATCATGGCGGGGGTCAATCAGACCATGATGCTTTCTCTTTCTATGGTGGTCATTGCGGCAATGATTGGAGCGGAAGGGCTGGGAGCCGGAGTTTTGGCGGGAATTTCCCAAATGGACATTGGAAAAGGGTTTGAATATGGATTGGCGGTTGTAATTTTGGCCATGATTCTCGATCGTATGAGCCAGGGAGTGGTTGGGAGAAAGGGGATTAAAGCCAAAAAATCATAAATATAAGGAGGGCATTTGATGAATTCTAAAAGAAAATATTGGAAGAAGTCCGGGATCTGGATGGTTCTTGCCGTGTTGATCCTGGGGCTGGCTGCCGGATGCGGTCAGACAGACCAAACAGGGGATGAGGGAAAGAATAAGGCCATTAATATCGGGTATGTAAATTGGGCTGAAGATGTGGCTGTGAGCAATCTGTGGAAAGTATTGCTGGAGGAGAAAGGCTATGAGGTAAATCTTAAGAGCCTGGATGTGGCCCCGCTTTTTGTCGGTCTGAATAAGGGAGATCTGGATGTGTTCATGGACAGCTGGCTTCCGGTGACCCATCAAAGTTACTGGGAGAAATATAAAGATAATCTGGATGATTACGGCCAATGGTATGATGGGGAAGCGAAGATCGGGCTGGTTGTGCCGAGTTATGTGACGATCAGTTCCATTGAGGAGCTGAATCAGCAAAAAGATCAGTTCGGCGACAAGATTACGGGGATTGATCCGGGCGCGGGTATCATGAAGGCTACGGATCAGGCAGTAAAAGACTATAGTCTTGATTATGATGTGGTTCAGAGTTCGGAAGCAGCGATGATGACGGCTCTGGAAAAAGCTTATAGGAATAACGAATGGATCGCCATTACCGGTTGGAGCCCTCATTGGATGTTTGCCAAGTATGATTTGAAGTATTTGGAAGACCCCGAAAACACTTATGGGGATGCGGAAGGAATTCACACGCTGGCCAATAAAGATTTTACGAAAGATAATCCGGAAGTGGCGGATATGCTGAAAAAGTTCAAGATGGATGATCAGCAGATCGGCAGTCTGGAGAGTCTGATCAATGACGGAATGAAACCGGAGGATGCAGCCAAGCAATGGATTCAAGATAACCGGGATATTGTGGACAGCTGGCTAAATTAATTAGAAATAGGAAAATGAAAAGCAGAGCGGAGCGGTTGTATTTGATTCGATTGGTCAACCGCTCCCTTATTTTTTCCTTTTAATGAAGGAAAATAAGTTTAGGCAGGAGAATGAATAATTTTAGCGAATTTTAAATGAGTAAGAAAAGCTGACTTGGATAATAATGCTGAGGAGGGACTTTCGTGGCAGCTGAGATTGATGTGGTCAAAGGGCTAAAGGCAATTGAAACGTTGAAGGTAGATTTGATGAAAGCTCAGTGTTTGTTTCACGAAG
>JAEWCM010000187.1 GCA_023390635.1 Bacillota bacterium
TAATTTTTCATTGTCCTCTTGACGGGGAGCACACCAGCAGAGTGAGAAGAGGCCTTTTTTATCTTTTTATAAGATAGATCGCATTTAGGTTAAAAGTTACTTAAGCATGTAAAGAATACCTACCGTATTAGGCCCGCAATGGCTGGAAATAACACAACCGGCCTCCGTAATATGCACCTCTTTGACCTTGGTAGCTGCCAGCAATTCAGAACGGAGAAAAGCAGCATCAGCATCTCCCATAGAGTGTGTGACCATAATTCGGGTCAGATCCATATTAGGTAAATCAGCAAGAGTATTATTTATAATGGCCTTTAGAGCATTATTGCGCTTCCGGGTCTTCTGAGCCAAACTCATTTCTCCATCGCTGACTTTAATAATGGGTTTGATATTCAAAAGGGTGCCTATGATGGATTGTAAGGCTGAGCATCTTCCACCTTTATATAAAAACTCTAATGTATCGATGACAAAGGCTGTACGCACCTTAGCTACAGAAGCTAGCAACTCTTTCTCGATTTCCGTTAAGGACTTGCCCTCCCGAACCAAATCACAGGCTTTTAAAACTTGTAAGCCAATTCCGGTGGAAAGATTTAATGAGTCGATTACTTTGATCCGTTCTTCGTCAAGTTCGTGTGCAGCCAGACGGGCATTGACCACGGTGGAAGAAATGCGGGAGGATAATCCGATATAAATAACGTCATCTCCCTGATCAAGCGCCGTTTTAAATGCCATATAAAAATCTGCCGGAGTAGGGGCCGCCGTTTTGGGTAAGCTGCCAGTCTCCTTTACCATCTGATAAACTTTCTCCGGAGTAATGGCTACTCCGTCCTGGAAACTTTGTTCTCCAAAAACAACGTAGAGTGGAATAACTCCGATGTTATTGGTCCTGATTAATTCAGGAGAAAGATCATTGGTACTGTCAGTAATAATTCGAATTGAGCCCATGATAATTCAACCTCGTCTAAAAATTTTTATCTTTAGGATGATTCCATGATCTATCATACTAAATCTTAGCAATTTAGAAAAGTATAATTAAGCGTTTAATTACTAAAAGGCTCCGGTCTTATTCAATCGTACCAGTACTTTATGCTAGCTTTCGTTTGATTTTCCTAAATTATACTGAAATAGATATTAAATGACCGTTAAAAAACGGTCATTTAAATATCTTGATAAAGCAGTTCATTAAATCCCAGTTAAATGCATTTTCAAATTACTGCTTAATGGTGTGAATTTCTGCATTGCCTGCAAGCGCTTTATTGTTTTCAATAATAACCTTTAATTTGGCAAAGCCGACAAAACTCAAAATAATTTGAGCCAGAACAAAGGGAATGTAAATCGGCATTAAGAGACCGGCTACACAATAAAGGATGGCTCCCACTAAGGCTGACCAGCGCAGGTTCATCGCCCAACCGATGATATTAAAAATGACAGATAAGATCACAAAAACGATATGAGGCATAAGTAGAGCAACACCAAGGCCCGTACCAAGAGCTGTGGCCGCATCGGTTTCAAGGGCGGCAGATGCGGCGGCACTAATACTATAGGCGACGATGTAAATAGCATAGACTACCCCCACTATCCAACTGGCTAAGAGAGTTTTACTTTTTTGTTTTTTCATGCTTTAACCTCCTTTTAAGATAAAAATAATAAATCACTTCATGAAAAACTATTAAATAGGGAGGTGGTTTATTCCATAAAAATCTCAGCTAGAAGAATTATTCTGCCTTTTAATATGCTATATAAAAAAGACCAGGCGCAACGCCTGGTCAAATCGCTTAGCACCAACAGTGATGATGTCTTTTACGTCTTCTAATCGCATGCAGGATGCGTATTAAAAGTGAAATAATTACAAGCAGGGCGAAGATTACGAGCAACACAATCACTCCATTCTCTATTTTCTAAGGTGGGTGAGGGCTAGTACAATATATTCAGGATGTCCACTATGTGTTAAAAGTAGCGTACGCATACATATAAATATTTCAAACACTTTACTGGCAGTAAAAAAGCAGTTTTCAGAGAAGAAATTATGGTCCCCGTAGCAAGCAGTATTTTATGTAAGATTATGTCGAAGATTAGGATTTAATGACTTAGTTTAGAATCGACATAAAGGAGGAAACAATTGATGTTTCAAGGAACGTTGGAAGCGATGAGAATTTGCCGCGGTTACTCGATTGGGGAAATGGCAGCCTATTGTGAAATATCCGAATACCAATATGCAGAATATGAAAAAAATCCCTATGAGATTCCGAAAAACGCAGCTCAGATGATTAAAAGAATACTTAATATATCCTGGGATCAAGTCTATCTAAATTATTATGCTTCCTATTCTAATTCGGCAATTTTCACTACTTTACCTAAAATAGTGACGCGGTCGGCTGTAGGATTATAGGTATGGGGAATATAGCTCGGATTGCTGCTGTTGGGAACAAGAGTAAAGTTAGTCCCGGTGTGGTATAGTTTTTTTACCTCCACACCCTGGTCACCAATAAAAACGACAGCAATATCTCCATTTTCAATAGTATTTTGTTTGCGAGCGATAATGATGTTTCCGTCATAAATATGACTTAGGTTAAGGCTGTCTCCGACCATTTTGAGGCCAAAATAAGCAGATCCTTCACCTGAAAGTTCTATAGGCAATTTTAAATAAGAAGTGATGTTTTCTTTTCTGTGTATAGATTGACTATTAATAATAGCTCCAAAAATGGGAACAGCTGATTGGGTTTTCGAAATTAGATCAGATCCCCGATAGACAACTTTTTCACTGCATATGGGTAGTTTATCCGATACTTCATCATCGACGAGAAAATCGAGGGAGACATTGAAAAAGTCTGCTATTTTTTTCAGATTAATGATTTTTATATCTTCTGCTCCATTTTTATAAAAGCCTTCAATTGTCATGAGCGGAAGGCCCGTTTCTTTAGAAAGATCTGAAACAGTAATTTTTTTTTCTTTCATCAGTAGATCTAATTTTTTTAATAAATCCATATAAAAACTCCTCAATTGCTGAATTCTGAATCCGGATAACAAAAAATGTTGAGTATGTAAATATGATACTCTTAACATCATGCAGAAAACAAGAGAGTATTTATAATCTTTTATACTGTAATGTTTAAAATCAGTGTTACCTGATGTTTTAATATTTGTGGGGATAAAGATAAAAGCAGGATTTTTGTCGTGGATTAAGAAAGTATATGTAATTGAGTATTTATGTGGAGGTGACCGGGTTGGCAATCAGTATCATGAAGGGGCAGAAAGTTGACATTACGAAGTCTAATTCGGGTATGAATAATCTTCTGGTAGGCTTGGGATGGGGTGCTGAAAAAGAAATAGAGCTTGATGCGTCGGCTTTTTTATTGGGTCAAAATGGGAAAACCTCAAGAGATGAGGATCTTGTTTTTTATGGCAATCCTTCTGGAGGAAAAGACTCAATAACATATATTGAAAAACCTGCTGCAAATTATGGTGCAGATCAACGGCAATATAAGATAAACCTTAGAAAAATCCCTGCAGAAATCGCCAATATGGCTTTTACAATAACGATTTATGATGGTGAGGTCCGGCGGCAAACTTTTGCTCAAGTTAATGGCGTTTATTTGCGAATACTGAATGGAGACAACGGACAGGAATTATGCAGATTTGATCTGGGAAACAGTTTGAGTATAGAAAATGCATTAGTGGTCGGAGAATTATATCGACATAACAGCGAATGGAAATTCAATGCCATCGGCAGTGGATTTAGCGGTGGACTACAAGCATTATGCCGAAATTTTGGAATTGATGTTCAGGAGGACGTTAAAACCCAGAAAAATACTAAAACACAGGAAAGTACGGCTGGTCGTGATCAGTCAAAAGCTGCTCCTCCTGTAAAACCAGAAGTTGTGAAAAACGATTCGGCCAGTTCAAATATTAAATTAAGCAAAATCGAACTTAAGAAAAAAGGAGAAAAGGTTAATCTAACAAAAAACTCTAAAGAATTAGGTGAGATATTAGTTAATTTAAATTGGAACAGAAATGAAAAAAACAGTGGTGGGGCTCTTGGCTCAATATTCGGTGGCGGAAAGAAACAAATCGATTTGGATTTAGGATGTTTGTTTGAACTTAAATCCGGCAAAAAAGGTGTAATACAGGCTTTGGGGAATTCCTTCGGAAGCTTCAAATCATTTCCGTACATCTCACTGGATGGTGACGATAGAACCGGCGCAGTGTCCACTGGTGAAAATCTAAGAATCAATGGAACAAAAATTACTGAGATCAAAAGAATTTTAGTATTCTCATATATCTATAAAGGAATTATTAACTGGGCTCAGGCGGATGGCATTGTAACACTTAAATACGCTGATGGTGCAGATATCGAAGTGAGACTAAGTGAACATGATGTTGCCAAGGGAATGTGTGCCATTGCCTTAATTGAAAACGTCGAAGATAAAACCTTCAGTATTCAGAGGCTTGTACAGTTTTTCAAAGGTCATCGCGACATGGACAAAGAATTTAAGTGGGGGCTCCGGTGGGTAGCAGGGAGCAAAGATTGAATAAAAGCTAAGAGTTGACATAAGTTAAGCTCAATTATAAAATTTAAAGAGTATTCTAACCTCCATTATTGAAATAAGATGATTTTAAGTAAATGCTTCAAACCATCGATTGAAATAATAGATTAGGATATTAATGAGCTGGAGGTAAGAACTATGTCAAATCAGAAGAAAGCATATGTGATGCTGGGAATTGGATTAGTTGCAGGGTTAGTAGGGTCAGCTTTCTTGCCTGCTTTTGTTTTACCCTTCATCCCGGCAATTTTTGCTTTTATCACTATCCGAAAAAATATAGATAAAAATCTAGGCATTGAAGAGTACTGGCAGCCAAGTGAGGTTAATGATACCCCTGTACCAAATGAGATCACATCTGCAGAAGCTCCTCCTAAACTGGACACAGATCCGGTTTGGGGACCGGTGTTGGAGTATATCGGGGTGATTGAAGAAATGATTATATCTGAGGGGCAAAAAAACAACCTGGATGATGAAATTATGGAGAAAACTTTAGCCTTACTGACCAGAATTACGGTCTTGATTCCTCAGCTTAAAGAAATCAACGATGGAACCATTAATCATAATATTGAACGTCTGGTTTTTAAGGATCTTAATGGGGTGATTAATCCATTTGTGAAGCTGAGCGGAGAGGCAAAATTGAAAAACCGCAGATTATTGCTCATGGGGCTGAAAGACATTAATTCCAAATTAACATTTTACGTGGAGAGAATTGAGCAAAAAGATATTATCGAATTACAGACAAGAATTGATCTCATTCATCAACGCTACACAACTGTGAAATAAATGAAGGAGGTAGAACCATGTCTACTCAAATGCCTTTGGTAAAACTGAAAGATTCTGATCTGTCCAAGGTGGAACAGGAGGCCCAGCAACTTATCGGGAAAATATCCACCACGGATGATCTGCAACTTGATACCTTGATTGATGAGTTAGGCAGGATGGGGCAGGGAACCATGGAGAAAGCTGGGCAATCCCTTGGTATGCTGGAACGTCCTGTTACCGAATTGATGTCAAATAAACGCTCGGAGGTTTCGGACAATATTCTGAAGCTGCGCAGTGAGATTGATGATCTCAATAAAAGTAAGCAGGTGGGCTTTTTCGGAAAACTCTTGCGTAATTCTCCTATCAAGAATTACATATATAAGTACCAGTCGGTCAAAACCAACGTGGATGCTATCGTCAAATCCTTGCGGAACGGTAAGGACACACTTCAGGAAAATATAGTATATATGAAGAACCTAAAAAAGGCTTCCTTAGATGAAGTCTATAATTTGCAGGCCCGCATTGCCATGGGCAATAAATTGAAGGAACTGTTTGAACAGGAAATAGCCAAACCGGAAAATGAGCACCGTAAAATTCAACTTGAAAAGGGTTTGCGTAAAGTAGTGACTCGGATTCAGTCTTTTACTGAGATGGTTATGCTCTATCAGCAAGCGATTGCCGGAACAGAAATTATTAATGATAATAATGATAAATTGGTGGATGCGGTCGACAGTACAATCGATAAAACCCAGCACTTAATCACGGTATCTGCCATGATTGCCATGGCTTTACAAGATCAGGTGGATACAATTAATGCGGTGAATTCTGCCAATCAAACGTTGCAGACCATGTTTGAGGATAATGCCCGCCAGCTTAAAGAAACCACTCAGAAGACTAATGAACTCCTGGGCAAGCCGGCAATGCAGATGGATTCTATCAACAGAGCTATGAGTGATTTAATGGCAGCCATCGATATGTATGAACAGTCCAATCGCACGATTATTCAAACGGCGACTGAACATACCGCACATATGACCCAGCTCAATAAGCAGTTAAATGACCGGTTGGGAATAATGCCCGGTAATGTTAAAAATGATACCAAAAGTACATCGGCCATTAGCAGTTTCTTAGATTAGAGAAAGTTAATTGCAAAAACCCTTATGCCTTGTGTTGCACAAGCATAAGGGCTTTTTGACGTTCAGAGAATAAATATTAATGTTGTAATTTGAAGGAATTTAGCATTAGATAAAGAATTATCATATATTGGGGGTTTCTGGGTCCAATGAGGATTGTAGAATAACGAGGATTTTCAATGATTAAAAAAGATAGGGGGATAGTATGCATCATTTTGATTATTTACATGATCATATGAGTGAAATATTCTATAAATCACCAGAAGCATTTAATAAAAACACAGACCGCGATGTTCTCTCTTATGCATTAGGGGCTACATTGTATATGCCGGCGATAAGAGAAAATATTGCGCGTGATATTATATCCTGCAAACATAAGGGCTTGGTTTCGACGGTCCTATGTTTGGAGGATGCGATCGGGGAAGGCGAAATTCAGGCTGCAGAACAAAACCTTGTTGCACAGATTAAAATGATTAACAAAGCGGCAGTATCAGGGAAGCTTCCTGTTCAAAACATTCCAATGATCTTCATCAGAGTGCGCAATCCGGAACAAATGAAAGCAGTGGTTGAGCAATTGAGCGAAAATGCCGGAATACTCACAGGTTTTGTCTTTCCTAAATTTGCGGCCAATGAAAAAGGACTAAAGTATTTGTCAGAGCTGGAAGAGTTGAATAAGCGTCAGGATGGGCCATTTTATGGGATGCCTATTTTAGAAGGACCGGAAGTCATCTATTCGGAAAGAAGACTGGAGAGCCTTTTGAAAATTAAAGAACTGGTGACAGCTTATCGGAAATATATTTTAAATATCAGGTTGGGAGCAACGGATTTCTCAGGTCTGTTTGGAATTCGCAGGGGTCCGGATATTACTATCTACGATATTATTACGATTCGGGATTGTTTAGCAGATATATTAAATCTTTTCACAAGGGCGGAAGATAATTATGTGGTATCAGGTCCGGTCTGGGAATATTTTTCCAATGGCGGACGTTTATTAAAGCCCCAGCTTAGACGCAGCCCCTTTGAAGAGTACTATGGAACAACAGGGGCGAGAATCAGAACTCAGCTTTTGAATAAGTATGTGGATGGTTTGATTCGCGAAGTTATCTTAGACAAAGAAAACGGAATTATCGGCAAAACCATCATCCACCCCAGTCATATCCTGCCGGTACAATCGCTGTATGTCGTCAGCCATGAAGAATATTTGGACGCTTTAAGCATTGTGAATAATAACGGTGAAACTGGGGTGGCAAAAAGTGAATATACGAACAAGATGAATGAGATCAAGCCCCATCTTCAATGGGCAAAAAAAATCTTGCATAGAGCACAGATATATGGGGTGTTTCATGAACAACATAATTTCACCAGTATCCTCAGCGAAAAAATATAGCTTTAATATTCTGGATGGACAGACCGTTGTCATTACAGAGCGAGATAATCCGTATAACTTTGAATTGGCCACATTATTATCCACTGCTGCGAGACAGAATAAAAAACGGGGATTTTTGTTTGTAAGCAAAGTGTTGGGAAAACATATTCCAATTAATCCGCATACCGGACTTTTAGCGGGAATGGCCTTGGGAGCAAAACTGCTGCAAGACTTTTATGAAACAGATTGCGGATACACAGGACAAATTGTCAAGGCCCTTAAGGACAGTACTCAGGCAGAGAAAGTTTATGAAGCTCTTCTAAGCGCCGGACAGGCGGCCATACCGGACTCCACAGTATTTATAGGCTTTGCCGAAACTGCCACAGCATTAGGCTATTCTATGTTCAGTTTTTTTAAGGACAGCTACTATATTCATACCACCAGAGAGCAGATACCGGAGCTGAATTCATGGCTGAATTTTACCGAAGAGCATTCACACGCGATGGCTCACCGTTGTTACCTGCTGGAACAGAAATCATTAGTGAATGCCAAATCAATTGTATTAATCGATGATGAAATTACGACAGGAAAAACGGCTCTGAATATGATCAGAGAAATTGACCGCCAGTTGCCGGGAAAAAGATACATTGTAGCCTCACTACTAGATTGGCGGACAAAGGAAGACCGGACCAGATATGAAGAATTCGCCGAAGAGCTGGGTATTCAAATCGATAGCTTATCACTGATCAGCGGTGAAATACAGGTGACGGGTCAGCCTTATCATGAAGAGGAAAAATCCGCTATAAATTTCAGAGCACAAAATGATTTTAGTTATGAACAAAGGGAGTTAAAACTTGATGAGGTCATTGCTGTAATTTCTGAGGATTCTTTCGGCATGCTTAATAAATCACCATATTTGAATTCAACAGGGCGCTTCGGTGTCTCCACTTCAGATTATAATGAAAGTTTAAGCGTGGCTGAAGTAATCAGTAAAGGATTGAAGTCTGACCGTAAAGGAAAGAAAACATTATGTTTAGGGACGGGAGAATTTATGTTTTTTCCCATGCTGTTGTCCTCCCAAATGGGTGAGGGCGTGATGTATCAATCGTCAACACGAAGCCCGATATATCCTGTAAATCAAGAGAATTATGCCATAAAGAATAGAGTGGTTTATCCGAGCCCGGATGATCCTTCAATCACTAATTATCTTTATAATATTCCTCATCGTTATTATGATGAAGTTTATATCTTTATTGAACGGGAAGTTGAGCGAAAGCGCTTGCAGCCTATGATTAATGCGGTTGGAAGCTTAGGAATACCGAGGATTGTTGTAGTGACTTGCACCTGAATAGCATTAAAGGAGTTTATATGTCAAATCAAATAGAAACTAAGGGGGCCCCTCTTTTCTCAGGGAGCTACGCTCCGGAGGATGTTATTTTCCTCTTGAAAAATTTAAATGGATTAATCCAGGAAACTGAACTCCACGAAAGGGAAAGAATGATTCAATCCGGCGGACATTATTCAGAAATGCTGCCGGTTGAATATCAGCCTGATGAGGCGTATCTGAATCTTTTCCATCAGACACTGGAGCTCTCTGCCAATAAGGTTGCTCTGGCAGTGGGAAAGGTCTCGGAACTGATTCTGAAACAAAAAGGAAATTCATTGGTCCTGGTATCATTAGCAAGAGCGGGTACGCCGATGGGGATATTAATCAAACGCTATCTGCATAAATTTTATGGACTAAATTTACCCCATTATAGTATTTCCATCATCAGAGACAAAGGAATTGATGAAAACGCCATTCTTTATATCAAAAAAAATTATCCCGAAGCGAAAATTCAGTTCATTGACGGATGGACGGGTAAAGGGGTGATTACAAAAGTATTGACTCAGGCCTGTCAGTCTTTTTATGACCGATATAATATTGAGTTGGATGACGATCTGGCCGTGTTGGCCGATCCGGGATATTGTGTCACCACATTTGGCACCAGAGAAGATTTTCTAATCCCCAGTGCCTGTCTTAATTCTACAGTTTCCGGGTTGGTCAGCAGAACGGTTTGCCGTGAAGATTTAATTGGCGGGCAGGAATATCATGGAGTAAAATACTATACCGAATTAGCAGAATATGATTTATCCAGATATTTTGTAGACACAATCACCCACCGGTTTGATGCAGTTTTTGCAGAAGCCAAATTGCAAGCGGCTGTACATCAGAATTCCGATATAACCGCTACCTGGAAAGGATTAGCGGATATTGAGAGCATTCGCCAGGAATTTCACATTGAAGATGTTAATATGATAAAGCCCGGTGTGGGTGAGACGACCCGTGTCTTACTGAGACGTGTTCCGTGGAAAATATTAGTGAACAAAAAAGAGAACCCCAACCTCCGACACATCTTACTATTAGCGCAAAATAAGGGAGTCCCGGTGGAAGAACACAGAGAACTTACCTATTCCTGCTGCGGAATAGTAAAAGAGTTAAAGGAGATTTAGAAGTGCATGTTATTTGCCAGTGATTTAGACAGGACATTAATTTATTCGTCCAATTTTACCGAAAACCTTAAATTCAATAGAATTATTTTTCCCGTAGAAATTTTTCAGGGTAATCCCTTTTCCTATATGACTCAAGAGGCGCTTGCTTTGCTAAAACAGTTGTCAGAAGATCTTCTTTTTATCCCAGTGACCACCCGTACCAAGCTGCAATATGAAAGAATTAACTGGCTCCAATATGGTATTAACCCGAAATATGCTGTCACCAGCAACGGAGGGCGGGTTTTTATCGAGGGACAAGAGGATGAGGATTGGAAATCCCTTATGAGAGAAAGCTGCAAAGCATGTTCACCTGTTGACGATATTTTACAGGAATTCAGCCGGATCAGGCATAATGTGTGGGTGAAGGAAGAGTCAGGGAAAATGGCTGATGATTTATTTTATTATTGTATTGTTGAGCGTGACAAAATACCGATGGATGAAGTGAATTCATTTAGAGAATTAATTCTGCAGAATGGCTGGAGAATGTCGATCCAGGGAAGAAAATTATATTTAGTTCCCCAGTATGTAGATAAACAAAAGGCCGTTGCCTATATCAAGGCCAGAGAGAGCGGCATGGATTTGGTAGCAGCCGGCGATTCCCTATTGGATTTAAATATGTTAATGTCTGCAGATTTGGCTTTAGCACCTTCAGATGGAGAACTCTACTCAGCCTTTACCGAAGGAAGTTTAGATTTGAGTTTTGTGCATTTTACAAAAACCACAGGTTTGACTTCAGTGGAAGAGATTTTGACAATGGTCTCGGAATATAAAAAAACCGACAATCAGCAATCCGTGGGCTTTTGACTTAAGAAAAAATTAACGTGTAACTGCTATAAGCAATATAGTATAATATGTTATATTGGGTAATTAACTTTAATAATAGATCAGCGTCTTGTAGGTTAAAGTCTAAATTTAGAAATTTTTATGCCAGAATACAACAATAAAGTGGCATGATTTTATTTTTAGTTTTAGCAAGAGAGGAGTATAGAATTTGGATTGGTTATTGAGTTTTTGGCATGGTCTGGCACAGAGTTACGGATCTTTTTTTTCATGGGATGCTCTTGTTTCGGTAGTGACTGACCCAGTCAGTTTAGGAATTGTAGGCACATTAGTTGTTTTAGAGGGCCTTTTATCTGCCGATAATGCTTTGGTATTAGCAATCGTGGTGAAGAATCTGCCGGAGCATCAACGAAAAAGAGCACTTTTTTTTGGAATCTGGGGCGCCTATTTATTTAGATTCTTGGCCATTGGTTTTGGTGTCTATTTAGTACAAATACGTTGGGTGAAAATTTTGGGGGCCCTGTATCTGTTGTGGATGGTCGTAAAACACTTTTTCTTTAATCAGGATGATGATGATCAGGTTAAAAGTCCGAAAAGTTTTTGGGGAACTGTTTTACAAGTGGAATTAATGGATATTGCATTTAGTATTGACAGTGTGCTGGCTGCCTTCGGAGTAAGTGATAAAATCTGGGTACTCTTTTTAGGGGCGATTTTTGGTATTTTGATGATGCGCGGCGTGGCTCAGATCTTCTTGAAACTGATAGAAAAATACCCCGAGCTGGAATCTACAGCTTATTTCCTGATCGGCTTGATTGGTTTAAAAATGATGGGTTCCGCTTTTGGACTCCATGTGCCTGATCTTTTATTCTTCAGTATTTTAATCATAGTATTTGCAGCTACTTTCATTGTTCATAATTTAAAAAATAAAAAGCACAAAAATAAGGATCAGAATGAACAAAAAGTTTCCTAAAGATGTTAAAATTATATTGGATGATTTTACTAAATTTAGAGGAGGGTATCAATGGCTTCAATTAGCTTACAAAAAGGTCAAAAAATAGATTTGACCAAAGGCAATCCGGGGTTAACAAAAGTTTTGATCGGTCTGGGCTGGGATGAAGTTCAAAAAACTAAAAAAGGCTTATTTGGCAGGCTGACAGGCGGGAACAGTGAAGATATCGATTGTGACGCTTCGGCAATTATGTTGGATGCTGATAGTAAATTGAGAGATAATAAAAATTTGGTATATTTCGGAAATCTCAAGAGTGCGTGCCAAAGCGTTATTCACAGTGGGGATAACCTTACAGGAGCAGGCGACGGGGATGATGAACAGATCAATGTGGATTTAAGCAAAGTGCCAGCGGACGTAGCTAAGATTGTCTTTGTTGTCAATATTTATGACTGCGTAAAAAGGAAACAGGATTTCGGCCAGATTGCCAATGCTTTTATCCGGGTTGTTAATCCTAATGGTCAGGAACTTTGCCGTTTTAATTTGACTGAAAATTATACAGGTAAAACGGCTTTGATTGTTGCCGAGGTATACCGGCATAGTGGGGAGTGGAAATTTGCCGCCATTGGCGAAGGAACCACAGATACCTCATTGGGTGAACTCATTCGCCGTTATTAAAAATTAAATTAAAGAGGGAGATGTTAATATGGCAATTAGTTTACAAAAAGGACAAAAAGTGGATTTAACTAAATCAAACCCTGGTTTAACAAAAATCGTGATTGGTTTAGGATGGGATGTTAATAAATATGACGGAGCCGATGATTTCGACCTTGATGCGGCGGCATTCCTTTTGGGCGCAAGCGGTAAAGTAAATAAAGAGACAGATTTTATATTTTACAATAATTCCCGAAGCTCAGACGGATCGGTCGTTCATACCGGGGACAACCGGACTGGAGAGGGTGAAGGCGATGATGAACAAATTAAGGTTGATCTCAGTGCTGTAGCTGCTGATATAGAAAAAATCTCCTTTACCATTACAATCCATGAGGGTAAAAATCGCGGGCAGAATTTCGGACAAGTATCGAATGCCTATGCCAGAGTACTTAATGAGGCAACAGGGGAAGAATTAATCCGTTATGACCTGGGAGAAGATTTCTCCATTGAGACAGCCATTGTTGCTGCTGAGATTTACCGTAACAATGGTGAATGGAAGTTTAATGCCATTGGCAGCGGATATCAGGATGGTCTGGAAGGATTATGCAAAGATTTTGGTTTAAACATCTAAACTTAAATAAATGAAGAAAGCTAAGGCGCAGTTTTGCGCCTTAGCTTTATAAGGGGCTAAATATGGAGTACAAGATTCTTTATCAAGATGCATTTCCAGTTGTACAAATTCAGTTGCAGCGCGGGGAAAGAGTTAAAGCCGAATATGATGCGATGATTTCTATGTCCCCTAACTTTGATATTGACGGAAATATTGAGGGTGGTGTCCTATCAGGCCTGGGAAGGATGCTGGCCGGAGAGAAATTCTTTTTTCAAACCATTACAGCGGCCAGAGGCCCTGGCGAGGTATTGCTTGCGCCAAGTACCATCGGGGGGATCGTCGATGTGGAATTAGACGGAACCTATAATTTGATGGTGCAAAAAGATGGCTTTTTGGCAGGAACAGAAGGAATTAATGTCGCAACAAAGATGCAGAATCTCATGCAGGGCTTTTTTTCCGGGGAAGGATTTTTTATTGTAAAGATCGCTGGAAAAGGGACGGTGTTTCTCAATTCTTACGGTGCAATCCATCCGATTAATTTAGAGGATCGTGAAGAAGTGATCATTGACAATAATCATTTGGTGGCCTGGCCGGATTACATGGACTACGAAATAACCAAAGCGGCTCGGGGCTGGGTTTCTACTTTTACTTCCGGTGAAGCGGTTGTGTGCCGTTTTCGCGGTCCTGGGACCATTCTGGTGC
>JAEWCM010000195.1 GCA_023390635.1 Bacillota bacterium
TCTTTATCCAAGTATTCTCTGGTGGTCTCAGTTTTTACTTTTTCTCTCACCTTCGTTGCTTCAGAGGGAATAACGGTTCCTGTGCTCTGTTCTTGTTTAGTTCCTCCCGACTGGCTGCTTTGCCCACTTTGGCTTTTTCCCTGCTCCCCGCTGCCATTTTGCCCTGCGCTCTTTTCTTCTCCCTGTCCTGCATTTGCCTTGCTTGTAGAGGAACCTTTATCCTGCCCCGCCGCAGTCTGCTCTTTTTGCCCACTGGTTTTGTCTGTTTTTTGTTTTTCTGCCTGTTCAGCCTGAGCTACCGCTTTTGCATAATTCTTCTGCACCAACTGGACATTGCCTGAATCCACAGTTTTAACCGGAATCTTTTTGGCGGGAACCATTCCCTGATCAGTAACCACCGAATCATCAACGTCGACGGTTTGGGCATTCAATATTTTACTTGCCATCTGATAGGCCTGTACCCCTTGAAGGTACGGAGATATATCAATATCCCCTTTTTGGAGTCCGCCATTAATTCTTTCCAATGATTGTACATTAGCTTGTCCCCCAACCAGACTCACTTTTTTCTCCAGTTGATATTTTTTCAGCACTTCACTTGCCTGGGACGCCAACTCTTCCGTAAAGGCCAAAACTCCTTTTAACTTTTCCCCTTTGTCCTGAACAAGGGCAGTGAACTCTTGCTTGGCCACAGACTCGCTATCAGCAGGATTTATGATAACATGAGTAACAATCTTGCTATTTTTATTTAATACGGCTTGAATCCCCGCCAACATCTCCTGAGATCCTGTATCATCAGGATTCTGCTGCAAGATCGCCACATCTCCTTCAGTGACATTGCTCTGAAGTATGCTAGCCATGGCTTGTCCCGCTTCTTCCTGATTTGGATATACAATACCCGCTAATTTAGCACCTGACGGAATCTGTCCTAAGGCAACTACCGGTATTCCAGCCTTTTGAGCTTGATTCAAAAGCTCATTATTCGAGGCTCCTTGGTATATAAGTACTTTTGCTCCTTCTAAAGGATTATTTTCGCTCTTCTGTTCTTTATTGCTTTGGTCTTGAGTATTTTGATTCTGGGTATTTAAGTTCACCGCCTTAACATTTTCTTTACCGGCCATCTCTTCAATTCCTTGTTTAACTAAAATCTGATTGGGATCTGAGTCATCTAGAATCATGCCAATTACTTTTTGTTCCTGATTACTGCCGGAAGTTGAAGAATTTTTATCTTTCTTTGCCAAAAAATCTTGTAGTCCACACCCTGTTGCAGTTAAACTTAAGATAGTAAGAAGCAGAAACCACTGCCTAAAAAATCGTGTACGGCGCATATTTGATGCTCCTTTCCCAATCCAGTTCTCCTTTATCTTATAGTAAGATTTATTTCTGCCTTTTATATTTGCTGAAAATTAGTTTTCCCGTCATTCCTTATTCAATACAAATTAATCATAATATAATACATTGAGAGCAAATGAGAATTAAGAAAGGGTGGCTCTATGTTCGCTTTTATTGTTAAATTATTAATTAACGGGCTGGCATTAATTATCACCTCCCTCATTGTTCCCGGCCTCCATCTGGCAACTCCCGAAACTGCCTTTATCGCTGCTTTGGTCTTAGGCCTTGTTAACACCTTGATCAAGCCTGTCATTAACTTTTTTACCCTTCCTCTTCAAGTTGTGACCTTAGGCCTATTTACCCTTATCATCAATGGATTGATACTGGCACTAGTGGCTCACCTTGTTCCCGGGCTGACGCTTGATGGTTTCGGAAGCGCTTTAATAGGTGCTATCGTCCTTAGTGTGGTCAGCTCCATATTGAGCTTGATCTTTGACTAATTTGGTAATGAATAAGGGGGATTCCTATTATGCCTGTAAAATTGGAAAATATCTTGGAACGGGTTCAGTCTCTGCCTCCTCTTCCTTCATCAGCCGTTCGCATCATTAACCTAACTAAAAACCCTGACGTAAGCGTCAAGGATTTGGAAACAGTCATTGGCCACGATCCTGCCCTGGCCGCCAGCATACTGAGACAAGCCAACTCAGCATATTATGGATACGCCCGTCGTATTTCTACTTTGGGACAGGCCATTGTCATTCTCGGTTTCCAGTCTATTCATGGTTTGGCCATGGCTTCTGCCGTAGCTCCAGCTCTGAAAAAATCCTTAATCGGTTACAATATCGACCAGGAAGGTCTTTGGAAGCATTCTATGCTGACAGCTATGATTTCACAACGCATGTGCAAACGACTGCACCTTGCATTTGGTGATACAGCCTTTACCGCAGGCCTGCTTCATGATATTGGCAAGCTGGTTATTACCCTTTATGTTCAAGAAGTTGGGGACTTTATTGTAAAGAAAATAGAGACGAACCATCAGTACTCTTATGCTGAGCTGGAAGAAAAAATTATTGGTTATGATCACGGAGTTGTAGGAGGGTTTATTGCTAAGCAATGGGATCTGCCGGATGATTTGATCGAAGCTATTTCCCACCATCATTTTCCTGAACGGGCAGTGGAACACCCCAAACTCACTGCTGTTGTTCATGTTGCGAACGGCCTGGCAACTTTGATTGGTATAGGTGCAGGCGTCGATGGCATGCTTAATCCGATCAGCGAGCATGCCATGTCGATTCTGAGTTTAAAAGAAGTAGATTTAGAATATATCATGGCAGAAATGGGTGACTTGCTGGCTGATCCTTCACTTTTCAGTTAAGCGTTTCCTTCCTCAATATCAGTTAACTCACATAGAATTCGGTTCAATATCTGCTCACGTAAATTATCGGCTTGCTTGAAATCCATGCTTTCTGTATAGAATCTTTTTAAGAGAGACCGCTGATTGTACCATGCAGTCAAAGTCTCTTTTACAGTCCCCTTCACTGGCTCATCAATGTTCTGCTGATCAAGCTCCCCAGGCCTCCCTTGCCATATCGCCAAATTCCGCTCCGGGAATACAATTCCTACCACTTCATCGGGATTAAGAGGATGAAGAACAATATTCATAACCTGTCCGAGCTGTTGAGCCTCATTTAAAACCCAATTTAAGGCATCCAGCTTGTCTTCTCCTTCCAGTCGTATCTGATCGCAATCCGCCAAAAAATGAGGGGCTAAATTCACCCAACCACCCGGATTGATGCCATGCAGAAAACAAGGTGTTATTTTTCCCTTTTGCAGCTTCTTGACAATATTCTTGACCTGGGGCCAAGGTCCCGCGCTTTCACCCTGCCATGAAAGCCCATCCACTCCTTGTTCAAACAGATCATCGTTCAAGGAATACGGATATGACTTCTTACGCCAAGGCTTATCCTGAGCGGCTGAATAAGTCATAATCAAGTCTTTTTCCACTTGATTCTGCAATACCACTAATCGTTTGCTAATGTCAATGATTTCTTTCCTGAATTGTTTTATTTTTCCTTCATCCGCTAAAGGGCTCAGATCAACAAACCTTTCAATGATCCCAGGAGCTCGCCAGTGGATGGGCTTGACTTCCAATTGATTGAGCATACACAACCCCATGCCAGGAATAACAAATCCAGCCAAAGCATCAGGATCAAGTGCCGATCGAAAGAAATCCACTTCATATCCCCGATCCAGCAATTCCAAACCAATCGATTTTATGAAAGTCGATTTTCCTGAGCCAGGTCCACCTCCCACAATATAGAGGGGCCTCCAATCAGTCATCAATATGGGCAACAATGATATGTAGCCTCTGGCTGTCAATCCTTCAATAAAGTAATGCCGCACTCCAATTTTACCGCCCACCTTGACTCCCCCCACTTTTTGATTTCAGGGTAATTTATGCGGTAAAGTTTTAATCTGCTACACCAAGGTTGAAGGAATCTAAAAATTCATATCAAAAAGAGGGTGTCCCAAAAGCCATGAAAATGGTAGAGGGATACCCTCTTCCGCATAATTAAGCAACAAAAAGAAGCCGATCCTTGGTAAAATGGAAGTGACCAAACCACCATTTAAAGGAGGGCT
>JAEWCM010000017.1 GCA_023390635.1 Bacillota bacterium
TCCTCGTGATTTGTAGTTAACTGTTATCCCTAGGGGTTTAGAATAATAAAAAAATCGTTCAAAGCCAACGTATTTCATGACGTTTTGTGCCTTGAGCGAAGCGAAAGGAATGACAATATTTATGAAAGTTTTAATTGTTGATGATTCAAATTTTTCGCAAAAGATAACTGCCAGCCTTTTAAAAGAATATTTAACTGATTTAGAAATTTATTTTGCTGCCAATGGTCAGGAAGGGTTCCAAACCTATACTGAAATCTCACCTGATTTTGTATTTGCCGATTTGTTGATGCCTGAACTTAATGGAGAGGGAATGATACAACTTATCAGAGAGCATGATTCCAAAGCAAAAGTCATTATTCTATCTGCGGATGTCCAAAAAAGTGTTAAGACAGCAATGGAGAAGTACGGTGTGATCGCCTTCATCAACAAACCCTTTAATCATGAAAAGGCCGTTGAAATATGTCAAGTTATGAAGGAGGAATCTCATGGTGAATAATCTGTCATCCCGTGAAGATATCTTGAAAGAATTATTTAACATTAGTGTGGGGAAATCCGCCAGTATTCTTTCTGAAATTGTTAGCAAAAAAATTATTCTTAATGTACCTGATGTAAAAATTCTTGATTCTCAAATAGAATCCGGACATATTAACAGGCATTTGAGTAATATTGTTGAAGGGGCCTTAATGATCTCGTCCATCTCATTCAAAGAGAATTTAACCGGAAAAGCTAATCTGATCTTCCCCGCCGATAAGATGCGTAAATTTATTAATCTCTGCTCAGATGAAAACGGCGTTGCCAATGACAGCTCCCTGGATTTTAACGACATAGATTTTGATATTATTAAAGAAATCGGAAATATTATTCTCAATTCCATAATAGGTGAAATCGGCAATTTTATTGATGTAAAGCTGGAATATACGCTGCCCGAAGTCAGGGTATTAGATAAGCTCAGGATAGATAACTTATTCTACGACACAGGCTATGAATTCATATTAATTCTTTCCATTACATTTAAAATTGAAGATTCGGAAATCATAGGAGCAGTACTTATTAATCTCACCTTGAATTCTTTGGACGAAATCATTTCTAGAACATATCAGATGGAAGAAGAGTTGAATAAATAAAATGTTAAATCATATTTTAAACTCAATCAATGAAGGTGTCATTATTTTAGATGAAAATTTAAATATCCTTTTCTGGAATGATGCTATGAAGACTTTAACTAACTTTGATTCTGCCCTAGCCCTTAATCAACACCTCTATGATTTATTGCCTAATTTAAATAAAAGATACTTTAACGACTCTATCCGGGATATGCTGAATAATGGTTCGAAGATTTTCTTTTCCGCTGCTCTGCATAAAGATATCATTTCCACCCCCCATAGAGTTAATCTAAAAGGGAGTAAAATCGAATTCAATCATCAACTCTACATATTGTTGGAATTTATTGATGTGACCAGTCAATTTCTGCGCATCCGCCAACTGGAAGATAATTTGGCCCGTTTGGCAGTCCTAAATAAAAAATTGAGGGATAAAGAAAAAAAGATAAATACTTTAGCTTATTACGACAGCTTAACAGGCATAGCTAATCGTACTCAGTTTTACCGTTTGGCCAGAAAATTCTTGAATTCCGGCAAAAATTATGAGCATCCAATCGGTATCATTTTCGTTGATATTGATAAATTCAAAGAGATCAATGATACTTACGGACATAAAGTGGGCGATGAAGTCATCGTCGAAGTGAGTAAACTGTTAAAAAAAGCAACCCGAAGCAGTGACTTGGTGGCTCGCTTTGGTGGAGATGAGTTTCTGATCTTCTCTTTTATCAATAGTGTTGAACATATTATCTCCATTGCCGAACGTATTCTTAAACACAGCGGAGAAATTCGGATCAAAGATCATCCTATTGCGGTTTCATTAAGCCTTGGCATGTGTTTATGGCAGCAAAATGGTGAAACTCTTGATGAATTGATTTCCAAAGCAGATAAAGCTATGTATATCGCCAAACGTCAAGGTGGGAATCTCTGGTATCTATGGGAAGATGATAAAGACAGTATTTGAAGGAAACCTAAAATGGGCTGGCTGCTAAAAATCGCAGCCAGCCCATTTTAATATTTATTATTGCTTGTCTTCAATGAGGATGGGTCCCTCCCAAATGGAAATGGGAATGCTCATGAATCAGGTTTACTTTCAATAAAAGATCCCTGTCAGATAATATCTCCTGTACCGGACCATCTGCGGCCAATTTATGCGTTTCATCCAAAATAATTACCCTTTGGGCAATCTCTTCCACGATCGATAGATCATGGGTAGCAGTAATAATAGTCTTGCCCGTCCCAGCCAAAGACTTCAGAAAATCAACCAGCCAGAATTGCGTACGAGGATCAAGACCATTAGTCGGTTCATCAAGAAAAAGTACCGAGGGGTTCATGGACAGCACCGATGCTAAAGCCACTTTTTTCTTTTCTCCCCCGCTCAATTGATACGGTGGACGATCCAGCAGGTCTTCGATTTCTAGAAATCTTGCAGTATCCTGAACGCGATTTTTTGTTTCCTCCCCACCCAATCCACTTTGTAAGGGAGCAAACGCAATTTCATCCCACACAGAAGCAGAAAAAAGCTGAGCATCGGAATTTTGAAAAACAAATCCTACCTGCTTTCTGAAAAAACGCAGAAAATCCAGAGAGAGAAATGCCTTTTCATTCACCTCATGCCCAAAGGCGTAAAAATGACCGCCTGTAGGATAAATTAAACCAGCCAGCAACTTAAGCAAAGTCGATTTACCACTGCCGTTCGCTCCTAGAATTGCCAGGGCGGTTTTGCTGTGTATCTTTAAGTCAAGGGAATCCAATACCGGTTGTTCTGTCATATAAGCGTAAGAAATACCTTGTAAATCAAAAAGATCGGCTTGATCATTTTTAGGGTCAATTTTCACTTTCCACTACACCCTTTTCTTCCCTGTCAGTTCAGTTTAATGAAGTACATTCAATACTTTATCACCGATATACAGGGTAAGACAAGCTAATGTTACCAAGCCGCCCGCAAAAAGATCAGACATCTGTAGTTTGAAAGTCTCTAAAAGCTTTACCTCGCCTGTATATCCCCGTGCCAGCATTCCCGTATAAATTTCGTCACTCATCTGATGAGATTTAGCAAAAAGAACAGCAATCGATGAGCCTACAAAACGTCTCTGTTCTTTACCGGAAGAACTCCGGGCATCCCTGCTTTTACGAGCCATAAACATGTCTTCAATCGCACTCATCAAAACAAAAAGATAGCGATAAGTCATCTCTAAAGTAGCTACAAACATAGCTGGGACAAAAAAAGAACGCAAAGCTCTGAGCAATTCCCGCCAACGGGTCGTTAAGGTCAACATGACAGCGACCGTCACGGAAATTCCTACCCTGCTGATGATAAGTATATCTCCCATCAATCCCTGCCGGGTGACGGCCAGAACAGACGGAAAATGGAAAGGACCAAAATAAACTGGCCCGCCAAAATGCCACAGCGTCAAAATAGGATCTCCCGGCCTTACCCAGTTAAACAATGCAGGGATTACCATAATTCCTGTAAAAAGAGGAATCACGAGCCAAACCCGCTTGAAAAGAGTCTTGAGAGATATTGCCGAAAAAAGAGCAATTATCACTAGTATTCCATATGCTGTCCACAGCAGTTGCAAGTGATGAACCGAGTTTACGGTAAGCAATAATACAAAGGCCAGAAAAACTTTGACACGGGGGTCAAGGCTTTGCATTAATCCCTTAGAAGAAGCAATTTGCTCAGCGAATAAGGAAGAGCGGAGAAACTCCATAATGTCTCCTAATGTCTTTTGCACAAAATCCTTAGAGCGTTTCAACTTCTTTCCTGTGTCAAAGTCCGTCTCCCATGTTTGATCAGTGTTTTGAAGCCATTGAGGAAGTTTCATCATCTGACTTTTTTCCTCTGTATACTCGTTGCAGGACAAGAGCGATCCCTCCAATGATGGCAAAGCCTACCAATGCCGACAAAATATAACCAAGGGCCTGAATCCAGAATGTATCTGCTCCGGCAAATCCATAATCAGGCAAA
>JAEWCM010000102.1 GCA_023390635.1 Bacillota bacterium
GGTCTGATCAATCACATCAAACACTCCCCCCATCAGAGACATTTCATGCACTTCACTTACCCCTTTCGGTCCAATGGCGATATTCTAGTCGTACTTAATATACCATACAAAAGCATTTGTATTCTCAGCCAAACAAAAGTTAAGGCTTTCAAACTGAAAACCTCAACTAATAATGTAAGCTTTAAAGCTCTGTAATTATTTAATTCGACATACTTTTAACTTTTCCCTTTAGCGTTTTAACCAAAAATATAAAATGAGCGGCAAAAAAAGCAAGCCTAAATAACCAAAAAGAGGGTAAACAACAGCTACGATGTTAGAAAACTTTACTCCTGAAAGAGGAATGACAGGGATCAAAATCATAGTCATGGCCTGAGGGAAACTAAATTTCCCTATATCTACCATCCTCGATACTAAACTAAAACCATTGCCAATCGCTGCGGTCAGCATCGCCAACCATAATACAAAGACATAGAGAAAAGCCGTCCAGTCACCCATTTTTCCCGCCACTGCCACCATCGGGATTTCCATCCCTAATACTTCAGGAAATTTAAGTAATGCACCACCAATCACAAAAGCAAAAGCTCCCAAAGATAGTCCCCCCAAAACAGCCCCCAATCTTGCTCCGCTTTTTTGCACTTCCTTCCCTAAAGAAGCAAAAACCACCATAGCTAAAGTAAGATTAAAGGAAACATAGAGAACTGCAGAAAGCGCCCAATGTTTGATCAGCGGATTGGGGGAAATTGGAATACCACTTCCCGTCCCCGGCTTTACTAACATAATCGCTGCAAATCCTATGCCTAAACAAAAGATAAACTTTAGCGGAACCAACACGCTATTGATCCATAATACACCTTCCCCTTGAAAGCAAAGAGCCAGAACAATGACCATGACAGTCAGAATAATCCCTATCCAATGGCTAACTCCGAAATATTCATAAAAAATAGCACCTGCACCTGCGACCATAGCCACAATTCCCATAAACAATAACACACCAATTAAATAGTCTACTCTCTTAGTCCAAACCGGCCCTATCATTCTTTCGAAAAATTCCAAATAAGAAGAAACCTTCCATCGCTCCTGTAAATCTAACATCGCCCAGCCGAGGAGGGCGAAAAGCACCGTACTGAGCAAAATACCTGCCAGGCCCCAGACCCCGAATTGAACAAAAAACTGCTGAATTTCCTGGCCCGATGCAAATCCAGCCCCCATCACCGCACCAATATAGGTTGCCGCCACCTGAAAAGTAGCCTTTTTCTTCATCCTGCTTTCTCCCCTCAATTCTGCCCGTTTAATTCTTACACTGTCTGATATGCCGAAATTAGTTATCTCATGCATAAAGGCTGTCCGTTGCGGGCATAATTTAGGTGAATACATTTTACATGGAGGGGCAGCTTTTGAGTATATTATCAATTTTTAAAGAACCCCCAAAAACTAAAACCCATGTGGATGATGATGATGGGCTTTCTATTATTGAAAGTAAGCTTACCGATAAATTTAGATCATCGAAATATCGTCCTGCTGTTTTGGTCTGCATTGGTACCGATCGTTCGACGGGAGATGCCTTGGGTCCTTTAATCGGCACTAATCTTTCGCGCATGGGATTAAATCGTCTTCATATTTTAGGTACTTTAGACAATCCTGTTCATGCCACTAATTTAGCTGAAACCCTGCAGTATATTCAAGAGGCCTATAGAAATCCCTATATCATTGGAATTGACGCCTGCCTGGGAAAAACTGATTCTATCGGTGTTATCACTTTGACAGAAGCACCTCTGCTTCCGGGGTCGGGAGTTAATAAACAGCTTCCGGAGGTCGGGGAGATTAGTTTAACTGGAATCGTTAATGTAGGTGGCTTCATGGAATACATGGTTCTACAGAACACGCGGCTCAGTCTGGTTTGGCACATGGCAGATAGAATCAGCACTATGCTTTTCCATGCTTATATTAAGTCGTCGCTCTGAAGGCAATATGAATCGCGCCCTAATTATCTAAAAGTTAGATATCACTGAACAACTAATTTTAATAACTATTTGAAAGAGGGTGTGTCAAAACAATCAACAAGTTTCGACACACCCTCTTCTGCTTTTCTTCATTACTGCGAATATTGACGAAAATAAAAGAGCTGCTTGCCAACAGTTCCTTAGTTCATCCATCAGCAGCAGCCATTCTTTATTCAGCGTCTTTATTCAACGCTGTTCTAATTACTCGAACTTCCTCTTCACTTAAAGGATATGATGACGATTCGCGATTAAGAGGCTTCGCATACAATCGCGAATCCTCTCTGGTTTGAATAGAGGTAAGCACCATTCCATCACCTTCACTATTGACCATAGCGAAGGTAAAACTTAAGTCGTTCCCGCTCCCTTTTTCAAATGCATTGAAACGCTGTATCGCCATCTTGTCCACAGATATTTTCAGCTGTCCTTCAATGCTGCCAATCTTAACTTCATTGAGTTCGGTCCGCTCTTTTAAGTTTTCTACATCACTCATATACTGATCTAAAACTCCATCTAGGGTCTGTCCCGATGTATACGTTTGCAGTGCTGTATAAGCCTTTTCAAACCTGCTAATTTTCCCTTTTAACCGCACCAGCATAACCAATAATACAACAATACAGAGCAATAGTCCAAGAAAAGCCCACCATATAAAAGGCATAATTTCTTCTAACTGAGACATTTCATCACTTTCCTCCATCAATTTAAATTAGCAAATAATGTTTAGATCGTATTAGGTCTTTAATTATTATTTAGAAATTACAGAAACCAATAGGCTAAAGGGATTGCTACAAAAATACCTGGTAATAGATTGCCCACTTTAATGACTTTAATTTGCAAAATATTAATTCCGATTCCCAAAATCAGCAATCCCCCTACAGCACTCATCTCTCCAACAACGGCAGAAGAGAGGAGATTTTGAAGGAAGGTTGCTCCGAAGGTCAATACCCCTTGATAGATAAATACAGGAATAGCAGAAGCAAGAACCCCGATTCCTAAAGATGACGCGAAAATTAACGCAGTGATCCCATCCAGAAGAGATTTGGCAAATAAGATGCTATTACTCCCTTTTAAACCACTTTCCAGGGAGCCCATAATGGCCATGGCCCCTACACAAAAAATCAGGCTTGTTGTAACAAAACCCTTGGTAAATTTACTTTCTTCCTGGATAGAAGAGACCCCTTCTTTTTTTCCTTTTTTTGAAGCCGTTAATTTACGTTCTAACCATTGACCGAAGTTTTCTAATTTCCCTTCTATATCAATCAGCTCGCCGATAATAGCGCCAATGACTAGACTACCTATTACAATCAGCATGTTTTTCGTCTCCAGAGCCATTTGCAATCCGATTAGTACTATAGCCAAGCCAATTCCTTGGATGATCGTCTGCTTAAATTTTTCCGGTAAAGACTTCCCAAACAACAGCCCCCCAAGCCCTCCGACAATAATGGCTACTGCATTCACAATCGTCCCCAACATCATTCCCTTTGTCATCCTTCCACTAATATGTTTGGTAATTAGGGCGCTATCTTCCAATGTTCCACGTGGAACATTACTCTATTTCAACGTGCCAATATTCTAATAAACGGCTCAACTCATCCTCAGAAAAAAACTCAATCTCAATCTTACCTCGGGATCGTTCTCCTTTAATTTTAACCTTTGTTTGAAAATTTCGTCTCAGCTGCTCTTCAATGGTCTTCATCTCTAGATTAGTGTGCTTCGGCTTCCTAATCTCTTTTTCCGCCTTCTCTTTAGATAAGCGTAATAGCAGTTGTTCTGTTTCTCGTACGGAAAGCTTGTCCTGAACCACTTTATGGGCCACTAGAACTTGAACAGAATCATCCGCCAGGCTCAACAACACTTTCGCATGTCCTAGTGAAATATCCCCCTGTTGTATCAATCTCAATATGGGGTCAGGCAATTGAATAATTCTTAAAAGATTAGCCACCGTTGCCCGTCCCTTTCCCACTTGGTTGGCAACTTCCTCCTGAGTCAATCCATACTCCTTTATTAATCTAGAATAAGCCAACCCTTCTTCAACAGGAGATAAATTACTGCGCTGAATATTCTCAACCAACGCCTTCTCCGTCATCTCCAGCTCATCACAATCTTGAACAATACACTTGATCTTAGCAAATCCGGCTAACTTAGCAGCGCGGAATCGGCGTTCCCCGGCAATAATTCTAAATCTATTTCCATTAGGACTGACCAAGATCGGTTGAAGCAACCCATGTCTCTTCAGAGAATCCGCCAGCTCTTGCAATTCTTCCAAATCGAACTCTTTACGAGGCTGATCCGGATTACCTTCGATTTCTATTAAATCTATTTCCTGAATACTGTCCTGATCACTGCTGTTATTATCTCCTAAGAGAGCCTCCAGCCCTTTGCCTAATCCTCTTTTAGACACGCTCTAATACCTCCTCTGCCAAATCTCGGTACACTTCTGCTCCGCGAGAACGGGGGTCATACAGCATAATCGGCTTACCATGACTGGGCGCTTCCCCTAAACGGACATTCCTCGGTACAATGGTCTGAAACACATTACTGCGGAAGTATTTTTTTACCTCATCTACTACTTGAATTGCCAGATTCGTTCTAGCATCAAACATCGTCAACAAGACACCGAGAATATTTAAATCTGAATTTAAACTCCGTTTTACCCTGTCCAACGTATTCATTAGCAATGTTAGCCCTTCTAGGGCATAGTACTCACACTGAATAGGGATCAACACATCAGTAGCAACTGTCAATGCATTTAAAGTAAGCAATCCCAGTGAAGGAGGACAATCGATAAAAATAAAGTCAAAGTCATCTTTTAGCCCACTCAAAGCTTCTTTCAATTTATTTTCCCGGGCAGGTTGTCCTACCAGCTCGATCTCCGCGCCAGCCAACTCAATCCTTGCCGGTACAATAAATAAATTTTTAATTTCAGTTTTTCCTATGACCTTTTTTATCGGTACATCATTAATTAATACATCATAAATACATTCGCTCAATTTATGCTTGGCAACACCGACTCCGCTAGAAGCATTGCCTTGCGGATCAAGATCCACCAGCAGCACCTTTTTTCCATGCTCAGTTAAACTGGCACTCAAATTCACTGCTGTCGTTGTTTTTGCTACCCCACCTTTTTGATTAGCAATGGCAATTATCCTCGACATGTCCGGTGCCCTCCTTTTTAACCTTCCTGTTCCAAATCTAAGTAAAAAGCTACCTATGTAATAGTATCAAAACTATAAGAATAAAAAAAGCGCTTAACGCGCTTTTTCTAGTTCTTTTCTAAAAATCCTTAAAATAATCTTCCTATTCACATACCCTTTCTTATAGAGGAGCTTTAGCAGGCAATCCGGCCTTACGAGGATATTTGTCAGACATTGTTTTAATCTTTTCCACGACTACGATTGCCCTATGCTCAGCCTCATCTCCCAAACTAAATGTTTCTACTCTGCTGATCTTCCCGTTTAATAGCAGTAAGGCTCCTTCGGCTCCTTTTATTTCTTCATCAATCTTCTGCCCTTTAGGAGCCAGAAAACATCCACCGTTTTTAAGTAGTGGGAGGGCATATTCCAGTAGAACGGAAAAACCAGCTACGGCCCGGGAGGTAGCTGTATCAAATTTCTCCCGATAGTTCTTCATCCTTCCAATATCCTCTGCCCGGGCATGCACTGTTTCCACCGCGGACAGCCTCAGATCCTGAACCACCGCCTCCAAAAACTTCACTCGTTTTCCCAAAGAATCTACCAAGACAACCTCCCATTCCGGATTAAGTATTTTCAGAGGAAGTCCAGGAAAACCTGCTCCTGTTCCAATATCCACCAAAGACTTCCCCTTCACATATTTGGCTAAGGTTAATGAATCAATAAAATGTTTGACCACAATTTCTTTAGGATCAACGATGCGAGTAAGATTAATCTTTTCATTCCATTCCAGAAGTAAATCCCCATATTGAGAGAATTGTTCTAGCTGACGCGGTGTAAGATCGACGTGGAGATACATCTGCGCCGCTTCGCGCAAGTACTCCTTATACTCGTTGAACATATCTATTTTCCTCCCCGCCGCCTTTGTTC
>JAEWCM010000133.1 GCA_023390635.1 Bacillota bacterium
TTTGCCGCCGGCTTCCTTCAGATTCCACCTCGCGATGGACACCCTTGCCTTGAGCTAATGGTTGGCGCTACATACCCCCATAGCGGACTCTCACCGCCGAGTTAATCGTCATGCGTGGCGCACGCAATGAACCCCATGTCGCATAATACGACATGGGGTTCATTGCTGCCAGCCATATTGATCTTCATTCCTTCCTTTTATGTTCTGCTTAAAATAAGAATAAGCAGTCCCACGCCCATTAGAAAAATACCTAAATAGATTCTTAACGGCTTACTATGCTCGGCTTGGGTAGAGCCTATTTCTTTGTTTGTTTGCCAATAGTTGCTCATTTTTTATCCCCTCAACCACGGATAGCTCATCACCTATTTTTTTGAATTCACTGATTTTCCATCCCTGTCCAGTATTAATTAATGTAAATTGATAGATATATGAGGTGATTACTTGTTCTTCATTAATCCAACTGACTCTTGTCCGTAGAATACCCGATTCCTCTGCATCCAGTATTTCTGTTTTTTGCAGCCTGATCAGAGGATCATGCCGGACCAGATCGATCCAATATGCCAGCTCAGAACTTTTTAGTCCATTCTCATCAAACATAGCATAAGCAAGTTCAGTCTGCCGTGCATCCAACACATTCCAGAAATGCTGCACCGCCACTTTCGAATCTTTGGTATAGTTTCCGCTGGCCAGGGCACTCCAAGATGTTTGCGGTCCAGCCCAGGCAATAGTCCCCAATAAACACACCATGCAAATGAGCATTAACCATGTGTAACGACTTTGACGCATATTCTCCTCCCCTTTGCTTGTCTCTTATTCTATATTTAGAGGAGGAAGGAAGATTTAATACCACTTTAACCAAAAACTTTCCGCAAAACATTAAGTATAAACTCTGGTAAGCGTACATAATAGATTTTCATATTCTCACTTCCCTTCCCTGTTTATTTCCATACACTAATTTATGAGTGGAATAAAAATTTGCGCTTTAAACAATCTGGTAATTTCTTACCGCATCTTCCAGCTGGGCTACCAATTCTTTTTCTTCCGGCGTGGCCGCAGTAAGATAAAGGCGGCCAATGATTGAAGTAATAATCTTCAGTACGTCCTCAACCACCAGGGAATCTTTAACTGCCAGTTGGGCACTGGTTTCTACAAGGGCGATTCCAAACTGGTGTCCGACGCCATCTTTAAATGTTTTTGTGCAGGTTTTTCCGAGCAAGCGCATGACCATGGAGGCTTCCTGAACATCAAGCTGACGAATTGCATCCATGGTCGTAGTCAACCCTTGCACCATCCGTACTCCTATATTAGCCCAGTTCACCTGTTGATTTTCCATTAACCCGTCCCTCCTCTGGAATGTTATCCTGTGCCATACTATATGCTGTAGTCAAATCAGAGGTGAAAAGGAGGATTAACCTTTCATACAAAAAAGGCTTAAAGGGACTGCCATTAAGTGGGCCAATCCCTCTAAGCCTTTTTATATTATCTTTAATGTTTTAGCGCCCCAGTTTAGGCACTTTAAAAGAAGAAACCATCATGCCCGCCAAGAGACAAAGACAGACAGGGAAAACTAACCAGGGTATATTTTTATAAAAAAGTACGAGCAGTGCAACAAAGCCACCGGCAAAAGTAATAGGTACTCCTAAAAAATGTGTGGTTATATTTAAAATATTAAATCTAGCCAAACGGACTGCACCGCATAAAGCAAACACAGCAGCCACCGCCAAACCGTAAAGGCCCATATGGGATTGCAAAACCACCTGATAGGCAAGCAATGCAGGGGCTACACCAAAAGAAACCACATCGCATAAAGAATCAAGCTCTTTGCCAAACGACGAACTCACCGACAATCTCCGTGCCACTTTACCATCAAGGCTATCCATCAACACTGCCAAAAGAATCATTCCTGCTGCCAGGCGGTAATTTCCTTCGATGGTCAGAGCTAGGGACAAAAAGCCAAATAAGAGGTTAGACAAGGTAAACGCACTAGGAATAAATCCTGGAAAAATATTTTTTATTGTCACAGTTTGTTCACCCTCCCTATTTCCGTCAGACTACAACGCGGATCATTACTGACTTGCCTGTTAGGATTGCGGAAAAAAAACATTATGAATAAAAATAAGATTCCGGGCACAATCGTAAGCCATGGTAATATAAAATAACAGTCCAAAACGATCAACGCCAAAACCAACAAATATATCCATCCATCATGGGATACAGGATACTGTTTGATCAAAAAAATAAACCCCCCATAACTTTTTCTTTAGTTTAACATCTTTACCGCCTTTAGAAAAGTATCCATATTTTGCTCGATCTCCAGACCATTTTAGCGATTTTCATCATTCCAGTCTTCAAGCTTTTTCAAGATAGCTTGAGTATCTCCCCGAAAATGTGTATCAATCGGCAAAGAAGCAAAAAACAGGCGGCCATAGGATTTTTCAACGGCCCTCTCATCCAGCAGGATTACTACGCCCCGGTCCTCCTTGGTGCGGATCAAGCGACCAAAACCCTGTTTGAAACGAATAATAGCCTCCGGAAGCATCAGGTCCTGAAAAGGATTTTTGCCCTGTGCGGTAAGAAGCTCGGAACGAGCTTCAATCAAAGGCAATGAAGGAGGCCAAAAAGGAAGCTTTACTAAAATTACACATGATAAACCGGCTCCGGGAATATCAATTCCTTCCCAAAAACTATTGGCTCCCAGCAGCACGCTGCGGGGATTACGCTGAAATTCCTCTAGTAAGCCTTTTCTGCTGCCATCAATTCCTTGACCAAGTATATCCAGATTTTCCTCATGAAGCTTTTCCTGCAGAATAGGATAAGTCATCTGCAGCAAGCGATGAGACGTAAACAACACCAACGTTCTGCCTTCCATCCGCTTGGCAGCAGCACTAATAAATCGGGCCAAAGGTTCTACCATTGAGTTCTCCCCTTGACCTGAGAAAAGATGTTTCACTACCAATAAACGCATTTGTTCATTATAGTCAAAAGGCGAATCAACCAAAAGAGTTCTTGTATTTTTTTCCAGACCCATATCACTTAAAAAATGTTCAAATCCTCCTGAAACAGTAAGGGTAGCGGAAGTAAGAACGGACGAAGCAAGACGGGAGAATACTTTTTCCTGCAAAATTCCGCTCACATCTACCGCACTCGATTTTATCGTAATAGAAGGAGACCTCTCCAACCAAACTACTCTTTCCCGATTATCCACATCAAGAATCAGTTTCAGAATCTCCACGATTCCTTCCAACTCCTGTCGATAACTGTTGATTTCAGCTTTTAAAGCTTCAATAATTTCTCCGTCTTCCTGGCCCACGGCGGCAATTAGATTGCCTAAACAACGGAGCAGTTCCTTGGTTCGTCCTGCCATATTTTCTACCTGTGCCACCATGGAAGACCACCATGGAGAGTTTTTATGCTGATTCGTCAGGCGAAATGAAATGCTATCCCCTGCGATCCCGACAAAAAGCTGGAAAAGTTCTTCCCCTTGTTCATTAAGGGCTCGACAGAGACCTGGAAGGGTATCCAGATCATTTTTAAACAACTCCCAGGCTATCAGAGGACTTTCTTCTTCCATCCGGCTGAGTCGATGTCTTACATTTCCATAAAGACTTACGCCCTGTGCTCTATAGATCATCTCAGTCAGCCGCTGGAGTCCTTCTCTGTTCAAGCTAACCCCTAATTGCTCTAAAGCCGAATTATAAAAATGATGTGCCTCGTCAACAATTAAATGGTGATATTCAGGCAAAACATTAAATCCGGTTTTTAAGTCGGAAAAGAGCAAGGAATGATTGATGACTACCAATTGGGCTTCTTCTGCCTTTTTACGGGCTCTCAAAAGAAAACACTGGGTGGCATAAGAGCATTGAGATGGGATGCAAAGTTCTTCCTCTGTATTTAAACGCATCCAGAAGGATACCCTCTCCTGTCCCTGCGGCAGTTCCTGCAAATCACCGGAAAGGGTTTCTCTTACCCAAATTAAAACACTGAGCAAAGCCAGCTTTTCTCCCAAGTTCAAATGATCAGGATTATTCGATAAGGTTCTCCAGCGCTTCAAGCAAAAATAATTGCCCCGGCCTTTTAATAAAGCGGCTTTAAAAGAAAAGGGCAGAATATTTTGCAGCTTGGGTAAATCTTTTTGGAACAACTGTTCTTGAAGGGGGATGGTGTGAGTAGCAACAATGATTTTACGTCTCATTTTTTTTGCCCACCACAACACAGGAATTAAATATGCCATGGATTTTCCGGTCCCCGTTCCGGCTTCAATCACAATATTCTGAGATTGAATGAGGCTGTCCGCAATTTCAGCCGCCATTTCAATTTGTCCCGATCTGCTCTCATACCCTTTAAGCTGAGATTCCAACAAACCTCCCTCAGCAAAGCATTCTTTCACCCACAGAGCCTGATCCGGAAATTTCTCTTCCTCACTTCCTCCATAATTAAACAAGCCCTCTTCCCCATCTGCCAGAACCAACCCGGTGCGAATCGGACGAGCCGGAAAAGCACGAATGATTTCCTTACGCAATCCATCAAAAAAACCTCTTCCTTCCCAGTTTGAAAGGAGGGGCTGAGCCTGATCATAAAGGCTCAAGTCAAAGTTTTTCCCTTTTTCCCAACATTTCTCTAAGAGTTTCCAGCTTAAGTAGGCATCACTCAGCGCACGGTGCAGAGACAAATTATCTCGGTTAAGCTGAAGTTTCTCCGCCAGAAAACTCAAGCTGTATTGTTTTAGGGAAGGAAAAAAAATTCTCGCTAACTCTAAAGTATCCCAGACTTCCTGATAAAAAGGGTGACCTAACACTTGACCCAAAAATCCCAAATCAAACTGAACATTATGGCCCACTAACACTGCATCACGGAGAAAGTCCTCCACCCTCTCCTGATAGAAATTAAATGGAGAGGCCGCTTGCAGCTCCTGTTCCGTAATTCCAGTTAAATGTAATATTTTTCCCGGAACAGGACGGCGAGGACGGACCATGAAATGCAAAGATACCGGATCTTTGCCTTCTTCAATCCGCCAAGCCCCAAATTCTATGATTTCATCTGCCAACATATTTAACCCGGTTGTCTCCACATCCAGGACCACTATTGTCTGCTTCAAAGGCCTTGACTCCTCTCTTCCTGTCATTTTACACATTTTGCTTTCTCTTAGCAATTATGCACACTAAAAAGGGCTGCTATCTGTAGTGCAGACACAGATAGCAGCCCTTAAAATAAAGCCTGTTTAATAATAAAGGTTTTGTTACCTTTTTACATGATCTAAGGGACTGGGATAATGACGACAATAACGGTTAAAGCCAAACAAATAGGTAGCAGCCTTCTCTGGACGCAACCCTCTCCACTTCTCCACCGGAAAGCTTTCACCAAAACGGTTGATTGCCATTCCCTCCGGCGTAACCCAGCCTTGGGTTCCCTCCCGACCCATCCCAATTTCCCAGTTTTCCGAGCCATCAGAAGCAGGGCTTTTTCTAATGCATAATCCACACCGGGCGTGAAAGATTTCAATTAGTTTTACAAATAAACTGAATAGAAGATCCTCTTCCTTATTTTGTGGCACTAACTTGGCTTGCCAATCCAAATCCTGAATAATATCCTCCACTAATCCTTTGATTCCAAGTTCACATGAATAGCGGGAATATAAAGAGACTGCCAACGAATTAACACTCATGGAGCCTGATTCGAATTCCAAATGCACCAGACCGTCTAAGCCTTCCAACGCCAAAACAATTTCCCGCTCTTGGATTTCCCAACGGCCTTGATAATTTTTCAGTAAATAGTCTGCGGTCTGATAGCATAATATATATGAAGAAACATGATATTCGTCCTTTTCATTGCAAGGATGGCACTCTCCGACTAGATGGTCAGGGGTTAATGCTAATCTCATTCCTCTTCACCTCTTATGAATCCTCAAGCTGTTTACCTATGTCCTAGGAATCACCATAATTTTTAAAATTTTCTCACTTTTAAGTTTATTCGAAATTCTTATGTCTCAGCACTAATATACTAAAGTATGCATAAGTTAGCAAGAGAAAAAAAGTAAATTTTTTAAAATTTCTGTATTTAATCTTTCTCCAACTTAATATTTCCATGTTATACTAACGATGAAGGCTTGCATATTTAGGGGGTGCCATTTTGAAGTTTGTTTACTTACGAACTGATTTCCCCGGTGGTCGCTCACATATCCTGATGCGTGAAGCCGACTATTCCAATTCTGAACTATGCCACTATGCCCTTGTTTTAAGCAATTCAGGTACGCTATGGGTTGATGTGTTTTGGCCATATGATGAAGAATCAGAGCAACTTACCCGTAAAATTTCCGAACAGAATTTCTGGCGAATTTTTAGAGAATGGCGTTTAAGTGGTTTAAAATTGGGAGATAGCGAAAAGGTAGCAGCTATGTTAGCCAGAAAACTCCTGGCAATTAAACGCAATGAACTTAAAGTATAGGTGAAGTGATACAAAATGGAGCTTTTTCAATTTAAAATTTTTTGCGCTGTAGCCGAGGTCCGCAGTTTTTCCCAGGCCGCTAAACTCCTGCACCTGAGTCAACCTGCAATCAGTACCCAAATCAAAAATTTAGAAGAATCTTTTCACGGACAACTTTTTGAACGTACAGTACATGGGGTAACCCTTACTGAACCTGGGCAGGTTTTCTATCAATACGCCCGGCAAATTTTAGAACTTGAGCAGGAAATGGATCATGCCGTTCGGGTTGCCTTTAAACAGGATTCCAGACAGATTCGTCTGGGTGCCAGCACAACTATGGGTAATATTTCTCTCCCCTGTGCCATCTATATGTTTAAAGAAGAATTTCCCGACATTAACATCAAATTAGAGATTGCCAACACGAAAGAAATTATTCGCAAGCTGGATACCAATGAGGTAGATTTAGGAGTAGTTGAAGATGATGTTGAGACAAGCGGTTTTTGCTGTACTCCCATTATCAACGATGAACTGGTGTTTATTGCTCCCCCTTCTCCATCTGCCGATAAATCCATTCTCTCTTTAGATGAATTTTTGCATCAGCCTTTGATCCTGCGTGAACAGGGATCAGGTACCAGAGAAGCTCTGGAAAAAGCGTTGGGAGAAATTGATCTTAATGTTTCCGATCTCAGTATTGTTACGGAAATGTCGACATTGGATGCAATCAAATCTGCAGTCAGTGCAGGTATGGGCGCTTCGATTGTCCCTCATCTGGCCGTCCGCAAGGAAGAGTACTTAAAGATATTCAGAGTATCACAGGTTGACGGTCTTTCCATGCCCATTACCTATAATTTGCTTTATCCAGCAAAAAAAATGCTTCCTTTTCCCGTCAAACATTTGGTTCATTACCTCTCTGATCCTGATAAGCGCTATTTGTGCTAACAAATACATTTTAAATTTTTATTTTAAGAGCCGTATTGAACGGCTCTTTTTCTTTCGTTATTAAAGGCAAAACTTATCCTGAGGATTTCTTCTTTTTATGTATCCATATTTTTGGGGCTATTAATTTTTTTTATACCCCTATCAATAATCTGTATTATTCAAACCGCTAAGTGAATGTTATTATTATCACGAAATTGATTATAGGGTATAGAATGAGGTGGTTTAGATGTAAAAAAACAGCCTTCTTACCTAGACTCTATATGTCAAGAATCTCAATAAAATCCATTATATATTTTGAGGAGGATTCACTATGTCAGATTTAAAAGTAGACCAAAAAACAATGTCGCGGAGGAATTTCTTCAGTAAAGCAGGTATACTGACTGCCGGACTGGTGGCCACAGGTGCGGTAGGACTGAGCGGAATTGCCAACGCCGATACGGCCACTTCTTCCACTGGCACAAGCCCTCTGATTTTACCATTAAAATATAACAAGCTGGATGTAGAAGCTGCCTACAAACTGGGTTATGACGGTTATTACAAAAGTGCCTGCTGTTATGGTGCCGCCTATGCATTGCTCACCCTGCTGCATGAAAGTGCCCCTGATGCAGGCTGGAACCTCATTCCCCCAGGAATGTTTACCTATGGCCAGGGAGGCGGATTAGGTTGGGGAACTCTCTGCGGTGCTCTTAATTCTTCTCTCTCCATTTTAAATATGGCTTCTAAAGATTACTCTAATTTAGGCGGAGAGCTGCTGGGCTGGTATACTCAGTTTTCCTTCCCATCCAATAAGCATGAGGGTTACTGTACAATAAAGAATCAGGTCACCACAGTTGCCGATTCTCCCCTCTGCCATATCTCCGTCAGCAAATGGTCGGCAGCCGCCGGCGGCAAAGGCAACAATTCAGGCATCAACCAGGCCGGTAAAAAAGAACGTTGCGCCAAAGTCACCGGTGACGTGGCCGCAAAAACTGCAGAATTGCTGAATAAAGCTTTGGATGGCACCTTTGCAGCTTCCTACAAAACACCTGATACTTATGCCAGTTGCATGCACTGCCACAATGGGAAAGACAGCATGCGCGACGATGAGCAAGGTAAAATGGATTGCAACAGCTGCCATACCAATTTGTAAGATAATATGTACCCATCCTTCTTCTCTTCAATTAACGGGGTCGCTCTGCAGCGGCCTCATTTTTTATTTAAGTGATCATGCAACTGCTCAAAATCATTTCATTCATATCATCCGCTATAAAAAGAACTTTACCAGCAGTTTTCCGCCGATATAACAGCCGCCAAATACTGCTAAAGCAAATATCCATCCAGTAAGAGATAGCGATGAAATCCCGTTGAGCAGTCCCCCTATGTTACATCCATAGGCTATTCTGGCGCCATAACCCATTAAAGCGCCTCCAATTAAAGCGGAGAAGAAAAACTTCATATTGCGAATCGGGCGGAAACGGGCTTGAGAAGCCGTTAAAACACTTAATAGAGCACCCAGCACAATACCTATATTGACATAGGTATCCACATTTTGCAGTAGGTAGTCCAATCCTTTTTTACTCTCTAAAATTCCGATCAGGCTGGCAGACCAACGTGTCCACGCTTCAATGATACTGGTGACCCCCCATGGCTTATGCTGAAGTATTAAAACAGAAACATTCAAAACTGCCAAAATGATGCTCCCCGCCCAGTAAGGCCAAGGCCCATAGACTAGCTTTTTCCTGTCTTTGCTCATTCCTTACCCACTCTCTTTACTTTTTGATGATCCGCAGTCGCCATATCCCGTTTACTATTTCCTCTTCTTCAAATTCATAATTTTTCTCCTTAGCCCACTGGGCCACTGCCCGAGAAGTACAGCTATGCTCCGTTTCCAAAGTAATACTGTCTCCCGATTTGATCTCCTTAATTTTTCTTTGCACTTTGAGAAGGGGTAAAGGGCACATCTCTCCCCATACCTCTAATTTATAATCTTTCATTGATTCATTCCTGCTTTCCCTGCTGCCGCCTTTGCCACCATCTGGCTATACCCCACAAAAGAAACAAAGCCGTCAGTTCCACAGCAATAGCTGGCAGCCAGCCGAGAATATCCGGAAGAAATACCCCTGGATGTTCACCAAACCTTGCCCGCCACTGCGGTAAAGTCCCTTCACCTAAAACTGCTCCTACGATCAGCCCTACAAAAGCAATCATTTGCATGGCAAATCCTTCTCCTATCCGCATCAGCACCCCGGAAGCGCATCCGCCTGCAAGAACCATCCCTATCCCGAATAGTCCTCCCCCAATCACCGTATGTACACCAAAAGGAAAAACATTGAGCCGTAAATTCCACCCCCACTGTTGAGCCAGCCAATAGACCGCTGTAAATCCTAAAAGACTCAGTATAATCAAAAGAATGACAGCCTGTGTCAAGGATGTCATTCCTACCAGCATTGGGTCACGAAAAGCAGATGCAAAACAGAACCTGGATTTTTGCATAGCAAAGCCGAGACCAATTCCGATCATCAAAGCTGCCGCCAACTTAAGACTAAATTGCGCCAGCAGGATAACAGCCAGTGTTAAAAAGATAACATAACCCAAACTCCATTTTCCTTGCGATTCTTTCATTTCTTCATCCCCAAGCTAATGAAATTGGTTCCGACTCTAATTATATTTTTCACATAAAAAATTAAAGAACTATTATTTCTGATCTTGGACTCTAACCTTTGACTCAGCAGCCTTCTCATTCAAACGATAAACAAAAGCCAAAATTTCTGCCACAGCCTGATAAAGTTCTGCCGGGATCTCCTTCATCAATTCAACATGGATTAAGGCATCAACCAGTTCGGGATTCTCCTGAATGGGGATGCCGTTTTCTTGTGCTTTCTCAATTATTTTATTCGCTAATATTCCTTCCCCTTTGGCTACAACGCGAGGAACGCCTATATAATCGTAGGACAATGCTGCTGCTTTCTTTTTCACGTTTTGTAATCAACCCCACTTCTTCTCTTACCGGTAATAAACTCTTCCAATGGAACTTTCTCTGTCAAGTCCTCAACCTTAATTTCTCCTAGCCTAAAGCCGATTTGGTTAAAACGTCCCCCTATCTCTTCTTTCATTTCTGTAAGCCATTCAGAAATATTGGTTGGATAGGAAGATAATATTTTGATGCTCAAAGTCTTTTCAAAAAACCATGCATCAACACCTATCTCTCCCAAATTAGGAGTATCTAGCATTAAAGCGATTCGGCAATGATCAATATCGATTTTAGCTCCCTTTCTTCCGCTTTCTACTGCAATTCTGGCTTCATAAACACTATCTTGATGACGTACAGGCAAATGGAGCAAAATATAGGCCGGTTCTCTGCTTCCGCTCTGCAGCCATAATTGTTGTCCGGTCAGGTAGTTAAGAAGCGGTTCCAGCTTTTCTCCCCCTTTACCTTCTTTCCCTGCTGCTCCGGAGGAAGAATGGATCAGTTCCATCAATTGTGCCTTCACTGTATCCTTCAACTGATTCAGCTCACTATCTCCTTGCTTTTCAGCCAGCTTCAAATTAGCTAAACGGGACTCAAAGTCCAAACCCAAAGCTTTCAATAATTTTAAAAGAATTTCTGCTCCCCCGTCTTTTGTTTGGTTATCTCTGAGTGTACTCCACTGAGGAATCATCTCCCAGAGTCTCTGCATTACTGTGGTTTCATCAAGGGGCTGCCCCTCATTTGAAACTGTGGCATTAATCAGGGAATTCGCTGTTTCTAAGGAAATTCCCTTTAAATTCCGTCCTTCACCGGCAACGTCTTTTGCCTTTAATGAATTTCCTTCTTCCAAAATGCTAGTCTGTTCTTCTATAATATTTCCCTTGCCAGAGATAACGGTTTGGCTTTGGCTTTGGCTTTCCTGAAATCCTACCCTACCTGCCTGTTCTTCTCGGGTTTGAAGTTCCTTAAAGCCATCTGACCCCGGCACCTTGCTGTCTTTTCCCATGTTCAGCTCCGCGCTTTCTCCACTGCCTCCTTTGACACTACCTTCCCCTTTGAAGGCACCCTCTCCTCTGGGACCAATCAATTCATTAGCTGTTTTGTTCTCAACGGAGCCTTTAGTCTCCTGCGTTTTATCTCCAACCGATTTTTCCGGGGTTAGAGCCTGCTCCTCCACTTCTGGAAAAACACCTGCCGTTGCTCCGGCTGATACGGGCCGTCCGTTATGTTCATCAACGGAAACTGCATTTGAAGATGTCAAAACATTAGGATTGACATATGTACTATCTCCTCCTGCATTTCCTTTAAGGAGAGGTCCTTCCACTTGTTGCGGAAAACCTGTTGAAACAGGATTTCCCGGCTGGTTTTTCGGATCAGATGTTTTTCCCTGATTAAAATTATAAATAGAAAATAGATCAGGCAAATTTCCCTTTGAGCCAGCAAATTCCTTCACCAAAGGCAAGAAATCAGGATTCGCCGCCAGCCCCCTTTCCGCTAACAAGTTCTTTGCAGGCAGATCCAAGAGCATTCCTTTTCCACTACCATTTTGTTCCTGTTGAGTCAAAGCTTCTTTAACTAAAACCAAATTTCCCTGTTCATTACTCTGTACTCTGGCGTAAAAGCGATCTCCGCTTTGAGCTTCCGTTTCCAGATAAGCAGTGATCTCTTTTCCATCAAGCAATATCTGAGCCTTGCCCGACGGATCAACGCTCAATACTTGAACACGCAAACGCTGACCAATTTTAAGCAGTTCAAACCAATCGGCTTTAGTTCCTGGCGTTACTCCTGATAATCCTATAATCTCCATATCTCGATCCCTCTCATCTGCTCTTTTCCTTATTTTTTCCGACACCGTTTTTCTAAGCCGATAAATCCCTTAGACAATAACCGCTAAGTATTCTACTAATGATTTTTCTGCCTACTTAAAAAAGATATGATGAGCTTCCACTTTATCCTTTACAAGATTAATAATTCCTAAAGAATAATCTGCTTGTCGGCGTTTGTCGGTTGGTGATCCAGGATTAAATAATAAAACACCGTTTAGCCAGTTCATATACGGAACATGACTATGTCCAAAAATAATAATATTTACGCCTTTATCCTTAAAAGTATTAAAAGCCCTTTCTGGAGTATCATAACCTACTCCGGCACAACCATGAACCAATCCGATTCTCCATCCTTCCAGCACACTCAGCAATTCACTGGGCAAATCGGCCAGTTCCCAACCATCGCAGTTTCCTCGCACGGCTTTCACAGGAGCGATACAGGCTAAATCCTCCAGGACCTGAGGAATAAGAATATCTCCTGCATGGAAAATCATTTCTACATCAGCTAATTCATTGAATACCCATGACGGCAACGACTTTCCTGCTCTAATATGAGTATCGGACAATACGCCAATTCTCATTATTTCACCTGCTTTATTTGCTAGTTTAAGTCATCGAATCATATATTAAAAAATCAGAGAATAATAACTACAAATTCCATTAAATAATTTTAGTATAACATAAATTTAAAGCCATTTAGCAAAAATAAGGGTAGTGTTCAACACTACCCTTATTTTTAATGATAAAACTGCTGTAGTCTTTTTTTCTGATCCCGAATCGCTTTGCGCACCTCATTGGCTACCCGCCAAGTTTCCTGCTGTTCAGATGTTATTAAGGTAATTTTTCCTGAACGTTTATCCACTAAGAGATCAACCGAAGGCTTCCGTCTCGGATTTTTTTCTTCCGGGTGGAGAATATCAATCCCAATTTTATTCTCATCATATGCAGGCGGAACCAAATAGTTAAGAACTTGTTCAGTGGCATCAATTAATTCTCCTACTTCTTCCGCAGAATATCCTTCTTGAATAAGAATATCCCGTACTTGGGGTAAAGGATGATCTAACGTAAGCAGCATCTGGGCACGCTGAACTAATCCGTAATCGATATCCATGACGCCACCTCTCTTAAAATTAAATCTTCAGCGAACTTATTTTTCCCTCATCCAGTTTATGAATACTGATACTTCTTGTCGCTCTTGGGGATCATGTCCAGTATAAAATTTTAAGGAGGCTTATCATGACCAAAATTTTTTCCGCCCCTTTGCTGATTGCTGCCGTTTCCGGGATTTTTATGGCTATACAGGGTACTTTAAATTCTGGTTTAAGTACCAAAACTTCACTGATAACATCCACCTTCATTGTGCATATTATTGGAAGTTTTTTAGCTTTTCTGGCCCTTATTTTTACCAAATCCCCTTTCTTTTCATTTTCATGGTCAGAAATTCCTTGGTACTATTACCTGGGTGGAGTCCTTAGTGTCTTTATCATTGGATTAGTAGCATTCAGTATTCAAAAAGTTGGTGTTTGCAATGCAACCACTGCAATCATCATCGGCCAAGTGGCCACAGCAGTACTCATCGATCACCTGGGACTTTTGGGAACTGAAAAGTTAGCTTGGAACCCTTGGCAATTGTTAGGTGTGGTTCTTTTTGCCGCAGGCGCCAAACTACTCTTTCGTTGATTAGGTTACTATGCCTGGCTGCCTTGAACCGTTCTCCCGTTAATGACTGCGATATTACTGATAATACCGTATACCTCTTCGCTCACTTCATATTTGGCGACTTGCCCGTTAGCCGCTAAAATCACGGTCTGGGATGATGATTTATTCCCTGAATCACTTTGAATCAAATTAAGCAAGAAATTGTACGTCTCGTTGCTAACCGATAGCTGTTTGAACTCTCCATCCCCAACAAAAATAATCCAATAACCTGAAGATATCTCACTGTTTTCCGAACCAATAATTGATGTACTATTTTGAGTAGAACCCCCTGAACCGGTCAAATCGGCGGAAGAAGGCAAGACCACGTCTCCAAGATCATCAGACTGAGCTGAGGTTTCTGTTAAATTAGTGTATATACTTTTAAAGTAGCCGGGAAATAATAGAAACAGGCCTATTCCAACAATGACAACCCAAAAGGCCAGACTCTTAAAATCCTGTCCAGGCTTATGATAAGGCGGTTTTCCCCAAGCACCGGGCATATTCATTCCTCCTGTTTCAGCAGACACTCTATACCATATATACTGCTTACCCGAAGAGGATATGTATATTCACTTGCATCTGTTCCGCTCAGCCACTAAAATATTAGACGAGGTGGCATGGATGGATGTTATACATGAAAAATTAACTCTTTTGCCTGAAAAACCGGGAGTGTATCTGATGAAGGATGCCGCAAACCGGATCATTTATGTGGGCAAAGCTAAAATATTAAAAAACCGGGTTCGTTCTTACTTCACCGGTTCTCACGATGGCAAGACACAGAAAATGGTCAGTAATGTGGTTGATTTCGAATATATTCTTACCGATTCGGAAGTTGAAGCGCTGGTCCTGGAATGTAATTTAATCAAGAAATACAACCCCAAGTATAATATTCTCCTGAGAGATGACAAAACCTATCCTTATATTACCATTACGGATGAACTTCATCCCCGCATTCTCGTCACTCGTCAGGTAAAAAAAGGGTCGGGAAAGTATTTTGGTCCCTATCCCAATTCTGGAGCAGCCAGAGAAGCAGCACATCTCCTTAACCGTCTCTTTCCCTTTCGGAAGTGCCGTCAGATTCCCAGCCGCGCCTGTCTATATTATCATTTGGGACAATGTCTGGGTCCATGTGTCAGGGAGGTTTCTCCTCACGCTTATGACGAAGTACGCAAAGAGGCCACTGCTTTTTTGCGGGGCGGTCAGGATCAGATCATTAACCTGTTGGAAGAAAAAATGGCGGAAGCCGCCCAGGCTCTAAAATTCGAAAGAGCTCAGGAATACAAGGACTTAATTGGGGATCTAAAGCGCCTTAATGAAAAGCAAAATATTACTTTAACAGACTTCGTGGATCGGGACGTCCTGGGCTATGCCGTAACTACGGATCAAATGTGCATTCAGATATTTTACCTGCGCCAAGGCAAGGTAATCGCCCGGGATAATTATATTTTCCCTTATTATGAAGAACCGGAAGAAGCCTTTAATTCCTTTTTGGTCCAATTCTATACCAATAATGTTTGCCCCCAGGAAATCCTCGTCCCGGAAAACACAGTGAGTGAATTGGAGCAAATTCTGCCTATCGTCATTCCCCATCGGGGAAAAAAGCTTGATCTGGTACAAATGGCTATCCAGAATGCCAGCAATACCCTTAATGAACAAACTTTGCTGGAGAGCCGGAGATTAGAAGAAACTGCCCAGGCCTTGGAAACATTAGGCCAGCTTCTTCATATTGATCCTCCCCACTCCATTGAGGCTTTCGATAATTCCCATACCGGAGGAGCTCATGCTGTCGGTGGAATGGTACAATTTATTCAAGGAAAGCCGGAACGCTCCAACTACCGGAAATATAAAATTCAACCCATGGAAACTAATGATGATACGGCTGCCATCCGTCAGATCATTACCCGCCGCTATCAAAAAGTCCTGACAGGAGAGTTGGTATGCCCAGATTTAATTTTGCTTGATGGAGGAAAAGGACAAATTCATGCTGCTGCAGAAGCCCTTGCACAGCTGGGCTTAAACATTCCCTTAGCCGGTATGGTTAAAAATGAACATCATCAAACAGCCGGTCTGATTAATCAGAAGGATGAGCTGCTTGCCATTGAAAAGCGTTCCCCGGCCTTTCATCTCCTAGAGAGAATTCAAGATGAGGTTCATCGGTTCGCTATTACGTTTCATCGTCAACAAAGGGCTAAAAGTATGACATTGTCCGAATTGGATCATATTAATGGTATAGGCCCAAAAAGGCGGCGTCAATTGATGCAGTACTTTCCTTCCATCGGCGCGGTAAAAGAAGCAGACATCCCTGAACTGATCAAAAGCGGACTTCCTGCTCACATCGCCGAAGCCGTTTATCAACATTTCCGCTCTTCCACTTCCACCCAATCCGATAAATCGTTGGAGGAAAACATGAATGATTCTTAACTACCGAGTAGAATTATGCCGGAGTTGTTATTTTAAACGCACTCATCAGTGCCGGCATACTGATGCATATATTCAAAACCATCCTAAAATTTTCACCCATAACGGTGGAGAGTGTACGCATTGGAAAGCAACACCCTGGCTAATCTATCCCTGAAAAAGCAAAAAAGTCTATAAAAAAGCAACAACAAAAAATTTGTTGTTGCTTTTTTATAGGCAGTCAACAGTTAGAAGTATCGCCTTGCCCCCATATATCTGGCCGCATAATAGGAATCGGAAAGGCTGGTAATCCGTACACCAGAGTTAGAGGCATGTACAAACTGGCCTGCGCCGATATAAATTCCCACATGAGATGCTCCGGATGAATAGGTTGAAAAGAATACCAGATCACCTGGTTCCAATTGGCTCTTGCTCACGGATGTTCCTGATGCGTATTGTTCAAACGATGAGCGTGAAAGAGTAATTCCTGATACCGAAAATACATATTTAGTAAAACCGGAACAATCAAACCCCTTTAGGCTCATACCACCGAATACATAAGGAATTCCTTGCAAGCTCAGAGCATTCTGTACAATATTATTGTTAGAACTTTCACCACGGGATACGGGAGTTGAGGCAGCCTGAGCCACCTGCTTAGCCTGAGCGGCCTTCTGTTGTGCCGCTTTTTGTGCAGCCACTGCTGCAGCCTTCTCCTTCTCCTTCGCCTCCGCTTCTGCTTTCGCTTGCGCTGCTAAAGCCAACTGTCTTTTCACCTGTTCTCGTTTTTCTGCAGCCGCCTTCTCCTTTGCGGCTTCTTCCTGGGCAATTTCTTCTTCAGTCTGTAATGACCATTGAAGCTTCTCGTGCACTGTTTGAACATATGAAACATTTACAGCAGCATTCGAAGCCAGCCTTAAGTTGGCTGTCGCACTTGAGCCATCGGCAATTTGAGCATTCACAACACTTCCTGTTAAGAACACTCCGGCCAACACAGCTCCTGCCAACAACCTTTGGGAAAAAGGAGTCACTTGCTTGTCCACCTTTCGCAGCTTACGAGGTTAGTTGACGGATTCGGGCATAAAGGTGAGAAGCCCTACGCTGAATTACCACTCAGCGATTCACCCCAAAGGAAATCCCCCGCTCCAAGCCAGTCATAAGTTATTATG
>JAEWCM010000177.1 GCA_023390635.1 Bacillota bacterium
GGACAAGCATCGGCACAAGCTCCACAGTCAATGCACAGATCTGCATTGATTTCATAGAAATCGCTGCCTTCTCCAATTGCAGAAACTGGGCACTCATCCACACAGGCACCACAGCTAATACACTCTGCAGAAATACTATAAGCCATGATTAAGCCCCCTTTCTCCTCTGTATAACAGTCAATATATCAAAGGTGAAAGAAAAAGGCAAGGGATATTCATCACAACCCGTGAAGTATACAGAACGCAAATAGGCTCTGCTATTCGATATTCCGGTCGGGGCGATACGGCACATTGTAAAGGCGACGCATGCATTGGCTACAATAAGGCAACACACGATTACTTACCTGATTGCGACGAAACACTACATGAGACAGATCTTCATGTTCTAATCCACACGAACGACATTTTTCTAACATATTTAACCCTCCAGCTTGTGTGCTTGTGAACATAGTTCATACATGTAGTATGCTCATTCCAGCAGAAATTAAACCTATTTTATGTTTGCTATGCTCTGAAAATATAAATCCTCGTAGCTTCCCACTACTTTGTCCATGGGAAAACCTTCTCTAGCCCAAACACCTGCTCGATAAGCCATTTGCCCATACAAGTCGTCGTCGCTCAGTAATCTGATCACATCTTCCGCCATCCGATCCGTATCTCCAACTGCCTCCAAGAAACCCGTTTCTCCCTCCCGAACCACTTCTGGTAAACCCCCTACCCGGCTCGCCACAACAGGGACACCACAGGCCATAGCTTCCAAAGCCGCCAACCCAAAGCTCTCTTGCTCAGATAACAGCAAAAAAACATCAGAAATCTGCAATATCTCCTTAACACTTTCCTGTTTTCCGAGAAAGCAAACTTTCGCTTCCAACCCTAAAGCCATCACTTCCCGCTCTACCTTACCCATATCAGGGCCATCACCAACCAGAAGTAAACGGCAATTCATTCTGCTTGCTACCTTGGCAAATACTTCTACCACATCTGACACCCGCTTTACTTCACGGAAATTAGAAATGTGCGTAATGATTCTCTCTCCCTGAGGAGCAAAGCGTTTGTAAAGACAAGCCATTTTATCTCTGTCTTGACTAGGAGTGTAAATTTGCGGATCAATGAAATTGGGAATGACGCCAATTTCTTTTTCTAAAGGTCCAAAAACTTCCTGCGTTTGCACCGCCAACGCATGTGAAACCGCGGTGACATTGTCACTGACACGCAAAGCAAGCTGAGTTAAATTAAAAAATTCCTCATAAGCCCCTACTAAGGTAACATCAGTACCATGCAACGTTGTCACCAAAGGGATCGCTTCAGGGAGCATTTGCTTGGCCAGGTAAGCACTAACGCTGTGTGGAATGGCGTAATGAGCGTGTAAAACATCCAAACCCACAAATTTAACCACATCACAAATTTTATTGGCCAAAAGCAATGTATATGGAGGATATTTAAAAAGGGGATAGCTTACATCTTCCACTTCATGGAAAAATAGATTTTCATGATAGCGTCTGAGGCGGAAGGGCCGGGCAGAAGAAATAAAGTGCACTTCATGTCCCCGTTCTCCCAAAGCATACCCTAATTCGGTAGCTACCACTCCACTCCCTCCATAAGAAGGATAGCAAATCATGCCTATTTTCATCTTTGTGCTCCTTAATCTAAATCCTGGAGATTACGGACAGAAATTTCTTCCATTTGGAAAAAGGCTTCTGCCCATTCTGCTCCCACTAAACCGCCGGCATAACCGTCTCTGTACTCAATGTGGCGAAGCAAGCCATGCAAACGAGTTGGTACAGCCTTACCATCCTGGATAAACTGAGATTGATAACAGCCTAAAGCCTTATATTTACGCTCAATCGCAGCCTGGGACAGCTTTAAATACACTGGATGGTTTGCTGCTTCATTCACAAAATATTCCCATATCCTCTTCACTATCCATGGATCACCTTCACCGTAACGACGCAGCCGGGCATTAAAAATCCCTTCTCTCACCAATGCAGAGGCTTGACGATGATCCGGATGGGAATCACCATGCCATGGCGAAAGGACAAATCGGGGGCGGTATTGCCTGATTAACTTCACTACTTGCACTACCTGGTCTTCGCTCTTCTCTAAACCTCGGTCGGGAAAGTTTAAGCAAATCCGCTCTTTAACCCCCAAAAACTCCGCAGCTTTCAATGCCTCCCTGCGACGTGTAGCAGGATCACCATTGCTGCTCATTTCTCCCGCTGTCAAATCACAGATTACAATATTCTTACCAATTAAGGCTTGTTGGGCCATCAGCCCCCCCGCCCCAATCTCCGCATCATCAGGATGTGCTGCAAAAATCAGCCAGTCCCATTCAGATTTTTCGGTCATCATTATCCCTTCTTTACAACCAGCACTTACTCATGATTTATCTCCGTCTCTTCTGTGCTCTCTTCGAATCCAATCGGTATCACTTCTTTCATCGCTTCTCCCAGAATAGCATGAACATCACTGAATAACCGGGAAATTCTGAATTCGTGCTCTAAATAAGTACGAGCTGCAGGATGTAAACTAAGCATACTGTAAAGACGTTCCAAATCCTCCATCTTTTCTGTGGCATGCTCATCCTCCATTATCTGAGCATGCTGTAATTCAACCTGTTTAGCATGAAACTCGGTAAGCATTTTTCGGTGAATTTCATTGCTTAACATGGCCTCTTTAGCCTCCATAAATTGACGATATTCTTCCGATGTCCTGATGGCATCAGCTAATTGATGCGCACTATCGTAGATTGATGTCATACATTTCTCCTTTCCATCCCTAAAATAAAGAAAACTTGGCTTGCTCCAAGCTTTCGTCAAAATAATAATAGAATTCGCCAGGATTCAACGAACTCCTCCTTGCCGTAGTTCTTCTTCCTCAATTAGTCTTTCTATCCATTCAAATGCTTCTAGCCGGCTATAAGACAAAAGATCCTGCCATACATCCCCGGAAACCTTCCAGGGAGAACGCATGGAAACCCGGCTGGAAAAACCAAGAGAAAGGCCTCCCAGCATTTGCTCGACGCGATACTGGGCTAAACTGACAACGCCCAGTGGGGGCCGTTTGCACACAATAGGCTCAAGGCAAAGAACAGGTTGGCCTGCATAGGTGACTAATAAACAAGAGCCAAACAATGCCTCTACATTAATCTTCTCTCTGCAAACAACCTCAGGAAAAGGCTTGGCTTCAGGCAAAACAACTGCTCCCATATTACACCAGAAGGAACAATGTTCTTCTTCTGCCCAGGTATAAAACCCCACTGCTCCCATTCCTTTAACCAAATGAAGGATCTCCTCTGCCAATGTTCTCCTCCAAGACCCTTCCACATCAAAATTATTTAAGCTTACAGCCCGCTCGCCTGAGCTAAAAATCAATTCCGCTCTTTTCCCAGTTTTCTGGACGGGCCCAAACTCCACAACCTTATAACCTGAATGGGTAAAAGCCAGGCGCATTTCCCATTTTTCTTCCGCCATAAAGGGATGTAAAGCATTACTCCACTCTGGCAAAGAATATTCACGCCAATCAGTACCATGGTCTAACGGTATTTCCAACCTCAGCATAGACTTCCCTCCACACTAATCTGTGCCATAGTGTTTCACAGAGTTTGGTCTGCTATGCCTCAAAAAGTATTTTTCTAGCTCAGCCTCTTTATTTCCTTTTGAAACCACACATCCAAATCAGGTTTGCCTTCTTCCTTACGCAAGAAATTCAAAACGACGACGCCCCAGTATGGATCATAAATCTGACCCAGCAGCTTTTCCATCTCCGCTAAAGCCTGCTCTTTGGATTGCGCATTGCGGTAACGCCGCATCATTGTCCGGGCTTCGAAATCACTGAATACATTAAGGACCCTTCCCAACAGGGGAATATCGCTGCCTTTCAGGCGGCGCGGATAACCCCTGCCGTCATAATCCTCATGATGAGCTCCTACGCCTGTGGCAATGCGTTGCCAAAATCGGTTACCGGTAGATTGATAGTAATTCATCAAAATCTGCTTAGATACAATAGGATGTTCTAAACGATATTTTGCCGCCTTGAGCATACTCTCGTCATCCATATCCTTAATTAGTTTATTGGAAAGCAGAATGTCCCGGGGCCAGGTCGTTTTTCCTATGTCATGCAGCAATCCGGCCACGACAAATTCATCTCGGGTTACCCAAACCTGTTTAAGACACTTTTGCCCCTCTTCATCAGCGGCAAAGGCATCCATCAGATACCCGACACGCAAGCTGTGATAATACGTTGTATCATCTACCAAAGCCAACTCATATAAAATTTGAGCAATAATTGCTCCGTACATCACAACACACCCCAAGTTCTGAATATTCGTTGGCCCATAATTTCTGCCAACCCTTATATATTAAGCGATCGCTGTTGTTTCTTATCATTTACAGTTTTTCTTTTCATTTTCCACTCTTCATTCATGTATATTTTTCAGCTGCATGGGTAGAATTTAAATAGTCTCACGTTTTCCAATTTTTTATCCCCACTCCTCTCTTTTACTTAAGCTTGCGGCGATGTTGCCGCAAGCTTTTTTATCTCGTCTTTCTTTTTTTATCATAAGAAAGGGTTTGTAGCAAGGGGAAGAATAGGACCATTTGGAAGTTTTTTGTGACTCATTGTCATTTTTAGGACTTTAGTCCTACCTACAGGGCGTTTTAAGAAAGAATTTTGACCATCAATTTTCTTTCTTCTACAAATCCCAGATCTTCATAGAGTTTAAGGGCTCGAAGATTATGACTGGTCACTGCCAGCCCCAAATAAGACAAATCTACGCTTACACAGTACTTCTCTGCTTCCTTAAGCATGGCTTTTGCCAAGCCCTTACCTTGATAGTCAGGTAAAACAGCGATATCCATCACCCATGCCTGAGGTAATCCTGTTAACTCTTCAATATTGCCGGGATGAAGAATCAAATACCCTACCGGGACCAATCCCTTTTCCTTTCCTGATCCCAGATCTTTTTCAGCTTCTGCCTCAGCAATAAAGATAATTGAACCTGTTTGCTGGATCCAGCTCCATAGGCCTTTGGTACATTTTCTTCTATATTTAATTGTCTCCTCCATCGGCTGTTTGCGCCAAGGTGAAATACTGGCTTCCGCAGCCGAACAAGACAAATTGAATATGAACGGCCAATCGTTGATTCCTCCGCGCCGTATCCTCATAACATCACCCCTTCAGGATAATGTATGCTCTGATCACAAAAAGTTTAGCTTCGATAATACCTTTATGTAAATTTATTCCACTCATTCTTTCCCTGTTCTCGATTCCCAGTTTTCCGATATACTGATAAGGACTTTGTGGGAAAGAAGCTGAATAAGGATGATGCTTTATCTTATCACCCTTACTCTAGGGATGATCTTTCTTCTGAGCGGAATGAAACTGATGCGATATGGATTACAAAGCTTTGCCGGCAGTGCCTTTGCAAAATTTATTGACCGTATGACAGCTACTCCATGGCGCAGTATGGGAAGCGGGGTCATCGCTTCTGCAATCCTCCAGTCAAGCACTGCATTGACCGTCATGACCGTTTCTCTGGTGGATGCAGGTCTTTTACCCTTTGAAAACTCTTTAGGTCTTATCTTAGGAAGTAATATCGGCACAACGGTCACTACTCAGCTCATGGCTCTTCCCCTCGGCAAGTTTTCCATTTATATTCTCTGCCTGGGAGCTATGGGTTTCTTATTTTTTTCCAGCCAACGCCGCTATCTGGCACTTGCTATCTCCGGACTGGGCCTTATTTTTCTTAGCCTTACACTTCTGAAAAGCGGAATGGCGCCCCTGACAGAGTACCCTGCCCTACAGACTTTTCTACACCAATTAGGCAGTCATCATCTCCGAGGAATTTTAGCCGGAGCTTTCATGGCCGCCCTTATGCATTCATCGGGGGCAACGACAGGGATAGCTATGATTTTGGTCAACAATGGCTGGATAACCTTTCCTACTGCCCTTGCCTTTGTTTTTGGAGCCAACATCGGCACCTGCATTACTGCCCTGATTGCTTCTCTTGCCGCGAACTCAGCCGCCCAAAGAGTTGCGCTCTTTCACGTTCTGCTTAACTTCTTTGGAGTTCTGCTATTTTACCCTTTTCTTAATCCTTTAGCTCATCTACTGCCCTGGCTGGGAGGAAGCCTTGCCCAACAAACTGCCAACGCCCACACTCTGTTTAATCTGGTCTCATCCCTTTTGGCCTTTCCTCTTCTACCCCTAGCCGCACGTCTCCTCCGTCATTGGGGTAAATCCCCTTGAATTCCATGCAGAGAATAGCGCTCCGCCAGAAAATCACATATTCCTGCTGCGTCTTCCAGAGAAAACTGGGGAATACCATTATCAAAGGTGCGGTCACTAACAATAGCGATTAACTCTTCCTGTGGACAAAAAAGCTGATCATGCACCTCAGAACGAAAAACTTCAATCTTTGGCTGCTTCCCTCTCTTATACCCTTCCGTCATAATCAAATCCACTCCGCTGATTTTCGCAATCAGGTCCTCAAGCGGCGTGTCCTCATCGACTTTCTCAATCCAGGCCCTTTTTTGCGGCGAAGAGAGCACCACAATATCTGCACCTGCTTGGGCATGTCTCCAACTATCTTTGCCTGGCTGATCCAATTCAAATCCGTGAGCATCATGTTTAATCACTGCAATCCGCCAATTTCTTTTCTTTCCTTCTTTAATCAGCTTCTCCAGTACTGTAGTTTTTCCTGAATTAGACCCCTGTCCGACAATAGAGACTACAGGTATTTTGCACACTTTCTCATCCTCCCCATGAACTGAGCCAAATTGCTTTTAAGATTTCTCCCTGCCTTACCGGTCCGTGGTCAGCAGGAACATCCACCAGTAATTGACTTCCGATAAGGGTCCGCAAAACCCCTGATGTTTGGGACTGGTTAATGTCCGCCCAAAGTTCTCCATCTTTCCAAATTACTTTGGCCCGTAAAAAGCGACGCTGTCTCCCCCATTTCGCGAAATTCCCTTCAATTCTGACCGGAATCTCCTGAAGTTTCCATTCACTCCGCCCTGCATATTTTTGTAACGCAGGCCTTACCAGCAGTTCAAAAGTAGTCATGGCCGCCGCCGGATTTCCAGAAAGAGCAAAATACATTTGCTTTTCCCGATATCCCATAACGACCGGAGTTCCCGGTTTCAGGTTCACTTTCCAGAATAAAATCTCACAGCCAAGCATGGACAGAACCTCCGGCATCAGATCATAATCACCCACGGAGGCTCCCCCTGTAGTAATCACCACATTCATTTCTTCAAATCGCTGCAGGGCAGCCATAGTATCCGGTAAATTATCCTGGACTACGGGCAATATATGAACTTCACAGCCCAGGCCCTGGACAAGGCCTGCCAAAGTATAACTGTTACTATTGTAGATTTTTCCAGGTAATAGTCGGTCTCCAAGCTCCGCCAGCTCTGAACCGGTAGACAAAATTCCCACTTTGGGGCGTCGAAAAACAAGAACTTCCTTAATCCCTACCGAGGCTAGAAATCCTACGGCGGGAGGATTGAGAAGGCTTCCTCTTTCCAGTAGAAGTTCTCCTACCTCAATTTCTTCTCCCCTGGCTACAATATTCTCTCCAGGCAACACCGGTTTTTTTACTAGAACCATGCCATCCTTTTCCTCTGTGTCCTCTACCCTTACCACACAATTAGCTCCCGGAGGAATAGGGGCACCTGTAAAAATTTTCGCCGCTTCCCCCTCTTTAATCGTCCCGTCAGACCATGTCCCTGCCGGTATCTCACTGACTATCTGCAAAGATAAAGGAGCAGTATTTCCTACCTCTCCTCTGTAGGAATATCCGTCTAAGGGGGAACGGAAAAAAGGGGGGATCGGTAAGGGAGAATATAAATTTTCAGCCAGGACCCTGCCATAAGAAAAAGCCAGGGGGATTTTCTCCATTTCCAGGAATCCTATTCTTTCTTCAATTAAGCTCCTGGCCCGTTCTAATTCAATCATTGTTTCCATTCTATACCCTCCACTGTAATTGCTATAAACTTAACAAAAAGAACCTCCCTATCTTACCTGCAATATTCAGTAAGAAAAGAAGGTTCTGCTCATTGATCTTCACCGCCTTAGCCTCAAATCAACCTTTTAATTTATCAACCTGTACAATACCCCGCTCCCTGTAAATCTCAAGCTTTTTGGCAGGTTCCTCAATCAAAATGATCTCTTTATCTACAACAACTGTTACATTAGGATGGCAGTATTCCGCTTCTAAACGGTTTGAACCCTTCATCTGGACATGGGTTTTACTTACTCCTGCTCCACCTAACTCTTTAATTCTGATATTGCCTCCTGAATAGAGCTTGCCTCCTCGACACACGCCTTCAATAATAATATCACTTTCAGCACGAATAATCGAATTATAGACTCCCTTTTGACACTCAAAAGCCCCACCGCATTGAATCTCCGCACCTTGAGCATATCCTATGTAGCAATCCAGTTTTTCCGGCATTTCCAGCGCCATGGTGTCTACAAACTCAGCCAGGTCCTGACTCGCTTTTGTAAGAAAAGGCAAAGCCTGCAAATCTAACGGTCCCAATCCGGCTAGAAAATGGGCAGCTGTCCGCACTGGCGCCATTAAATTGCTGTTTACCAGCTCATCCTTATTATTTTCCAAAAAGGTTTGGGTTCTCAAAGCCAGTTTAGGTAAATCGAAAAACTGTTTCTCAATGACCAGCTTCAGGCATTGTCCCGGTTTAATGTTAGATTTAGCAGCAGAAGGCAATACTGAGGCCGTCTGTTGAAGACAAAGCAAAAGTTGTGCATTGAGCTCGCTCAAGAGACGCATCATTTCTGAACGGACCACAAACTTCTCACCAACAACAATTTTTCCGCCCAATACATTGTTATAGATTTTCAGTCCATTTTCCGCTCTGATTTCTGCATGAGATACAGAACCGTTAATCTCCACCTTGCCGCCGGCAAAAACGTGAAAGCTGTCCTGGACGTTACCGTGAATCACTACATCACCGCTGAAATCCACACTGCCTGTTTCTAAATCGACATCCCTGTTCAAAGCATATACATTTTCTACCATGTAGGTATATTCATCAATCTTGATAGGATGCCCCCCTACAGCAGCTGTCAAGACATTCCCATCTTCTGATAGATTAACATTTTTCTTGCCCTTAAGCTTGAAGTCCTTGAAGTTACCTGCGGGGATCTCCTTTCCAAGTACATTTTTACCTGGAGTCCCAGTTACCCCGGGAATTTTACGGACTAATACATCTCCTTCATTGACTAGCTGAATTTTAGAAGCAAAAAAGTCAATCCGGTCCTTTTGATCCTGGTCTTCCTTAGCAATACCCACGAAGCTTTCCAGTTTCGGCGCTACAGGAGGAACAGGCATGGTGGCCTGAGCTACGATCATTTCTTTGTAGCCTTCAACTAAAAGGACCTTCTCCCATAAATCAGGTACGATACCGTGAACAATACCGGCGGTCCGCAAATCTTCCTCCAAACGTTGCTTATCCCAGACTTCACCCCAAGGAGCAGTCTTTACTTTTTTTATATGTTCAGGTAAAAACAAGCGATAGTTAGAAGAAATTTGTTCCGGTAAAGTATATTTTATGCCCGGCCGATTTTCTACCTTGGCCCCGGCTGAAAGTCCTTGCATTTTAATCTCCAAAGTCCATCTTCGGCAACCTGGGTTGTTATAAGGAGAAAACTCCACTTCTTCTCCGGGAGTAACAGCAAAAGGAGCTTGCTGTACAACACCACCCCTTTTGGTTTCACCATGCTCCGGGCTGGGTACTACCAAACTGATGCCATCACCAACGATAATTGCATAACCTTCACCTTTTGCTCTTACTTCAGTTGTGCAGTTCAATTTCATCTCAGGATTATCATTGATCAGGCTGAATTCCTCAGTTGATTCATCACTAGCTGTTAAAGCAGCGGCAACTTCTTGCCAGCTTACCCGCACTTTCCATGACCGTGAAAAGAAGCTTGGTTTCTCCAGCACCTCAAGTTCCAGTTCTTCCGGCTGTAATGCCAACTTCTCCGCCCATAGGCTGCGTATTTCATCCAAGGACTTACCTTGAGCAATTTCTTCCGGCACGAAACATCCCCCCACTCTCAACCATATACGGAAATTCCTTACCCTTTCAATATAACAGAATTTTTCTATAAATAACCAGGACCAAAGTCCTATTTTTACATATTATTCAGTTTCTTTTATCTACTGTTTCAATTCAGTTTTACCTTCTGTCCCTTTCCCACCATTACTGGGTTCGACATCAGAAGATTCATTTCCTGCATTATCTTCGGGAAGAATTATCTCTTCACCAGAAGAATTGGAAGGGTTAGACGCTGCAGGTGTTTCGGGAACTATAGGGGAAGAAGGCTGAACTTCTTGCCCAGTGCCCGTACTTCCGTTACTCTCTGTAACCGTTCCATTTGAAGCATCTTTTGGCTTATAAGCATTCTGCCCGTTCGAATTCTGCTCAATATTATTAGGAACCGTCTGATTGGTTTCTTGACCGGAATTGTCCGTACCGTCATAGTGGATAATGTCTTCTGTCGTAATGCCCATTAATAAGTCTTTAACGGTCTTTTTTGTTTCCTCCGGATCAACTTCCCAGTAGCTTAATCCTTTGATTGTCACAAATTTGCCAGGTAAAGTCTGGCTTATCATATTGGATTGATCAAAGCCTACTACCACTTGAGCTAATTTGAGCGTATCGGCTAATGAAATATTGCTCTCTACCGCATCACGAAATTTTGGTATCAAGGTCGGAATTTTGGGTACTGTACTCACCTGCAGCAATTCCTTGGCTACTGCCTTAAGTACTGCCTGCTGCCGTGCCGTCCGGGAAATATCTGCCAGAGCATCGTAGCGGAAGCGGGCATATTGAAGTGCCTTCGAGCCGTCTAAACGCTGTATTCCTTTTTTCAAATTAATAATTCCGTCAGTTTTATCTCCTGTCTCATAGTACATGTTTTTTTCCACATTAATGGTCACGCCGCCAAGCGCATCAATGATTTCTTTAAATCCTTCGAAATTAGTAAGGACATAGCCGGATACCGGTAATCCCGTTAAGTCGGATACGGTTTGCTGCAAAGCCACCGGCCCTTCTGCGCCCGCAATAGAGTTAATTTTTATGGTATTGCCCTTTTTGTCCTCCACTTTCGTGTCCCGTGGTATTGACAAAAGGCTGATCCTTTTATTTTCCGTATCAATCGTCACCAAAATAATACTGTCTGTATTATACGCCGTCTCTTTTTCTCTCTGATCCGCACCCAAAAGTAGAATACTAACCCGGCCCTTGAGCTCAGCTGAACTCATATTCGAATTCTTAGGAACAGTGACCGCCGCCTTGCCGCTGAAAATTTCATTCCAGGCATACCAGCCATAGGCCGCACCGCCAATGATCAGCACTGCTAAAATACTAATCACGGTTATCCCTATCTTTTTGCGGCGTGACCACTGTTTTTTTCTTGTCCTCGAATGCTCAATTGAGCCCATAAGTTCACATCCTCTCTTGATCCTGATCAATTTAAGGAGAAGAAAATAAAGCTACCTCCCGCGGCTTTCACAGGAGCGTTATTTGTTCTTTAAATTCTGAGTCTAACGGCAACTCACAAATTTGATCAATCCAGGAGCGCCCATAACGCGCATAGAAGCTTAAAGGATTCAACACCCGCTCTTGACGATTACCATTAGGCAAAATCCCTTCTTCCAACTGCGTCCAGTGTTTCAAAACACTATCACTCTGTTTTCTCTGAGCCTGCCATATCTTTTTCTCCAAATATTGAATTTGAATCTCTATTTTTTCCTGATTTTGGACAATCCATTCCTCTGCCTGAGGATGAAGTTCTGACAAAGGTTCAAGTTCACGGTAAGCTTCTCCGACCTGACGACGCAAATCGGTAAAGCGATCATCAATCTTCAAAGTATCCAATTCTTTTAACCGTTTCTCCCTCCGCTCTGAAAGTCCGGCATAGACTTCTCTCAGCTCTATTTTCTCATTCTCCATAGTTTTCTCCCATCCTGCAGTAATCAGCACTGCTGATAAGCGGGGATATACGATAGGCATACGATAGCCCAAAGTTTCGAAAACACCCCCGAGCTGAGCCCAGTAATTCATTTCACCCGGACCTGCCACATAAGCCAAGGTAGGGAGAAGAAATTCCTGCACGACAGGACGAGTCACTACATTAGGAGAAAAGCGCTGAGGAGCTTTATCCAAAAGATCACTCACTTTACTCAGGTCCCAGAATTCCTCCCGTCCCCGCAGATAAAAACCCCTCTCTTCACAGAGAATCGCCCTCCGCTCCGGTACAGACAAAAAGAGGTTTACTTCTCCTCCCGTCAACTGAATCTGGGCCTTTCCTCCTGCTTTTTCCCATTGAGCGGTCCGCTCACTTAAAGCCAATCTAATCTCCTGATGATGATTAAGCACACCAATATAGCATTCCTGAGCGAGTGTTTTTATTTCCGGTAAAAGAGGATTGAAAAAAATCAGCCCCTTGTCTCCTAGTAGCCATTGAAAAACTAAGGTGAACCATTCACCCAAATTTGCAGATTTATTTGTCAGTCCTTCCAAATCGTTCATAATCTCCAGACGAAATTCCGTGTCCGGTAAAACTTGCTCCAGTTGAACTGACATTTCCGCCCAGTCAGGTACAGGTAAACTTCCTACCGAAAGGCCCCCTCCCTGACCAGGCATACTACAAGACACAGACTTTCCTTGTCGGTCTAAAAACCAGGCAGTCTGGATCTCTGCCCAGTCATGATCCTCTCCTGCTACCCAGAAAACAGGAACCACCGGACGCTTCAGCGCCTCACTCTGTTCCTTGGCCAGGTTAACGGCAGTGATAGCTTTATACAGAGTGTAAAGCGGACCGGTGAAAACTCCCACCTGCTGTCCTGTAACCACTGCTAAAGTATGTTCTTCACCAAGTTTAGCAATATTTTTTAATGTTATTTCCCCTGCTCCTAAACGCAGATGCTCTTTTTTTAATATTTCTACCAAATTTTTTCGGGCATATCGGCCCTTCTCGAGCCATTCAGCCCTCTTAGCAAAGCTCGTCTGGCTGCCAGGATTTCCTGCCGGGAAAAAGAGTTCTCCCAACTCAGGAACTTTCCATATATTATTTAATAAATCATTCATTCTCTCTTCCTCCGCCCATTTCACGCATCTTATATTTTATCATCTTATCATCGGAAAAACCAAACCGCAATTTTACCAAAAACAAATACCTATCTCGACCTTTTAATCCTTGTCAGCCCCCATCCTTTTTAGGATTTCGACAGAGCGAATGTCTTATGATAGGTGAGCAGCACAATATTTGAACAGGGGGAACCTTAATGACGACAAACAATCGAAATGATCTTAACGGCAAAAAAGAAAGTAATATCATTTTTTTGCATGACAAAAAAAATGAAACCTGCATTTTCTGCGGGCAAAAAGTCCATGTTGAATCATTTAAAGGAAAACCGATATGCAGCCAGTGCCGTCAAACCATTCCGGCACTATTCTCCTACGGTTGAAATAGCAATCTAATACTTAAAAAAATCAATTAGGATATATAAGGCAGGGGCCGTTGAACAACGGCCCCTGCTGGATTATGCCAAATCTGTATTGTCCTGTACCTTCTGATTCCCTTGCAGGGAATCAATCGTCTTCTTTTTGGCTCGTGGCTTCTTGATCGAAGCTTTGCTCTCCTCTTGGGGCTTTTTTTCTCCCAGCAAATCCTTCTGAACCGATTCTGTCATTGTCAAAGTCTGTCCTGACTCCGTCTTTTCAACCTTCCGTTTCAGAAAGAATTCTCCCAGCATCTCCACTGCTTTTTCCTTGCTTATTACCTTACCATGCTCATCTAAGAATGCTTTCGAAGTATTGACAAGTTCCCCGTATTCGTCCAAAATACTCTCCGCTATCTGGCGTTTTTTTCCGCTGCCCATTCTCTGCAAAGTCAGAAAATATTCTCCGGATAATTCATACAAGGAAGAGTGCAATTGGGGAAATTGCGGCAACAGAGCCGTTGCTGCCAGCACGTCTTCAAAATCAGCAAAAGCATATACCCATTCACGAATCCGGTTCCGGGCAGGTTGCTTTTTCTCCTTCTCCTTCACCAAACCGTCAAATTGCTCTTCTTGCTTCATCACAGTAATTACAAATTCATCATTAGAAGAAACGGTTGCTTGAATCCAAAAAGGTTGATCCAAATTGAATTCCACTTCCTCCCGAGCCTGAGCGATTAGCTCCCAAAACAATTGCTCGGTCTTAGAGGTGCGCTGAAATAAATCTGTCATCGTGATATCTCGATCAGCAAGCTCAGTGAAGGAGATAAAGATGCGGACCATGTGTTCATTAACTTTTTGAATACGCATAAATCATCTCTCCTTTCCGCATCTGCTTTTTCCTATCGCCAATTAATTGGTACTATCATATCATATTCATAGTAAATTGGAATACGCCAATAGATATGAGGAAAAAACATCCATTATTTTTCGGTTTTTACCCCATACGCTAAAATATCACAGCGTATTACCTCTTGACGAATAGGTAAATACTTTAATCTAACCTGGTCCTTAATCCCCAAGTGACTGTAAAGGTTCTGATCCACATTCAGAATCAGGCCTTGGGAATTATGTGCAATTTTAATCTTATATTGATTATTGCTTTGGTCATAAATCTTTTCTTCTATCAGTCCTTCACAGACAAAAGGTCTATAATACCAGTCCGGATGATTCAGGAAAAAAATTCGGGAATAAACAACCAAAACTATAATCCAAAGCACCATTTTTCCGATAAAAAGTGCCAGTCCGCCAAAGTTTCTTCTAGATCTCCAAGTTCTCCATCCTTTCCAAAATAACCGACCTATAACAAAAAGGAAAAGAATCAATAACACTGAAACGCTAGGCCATGTCGTTTTCAGTAAATAACCATAGTATTCTGCCATCCGTAACTCCTTAAAACATCGGATCGGACTTTTAAAATTATTTTATATTTATTCTTAATCAACATTATAGCAGAATCCCCAGCTTAATCAAATATAAAAGAACATCCGTTCTCAGCCGCAGAAAGGTCTTGGTTCAGTTAGTTTTCTTCACCAAACCTTTTTATCAAACTAAATAACGGTAACAATCCCCATAACCATAAAAATAATACCCAAAATGTTCAGGATTTAATCCATATTCATCTGCTGCCAAATAACAAAAGTCGATTCAAAACTGGCATTTACACTAAAAATAATCTAAATGGATAAAAAGAAGATGTGCTGAAACTGTCTAAAAGTTTCGGCACACCCCTTCTAATTGAAACCTTCTTTTATACTTCCCAATTATATCCGCTAATCTGATTCATAATTTTTTTTACATAGTTTTGTGTCTCCTGATAAGGAGGAACACCATTATATTTGTCCACTGCTCCCGGCCCGGCATTGTAAGCGGCCAAGGCTAAAGAAGTATTCCCATTATACTTCTCAAGAAGATCCCGCAAAAACTGAGTTCCTCCGGCAATGTTCTGAACAGGATCATAAGGATTGCTCACACCATACGCCGCTGCTGTGCTCGGCATTAATTGCATCAGTCCCTGCGCCCCTGCCGATGAGGTAACACTGGGATTAAAGGCTGATTCAGCCGCTATCACTTTTGTAATCAATTGAGGATCTACACCATACTTCTGTCCCATGGCATAGATCAATTGCTGATAGCTGCCCGCCTCCTGAGAATTACTATTTCCTGCAGATGTATCGGTGCCAGCACCTGTGGTGGTATTCAAGTTGACCTGAGACTCTGAACTCCCTCCACCCATAAATGCCTGAAGTAACAAAGCAAACATCAGATTGCTATTATCATTGTTCTGCGCCCCTGAATTGTCATCCACATTTCCGATCTGAGCAGCCATATTATTCATCTGCCACTTAAAAAGCGTCAGCATCATATTAGTATCCATATCCATTTGCATCACCCCGGTTCTGAAATAATTGAACGGTTTACGCGCTTGCTAGCCTGCTTAAACCCTGCAACTCCGAATCCTCCAGAAGGTGTTCCGGCATCAGTTCCATGATTATGCGGTCGGGAAGATTAACTACTCCTCCAATGAAAGATGCGGTAACCAGTGGCGGAGGGGGAGCAATATTATCCAGAACCCTGACTTCCTGAACATTATCCACGGCAAATCCTACCAGATTCCCATTCAATTCCACAATCAACGCCAGATTGTTCTGATTAACTGCTTTCCCGCCATCAGAAGTCTTAAGCAGAGAAGTGTTTTCTCCAACTCCGAATCGTACATGAAGATCAATAATAGGAATTGCCTGTCCCCGCAGGGTGATTAACCCCTTCACATAATCCGGTGCCTGGGGAATAGTTCTTCCCACATCAATCCGCACAATTTCCCGCACTACATTAATAGGTATCCCGTATTCTTCCTCTCCCACAGAAAAAATCACCGATTGCTGTGCCATTAAACACTCACTCCTTCGCTAGCTGCCAATCAAACCTTACCGACCTCATTCACCGCTTTATCCAAAGTAGCATCTTGAGTCTGAATTACTCTCTGATTGGCTTCGTAAGCCCGCATCACCGTCATCATTTTTGTTATCTGGGTAGTCAAATCAACATTTGAAGCTTCAAATGCTCCCTGCTTCACCTGAAAATTCTGGGCCTGGGTGGCTTGGGTAGAAGTATAAAGAGAATTACCCACCCGGGTCAAGTTATCTTCCGGCAATTGGCGTACAACCAATCTGTCCACTTCTTCCCCCTGGCCATTGAGTACCATACCGTCAGATGATACGGTAAAATTAACGTCCAAACCATTAATCGGGCCATTTTCACCCAATACGGCATGGCCGTCCATGGTTTGCAGCTGACCTTCCGCACTAAGCTGAAATCTGCCGTTGCGAGTGTACATCACCCCATTATCGGTTTGAACAGCAAAAAATATGGGCTGGTTTTGATCTGAGACCAAGGCTAAGTCAGTAGAAATTCCTGTAGTATTCAAAGCCCCTTGAACCGTCAGGCGGGCAGTACGATCCACCACAACACCGGTACCGATACTGCCGATGGGGGTTTGCTCCGGAATCTTGCTTCCATCATTAATCCGCTCCAAAAGAAGCGTGGGAAAGGAGTGGTTGCTTCCCTGTTCCTGCTTAAATCCGGGAGTGCTGAGGTTCGCAATATTATCACCGATAATCTCACTCTGAGACTGGGCTGCCAGCATGCCTGCTGTTGAAGTATAAAGCCCTCGTATCACTTTTCTGCCCTCCTGCTTCTATACTATTTCGCTTGGATTACCGTACGCAGCTTTGTAAACTGTTCGGTGATCGCTCTGGCAATACCGCTATATTGCAGAGAATTTTCCGCCAGTTTGGTCATTTCCTGCTCAACATCCACATTATTACCGTCATTACGCAATATGGTGCGGTTATCTTCTACCACAGCCTGACCGTCAGGCCGGCTCACTCCGTCAAAATGCTTCGGAGATGAGGTTTTCAAGGCCAACTGCCCTTCTTCTTTCATGTAAGAACCCAGAACAGTAGCAAAATCCACATCCGAACTTTTAAAATCAGGCGTGTCCACATTAGAGATATTATTAGCCAGCACCCGTTGGCGCAAAGAAGTAGCATCCAATCCCTTTTCCAGAACTTTTATATTAGGGGTATCCAACCATCCGGACATGTCCTTACCTCCTTCTCAGCTCGTTGGCCAAGCTCCACATCTGGTCTCCATCTTTAACCATGCGGGAATTAAGCTGATAAGCCCTCTGGATCTGAATTAAATCGGTCATCTGCTTGCCTAAATCCACGTTGGATTGTTCCTGTGTAAACGGACGAATCACCCCAACGGTCTCTGTGTTCGGCTCCTCTATTTCCGGAGTCCCCGATGCAGCGGTTTCCAGATAGAGACTGTTCTCCTGCCGGGAGAGCCCTTCCGGATTGACAAATCTGGCCAGGGTAATTTGCCCGAATTCCTGTTCTTCTCCGTCAATCTTGCCGGTAACTATACCTTCCGGGCTGACTGCCACATCGGTAGCCCCATCCACGTTAATGGTGGGTTCTAAATAATTGCCATACCTGTCCACCAAATCGCCGTTCACATCGGCCTTAAACATCCCGGCCTTAGTGTAGGCGATTTGTCCGTCTGGTCTGACCACCTGAAAGAAGCCCTGGCCGTCCACCGCCAAATCCAGAGGATTGTCGGTCGGTGTGTAATTTCCCGGACGGAAATCAGTGCGCACGCCGCTTATCACCGCTCCCACACCCACATCAAGCGGATCGCCCACTGCAGTATTCAGCAGGGTGGTTCCTTCCACCCGCACTGCGTTGGTCAGGGTCTCGGCAAAATTCATCTCCGATGCTTTAAAGCCGGTCGTATTGACATTGGCAATATTGTTGCCAACCGTATCCAAGGCTGCCTGCTGGGCGCGAATCCCAGTGGCAGCCGTTCCAATTAAACGCATAGGTCATCCCCTATCCCTTATCGTTTCAGATTGATCAATTCTTCCAGCAGAGTATCGGAAACAGTGATGACACGGGAATTCGCCTGGAATCCACGCTGGGTCACGATCATGTCCGTCATTTCCTGAGACAAGTCCACATTGGACATTTCCAGATTATTCGGGATAACCAAAGCGCGTCCACCTGTACCAGGAGCTCCAATAGAAGGAGTGCCGGAGTTGTTGGTCTCCATTAAGAAGTTATTTCCTGCATTTACAAGTCCAGCATCGTTAGAGAAGGTAGCCACGGCGATCTGAGCAATTTTAGCAGTAATTGATTTAGGTACAGTTGCATCAGCTGCCCCAACATAAGTATAAACCCCGGTAATTACACCACTCTGATCAATGCTATAACTCTCTAACTGGAAATTATTAGCTACATAATTAGCTGGAGTAGGAGCCGGAGTAACTGTTGGTAAATATTTAGGAGCATCTTTAAGATTAACTGTAATTTTCGAGGTACCCCCAGATGCAGTAATAACACCAGTAGCATCAGCAATGTAACCCTGCACCAAGGCACCGGTTGCCGGGTCTTCTAAATTACCGCTCTTATCAAAAATAAAACCGCCTGCACGAGTATACACCTGAGTGCTGCCATTGAGCAGAACAAAATATCCTGAACCCTGTAGCATCATATCCGTATCTTGTCCGGTATACTGAGCACTGCCTTGGGTCGTGATCTTATCCACAGAACCGATAGTTGCTCCTAAACCGATTTGAATGGCATTGGTACCACCTCTCTCCGGTGACGTAGTAGGCGAAGAAGCCCCCTTGGTTGTCTGGCTGAGCATGGTACCGAAACTAACCCGGCTCCGTTTGAAACCGCTGGTATTGACATTGGCGATGTTGTCGCCAACCACATCCATTCTGATCTGATGATTTTTCAGCCCGGAAATGGCTGAATAAAGTGAACGCATCATGAGCGTCTTCCTCCTTAATCTGTTTTGAGAATAATAAGTCTAAATTCTAGTCAACGGGATTTGTATCATCCGGATCCTTCGTTCCCCCTGCACCACCTGTACCGGGAGCAGAAACAATGCCGACAGCGTACATGTCGATCCATTGATCGCCTACTTTAAGTTTTATCGAACCATCGTCACCCCAGCCGATCGATTCCACCACACCTTTTTGCACTTTTTCGTCGCTGTCCATCCATGACACTTCTTTCCCGATGAAGGAAGCTGCTTGCGAAAATAGAGTCATCTCACTCTGCTGAGTAAGGAGCTGACTTAAACCGGTAATAGCGGTGGCTATGTTAGTCATCTGTTCCAGGGAACTAAACTGAGCCAATTGAGCCATGGAATCCTTGTTATCCACCGGACTGAGTGGATCCTGGTTGCGCAGTTCGGACACTAACAACTGAAGGAAATCATCCTTACCCATCGAATTTTTCTTATCAGAACTTTTTTGTGTCGAACTGCCTGATTGCGTGGAAGAAACGGTATTGAAATCTACACTCATATCTATCCCTCACTAATTTATTTATCATAATCTCACCTGAGTTATCATCCGGTTCTTCTGATCAGGCTTTAACATTTACCTGATAGTTCCCCACCGACTCTTCCGTCACCACATCGTTTGCTACTTCGGCAGTTAGACCATCCAGATCAGAACCGCTCGGAGTTTCATGATTATCAGGTACTACATGAAGACCCAATCGCTCTCTGTTGTACTCCTGTTGACGGCTATCCTGCTGGTCATTGCTGAAACCTGTCTCCATATTTCCGCAGGCCACACCCATATTCTCCAGGGACTGACGCAGTTCAGGCATCTTATCCTGCAACGCTTGGCCGGTAGATGGCTGGGAAGCAAGACAATGGAGATGAACTACACCATCATCCCATCGCAAAGCAATCTGAATACTTCCCAGTGATGCAGGACGGAGTTGAAGGGTAAGATGCTTTAATTCCGCCTGATCAGCCTGTCTTTCTTTTAGCGCAGCGCGCAATGCTGCCTGCACCTGTTCCCATACAGGTACGTTTTGAGTTTGTTGTAAAGCTTCACTGCCTGCCGTTCGAGCAAAGGATACATTGACTTTATCACCGAAAAGCCCATAGGTGATTTCACTCTTTGTCCCTTGCTGCGAGCCTTTTTCCTGTCCTGAGCCGCTCTCCTGATTATCCCCTTGATTCGAGGAATTATAAAGTGCGGCAGCGCTCCCGATCTTCTCGCTGCTGTCAAGATTCGAACTCTGGCCAATCGCAGTTTGGTCGTTCAGAGGCTTAGTTTCTTTCCCGAGTACCTCTTTATTTTCAGTCACGACCCCGGCACTGCTTTGAACTGCTTTTTCTGCACCAGTTGTTCCTGATTGATCCTTCTGATTAGTTATAGGCTCTTCAACCACTGCTGTTCCGGGCACTGTGAAATCATCCTGAACATCAGCTTTTATTAAGTTGACAGACCCATTGTTCTCTGTGCTCATTCCTGCTTTGCTTTCCAAAAAAGTAAATAAAGCTACTAAGCCATTATTACCTTTTAGTTGCTGTAGCAAGTCTGTCAAATCATCAGCTCCACCTGTAATCTCACCGGAAAGCTGATCCAAAAGATAGGTAATTTGAACTTTATATTGATCCAACTCCGAAATATTTGGGGTTATCCCCCCTGAGGACAGAGCCATCCATGCTCCTTTAAAATCCCCTTTTGCCAAAGCTTCCAAAGCCTTATCCCAAACACCGCTTTGACCTGTTTCTCCTCCGGAATTAGCCTCCTTGCCTGCCGGAACCATAGTGAAAAGAGCATTGGGATCAGCAAGATCTCCGCTGGACTTGAGTAATCCAAGCTGCACTGCGCCTGCTCCAGCAACAACGCCGCCCTTGGTTTCCCCATCAGTAGATTGATCCTGTGCCTGCCCGTTTCCACTGTTGTTTTGTCCTTCCAATCCCTGCACCCAGTTAGCAAAAATAGCTGCAAAACCAGCTGCAGCGTTCTGTCCGTCGCTCGGATCAGCACCGCTAATGCTGCCTTTGGCACCTTTAGCATCCGCTTTAGGGATTGCAAGAACATCCATATTGCCCATCAATTCACCTCCAACATTAACCAAAACTTAATCATTATATCGACAAATTCCCAGGAAAACTTTAGCGATTTAGAAGAGTTTTTTCTTCTGCCGACTTAACCGTCCCCGCAGGCGCAGTATGGCCTGGGAATGGAGCTGAGAAATCCGCGATTCGGATAGTTTCAGTACTGCTGCTATCTCTTTTAAGGTAAGCTCTTCCTGATAATACAAGGCTACCACCAATTTTTCCTTCTCCGGCAGTTTATCCACCGCTTCAGCCAGAAGCTGTTTGCGCTCGTCATTTTCAATATCTTTAAAGGCCTCCTGGGCCTCCGGATCAACTAAAACATCATAGGGAGAGCCTCCCACATCTCCGTTTTCGCCGCCGATTCCATCATCCAAAGAAGTGATATTAAGCATTTGCGCGGTGACCAGCACACTCTTTAGATCACTCTCGCTCATATCCAGAGATGCTGCCACCTCTTCTTCCAAAGCTGGGCGCCCTGCCCGGCTTTCTATAATCTGAAAGGCTTCCTGAACTTTTTTTACCTTCGCCCGTGCCGAGTGAGGAACCCAATCCATGGTCCTTAACCCATCAATAATAGCACCTCTTATCCTTAAAGTGGCATAAGTCTCAAACTTAACCCCTCTTGAGGCATCAAAGCGTTCTAAAGCGTCCAAAAGGCCAAATACCCCATAGCCTTCCAGATCGTCTTCATCCACATGGGCAGGAAGGGAGATAGCCAATCTTCCGGCAATACGCTTGACCAAAGGCAGGTACCCTTCAACCTGTTCTGGCCTCCAGGCAGTACGGCTCAAATTTTCATATGCATTCTGAGACAAGGGGGACCACCTCCCTCAATCAAGTTAAACGATTACGTATTTTCCCATCCCATCCGACGCACAATCTCAGCCTGCTGCTCACTGGTCACGGTTCCTGAACTTAAGGAAGCATTCACCTGTCCGGGGGCAGGCAAAGGTACTCCTGCATCATCATCCCCTAAGGCAATATCCAAGATGCTCCCTTTATTTTCTCCTTCATTATGTACCAGCTTCTGATCGTCGAGTGAAATATCCTCCGCCCTTTCCGGAGCATTTCTTGTAAATAAAAGCATACTGCCTTCACACAGAAAATAGATCAGGACAAAGGTCAGCACAATCCGAAAAATCAACCAACCTAAGCTTATTCCGTTAATCCAGCTCAACATACCTACAACTATCCCTGCCCCAACGGCAAAACGCACAATCCAGGTATGAAGTTTTACATCGTCCAGTTCCATCAAATCACCTTTTCACCATGATTAATAGTGCGCACCTTAAGCTCTCCTGTGGACACATCAAAATGGATCGTCCGCCCGAAGCTTCCTCCCACGTCACTCACCAACAGAGGAATGCTCAAGCGTTTTAATTCCACCATCACAGCTTCCGCGTTGCGGTCTCCGATTTTCAGCACAGGAGGTTTGCCCGGGAAAGAAAACATTTGAGCTCCCCCGGCGATCTTTGCCTTTAACCTAATTTTTGAAGCTCCTAAATTGAGTATTTCCTTCACCATCAATTCAATGGCCGTATCGGCAAATTTAGCCGGATTAGAGCCAGGATTTCCATTAGCTGTCGGCAGCATAATATGTGCCATTCCACCGACTTTAGCTATCGGATCATTAATGCAGATACCGATGCATGATCCTAATCCTGCAGTCATTAATAAGTCAGGGTTATGTGCCGTTTTATAGTCAGCCATCCCCACATTGATTACCACACTCATACGCCTAATGCTCCCAATAATTTTTTGAGTGATCCGTCATTGGGCAAGAAAAGAAATTGTCCTTCTATCCTTGGAATGCCGGTCAACTGTGTATCAATAAACAGCACGTCCTCATCCAACGTTCCCTCTTCCAGCAAGATAGCATCAAAAACAGCACCGGCCATATCAACGGCCAATGCCGGAACAGAAGGCTGGAGAGGTATTCCGGAAAATTGGGTCAGGGCAATGATGAATGAACCAACCATAATATTTCCAATCTCTTTCAGTGCAGACTGGGCCATTTCATCGCCAAATAAATCAATCGGTTCCTCTGTCTGCATAAGAAGCTGTATCATTACTTCCGCACTATGTAAAGGAAAGAAAAACACAGCCTTACCCGGTGCATCCCCTTCCACTTTCACATAGATGACAGCCTGAGGAGTATCTAACTGTCCAATGACATTAGTAATTTCTTCAAAGGAAGCAGTCCAAATTTCCGGCACTGACATATCAATCCGCCGCTGTAACAGCATGGATAAAGATGTAGCAGCATGCGCCGAACCGATATTCCCAATCTCTTTAAGAGCATCCAATTGCACTTGCTCTAGTTTCACACTCTTCACTCCTCTCTCCAATGACCGTTATTTATTTTAAACCCTTTTGGATCATTGATCGCTGAATATTAAATACGCAGTTAACAATTTTATCTCTATCCTTCTCGGAAATGTCATAAAATTGTACGGAAAGAATATAGCGTTTATTTTCCTTATCAAAAACCACCCTGCGCACTTTTCCGGGAGTCTGTACCTCATCATTGGGCAGATGTAAATGAGTAAAAAGCAGTGCTTGATTTTCTACCATTTCTTCTGTGTGAAAGCACATACCCCCTCCGCTCAGATCCATCATGAATCCTTCCTTAAGCTCGCTGAGACCATCCCGATTTACAGTACGATAACTTATAGGATAAAAGGCCGGCACGCGCACATAATTACGGCGCTGCACCTTCGTGATTTGTCCTTTAACCTCCAGGACAAAGATTGGTATAGGCACAGCAATTCTCTGCATAATCTCTGCCTTGAAGCTATAAGCGGAAATTTCATCGAAAAAAAACACTTCCAGTTCCGTTCCCTCTCGCAACGGAATGATTTGGCGATCTATGTATGGTGCTGCCACAGATAAAACTTTCTCTCCTACCTCATCAACCCGTGAACGGAATCTTCCTTTATAAGCCCCGTCCCATACTACCAATTCCACTACTTGCTTAGGCTCAATAATTTCCTTCAAATTCATTGCCCTTGTCACCCCATTCTCATTTCCACTGCTTTCCCTACTTTGTATAAATTCTTGATTATTAAAGTCTACTCCTTCTCCGCAAAGAAAATAATCAGGATCCCCTATATTTGAGAACGAAACAACGAACCTAAGAAACCGCGAATTCCTCCCGCCCGGTGTGGAGGGTTGCGATAGATTCCCATCACGTTACCTGCCACCCATTCAATGCACCGGTAAGCTTTCGTATCGGGATAAGACAGTCCGATCGGTTCTTGGCGCATCACCGCCTGAAAAACATTGGAATCATCGTAGATCCACCCCAGTGAACGTACCGAGCCATTCAGAAACTTGCGCACTGCCATGCTTAAACGATTGAAAGTTTCCTGACCGTCCCGCTCCGCTCTCACCCTGTTCACCACCACATTGACTGTCGCCTGCTCCCGGTCTTCATATAACACCTTGAGAAGTCCATAGGCATCGGTCAGAGAAGTGGGTTCGGGTGTAGTAATCAAAATAATATCATCCGCCGCCTGGAGAAAATTTATCACCGTGGGACTGATTCCGGCACCTGTATCAATCAGAAGAATATCCGTTAACTTTTCCAGTCGTCCCATGTTGACTACGATATTTTCCAAATCATTTTTCTCCAGATTAGACAGATTCTGAATACCCGAGCCTCCGGGCAAGATTCCAATCCCTCTGGGTCCCCACAACACTATCTCTTCAATATTTTTTTCTCCGGCGAATAAATGCTGCAGAGTGTACTTTGGGGTCAAACCAAAGGCTACATCTACATTGGCCATGCCTAAATCCCCATCCATAATCAGCACCCGGCAGCCTAATTGCCGCAAGGCTAAAGCAAGATTCACTGTAAAATTGGTCTTGCCTACGCCACCCTTTCCACTGGTCACAGCAATAACCCTCATTGATCTCTTGCTGATTTGCTTGTTTTCAGCTGCCAATTTGCGTAAGCCGGATACCTGATCAAACATCATAGTTTTCCCCCAGTACATATTTTGCCAGGCGTTCAGGGGTTGCCGCTTCGATATCATCAGGAACATTCTGACCATTGGTCAGGTAGCTTACGGGTATCCGTACCGATTCAAAAATATTCATAAGAGCTCCAGCACTGCCTGTTTCATCCAACTTGGTAAGCAAGATATGGGTAGCCAGATCTTGAAAACGTGCAATGATTTTCATCTGATCCGCCGTCTGAGTGGTAGCACTTAACACTAAAATTCTAAAATCGGCTTCAGCCTTATGCAAAAAGGCCTGCAGTTCTGACATATGGAAATCATGGTTTGGGCTGCGGCCAGCCGTGTCCACAATAATCAGGTCTTTGTCCTGATGCTTTTCCAATGTCTCCCGCAAACCATTGGGGGTCATCACTACATCTACCGGAACTCCGATAATTTCACCAAAAGTCTTTAACTGTTCCACCGCCGCTACTCGATAGGTATCCGCCGTCACCAAAGCCACTTTGCGTCTGTCCACAATACTGAATCCGGCAGCCAACTTGCCAATGGTAGTGGTTTTTCCTACTCCGGTTGGCCCAATCAAAGCAACCACACAAGGACCCTCTTTTTTCAAAGTGATCGGTTCAACAGGAGGCATGCTTTTCTGCACAAGCTGAAAGAGGTGATCCCGGATCACCTTATCATCCAGCCATTGTTCGGCAGGAATCTCCTGCTGAATCTCCTGAATCAGCTTGTTAACAAAGGGAATTCCAATTCCCCGCTCAGTCAGGGCATCTGCCCACTTCACCAGCTCCACCGGATAATCCCTTTTATCTGCATGAAGAACGGACATCTGATGATTCATGGACTCCAGCATTTGCCGCATCGATTCCATTTCTTTGCGCAATCCTTCATCCTGGTTTCTCTCTGATTTTAATTCGCGTTCCACTGCTCTTTCGCCAGCCAGTTCCCTCGATAAAGAGGCAGGCCTTGCCTTTATTAAATCATCGCTCTGTTCCACATCTGATCTTTTCTCATCAATTATGTCCGAGGCCTTTTCCAAAGACTTAAAAAAAGATTCGTTAGTACTCTTTTCTCCACCTTGCCCTGATGGTGGGTTGAGGTAGGGATTCATCAGCGGAGGCAGCTTAGTTGGCTTCACCAGCTGATCTTCCACTGCAGCAGTTACTTCAACTTTCACCTTGCCGAACAGTCCGAAAAATCCGCCTTCCCGAAACTGCCTCGTCTGAAGAATCACTGCTTCGGCTCCTAATTCACGTTTAACCTTATTCATGGCTTCCGCCACAGTATTCCCGACAAACCGCTTAACCCGCATGGCTACTTCTCACCATCCCTACTGCCTCAACTTGTACATCGCTCACCAATTCATTATAGGAAAGGACAATCAATGAGGGAATCTGCCGCTCTGCTACCCGGCGCAAATTAATGCGCACTACCGGAGCACAGACCACCACAGGGGTATGTCCTTTGAGCATCATTTTCTCTGCTTCCTGACTCAATTGCTGTAAAAGATTTTGCAAAGCATGGGGTTCCATGGAAAGGTAGGTCCCATAATCAGACGGTTGAATACTGTCCAAAATCTCCTGTTCCAGCTTGGGATCCAGCGTCAGTACGGGTAATTTTCCATCTTTCCCTATCAAGGGTTGGACAATCTGCCTTGCCAAGGCCTGACGAACATGTTCTGTCAGACGGTCCAAATCCTTCGTCACAGTCGCATGGTCGGCAATGGATTCCAAAATTGTGATCAGATCGCGGATGGAAACTCTCTCCCTTAGCAGGTTAGCCAAAATCTTTTGAATCTGACCCAGACTGGAAACCTCCATCGCATCATCCACAGCTGCCGGGGCCTGTTGTTTCGCATGATCAATAAGAGTCTTGACATCCTGCCGGCTCAAGATTTCCCAAGCATTCGCTTTGATTACTTCCGTCAGATGGGTAGCCAACACGGTAGGAGCATCCACCACTGTACTGCCGGCCAACTCAGCCTGCTCTCGGTGCCCTGCCGTAATCCATTTGGCGTCAAGCCCAAAGGCCGGCTCCTTTGTGGGTGTGCCGGGAATACCATCGTCATCAAACCCGCTGCTCATGGCTAAATAATGATCAGCCAGCAACTCCCCTGCTGCTACCTCCGCAC
>JAEWCM010000011.1 GCA_023390635.1 Bacillota bacterium
ACGATGGAGTAACTGTTAATTGGCCTGAAGATGAAGAGCCTTATGGGGAAGAAGAATATGGGGGAGAAAGGGAAGAAACTTATGGCGGCGGAAAGTTAAACTTTTCCTCTCCGGCTCCGGAAGGCAGGAATTATGAGTACGGTCTAGAAGTAATTGAAGGGCCGGATAGGTCAGTGCTTTATCATTTAAATAAGCGGGAGATGTATTTAGGCCGTCATGCTCAGTGTGAAATTGTGCTCCGTGACCCTCAAGTGTCCAGAAGGCACCTGAAAATAACGGAGACAGATCAAGGCTGGATGCTTGATGATCTGGGAAGTACGAATGGTACTCTGGTCAATGGCCAGCGCATCACCAGAGAAATGATCGCTCCTGGTGATAAAATCCAGCTTGGACAAACCGTATTGGTAATTAAGCGATTATCTGGTGACTGATGTTATCAGCACCTGATTTATGGGAGGATGCTTTGTGCAAGTATTATTAGTGCTTGGGCGTCTTTTGTTCCTTGCTCTTATCTATCTTTTCCTTTTTCGAATGCTGACCGCTCTCTTGGGTGGAATGCAAATCAAGGGCCTGCCGTCCCGCCGGCAGGGTAAAGAATGGGGCCGCTTAGAAGTTTTGATTGGCGGTGATTCTTTACCCAAGGGCAAGGTCTTTCGTTTGGATAACAGGGGCTTACGCGTAGGGCGGGGAAAAAATAATGATATCGTATTGATGGATCACTTTTCATCAGTGGATCATGCTGTGTTTAAAATGCATAAAGGTGTGCCGATAGTTGAAGACCTGGGCAGTACTAACGGCACCTGGGTCAATGGCGAACGCATCTCTTCCTCTGTTCAATTGGTGGCTGGAGATTATGTGAAAATTGGAAGTATTACATTCCAATATTCGAGGTGGCAAAATGAGAGTTCTTAGTTTCAGCGAGACAGGTTATGTAAGGGAAAATAATGAAGATGGCTTTATTGTACTCTCCGATTATGGTGTGTATGCGGTGGCCGACGGTATGGGCGGGCATTCGGCTGGTGAAGTGGCATCCGACATGGCGATCAAGGAAATTGAAAACCATGTGAAAGAACTGCCCGGTATCTCAGGGGAAGAATTATCCACCTGGCTGACTAAGGTAATGACTGCCGGCAATCAGACAGTTTTTGAATACTCCCAGTCTCTCCCGGAAAAGGAAATGGGAACGACTCTGACGATTTTGTTGCTGAGAGATGATTTGGCGATTATTGCCCATGTGGGAGACAGCAGGGCTTATCTATGGAGGGAGAATAAACTAGCCTGCCTGACGATTGACCATTCTCTGCCTGGAGAATTAGTCCGCTACGGCAAGATATCTCCGGAAGAAGCGGCAAATCATCCTTTGCGACATCGCCTCCTGCGGGCTTTAGGACCTTTTGAAGAAATAAATCCTGAATATTACACGGTTGATGTGAAGGAAGGGGATGTCTTCCTTCTTTGTACTGACGGCGTGACTAATATGGTTTCTGATGAAGAGCTGGCAGCCAATTTTGGCAGCCAGGGTGAATGGGAAGAAAAAATGGATAATCTGAAAGCCTTGATTTTAGAGCGGGGAGCCAAAGATAACTTTACGGCGCTATGCTGTATTCTGGATTAAGCGAGGATGGCAGAGTTATGGATAGCCAACTTTTAAAAGCCCGGATCATCAATAGTCAATGGTTGCTGCGCTTTTTGGTTCTGGGTATTCTTTGGGCAGGTTTATGGGTATTAAAGATTGAGGGAAAAGCCAGTGTACCTATCCTCTGGCAGGCATTGCTTTTTTCTGTTTTAGTTATGCTTGGCCTGATCCTGGAGAAGGTCTTGAAAGTTCAGGGCGATGCTTTTTTATTACCCGCCGTTCTGGCCATTCTGGCGTTGGGACTGGTCTTTCTGGTACGGATTGATCCGACCCGTAGCCTCAGACAGTTTTACTGGGCCAATTTAGGATTGGTTCTATACTACGTTGTTTTCTGGGGTGTAAAGGATTATCGGCGGTTGGGCCGGTTCCAGTATCTTTGGGGTTTGGCGGCAGTAATTTTGCTATTTATTACTTTGATTTTCGGAGTAGCCTCCGGAGGAGCTACCAGTTGGCTGAAGGTCGGTGGATTCGGTTTTGAGCCGGAAGAGCTGGTGAAGGTTACACTGTTGTTGTTTTTGTCTGCCTATTTCACGGAAAAGGAAGAGCTGCTCAGAGTGGGGACCGTTCAATGGTGGAAATTCTCTTTGCCGGATTGGCGTACGCTGGGACCTTTTCTGATAATGGCAGCCTTTGTATTTGGTTTTCTCGGAGCACAAAAAAGCTTGGGAACCGCTTTGGTGTTCTATGCTATGTTTGTGATTCTTCTTTATGTGGTGACGGAAAGACCATTATATCTTGGAATTTCACTTCCCATTTTAGGCATTACCGGGTGGTTGGGCTATCTGGCTTTCGGCCATGTCAGAACGAGAATTTGGGCCTGGCTTAATCCTTGGGCCGACGCCACAGGGGGCGGACACCAGATTGCCCAGTCCCTCTTTGCCATTGGCGGAGGCGGAATCTTTGGCACAGGATTGGGCAACGGGATCGGCGCTTATCAGGTTCCGGTCGCTTCCAGTGATTTTATTTTTTCCGTAATGGCGGAGGAGTTAGGATTTGCCGGAGCGATGGCAGTGATTTGTCTTTTCCTGATTGTGGTTTTGCGGGCATTTACCGTCAGTATGAAGGCGACGGATCGCTTTGGTCAGATTTTAGCCGCCGGAATCGGGATTCTGATTGGGGTGGAAACATTGATTATTTTAGCAGGAGTGACAAAGCTCCTCCCTTTGACAGGTATTCCTTTACCCTGGGCCAGCCTGGGCGGAAGTTCCCTTACCGTGCATTTTCTCCTTTTAGGTATTCTGTCAAATATCTCCCATGCGACAGAAGTGAATATTTCTGACGTGCGGGCTAAAGGAAAGGAATGTGCAGGATGAGCCGGGGATTACGCCGTGTGGCGTTAGGAATGACTATGAGCTTTGTATTACTTAGTTTTGGGCTGATATACTGGCAATTCTTTAAAGCAGAGGCATTGCTTAATAATCCTTCAAATCGTCGCTTGATTCTTATGGAGGAGAGAGTAACGCGGGGAGGAATTTTTGATCACAATGGCGAAGTATTAGCCCAAACACAATCGAACAGCGGTGATCAAAAGGTTAGAGTTTATCCTAAGGGGGAGATGTTTGCCCCGGTGATCGGCTATGCGACATTAAAGTATGGTTCGGCCGGTCTGGAAAGTTCTTTGGCTGATTGGCTTCTGGGGCTAAAGAATGCTACTCCGACCCAGCAGGTTCAGCAGATATTTGCTCTGCCTCGTAAAGGGGATGATGTGGTGCTCACGTTAGATTCCCGTTTGCAGGAGATAGCTTATGAAGGCCTGCAGGGCAAGAATGGGGCCGCTGTAGCGATTGATCCTCGCAATGGAGCTGTACTGGCTATGGCCAGTACGCCCAGCTATGATCCCAATCAGATAGATGAAAAATGGAATGAAATTTTGGCTACTCCGGGAAGTCCGCTCAGAAACCATGCGTTCTCTCTGTTTCCTCCCGGTTCGACGATGAAAGTGGTCACGGCTGCTTCGGTATTAAGATCAGGCCTTAATACCACTGACCTTTATCAGTGTAACGGCTCGACGGTTATTAATGGTCAAACGATTACCGAGCAAAATGGCCGCTCGCATGGCTGGGTTAATTTTAACCAGGCCATGGCCGATTCTTGCAATACTTATTTTGCCCATTTCGGTGTACAAAGCGGAGATAAACGCTTTTTGCAGGCAGTACAAGGCTTTGGTTTTGGAATGTCTATTCCCTTTGAGCTGACGGTTCCAAAGAGTTCTATTACCAATGATGCTGCCGTTCCTGACCATTTAGATACTAATTTACTGGCGGCCAGTTCATTTGGACAAGGGCAGGTTATGGTCACTCCTTTTCATATGGCACTGATTGCAGCGGGTATCGCCAATAAAGGAGTGATTATGACTCCACATTTGGTAGACCAAGTATTAGATGATCAGCAAAATTTAATCTATAAATCGGAAGCAAAACCTTGGATAACTCCTTTAAGCGAAGAGGAGGCAGGAAAGATTACCAGTGCTATGATCACGGCTGTTAATGAAGGAACTGCCGCTTCGGGAGCTTTGCCAGACGTTCAGGTGGCGGGAAAAACCGGATCGGCAGAAGCGGGAGGGAATACTGAATCCCATGGTTGGTTTATCGCTTTTGCTCCTGCAGAAAACCCAGTGATTGCAGTAGCTGTGTTGGTAGAACATGGGGGTACGGGGAGCGGCTCGGCAGCACCCATTGCCCAGGCTATGATTAAAGAAGCTTTGAGTGGAAAGTAGGTGAATGATGATGAACAAGACTTTTAGCGGAAGATATGAAATATTGGAAAAAATCGGGGCCGGAGGAATGGCTATAGTCTATAAGGCAAAAGATCTTTTGCTTAACCGGATTGTCACCATTAAAGTTTTGCGGGAACAATTTGTATCTGACGAAGATTTCATCCGCCGTTTTCGCAGAGAGGCCCAGGCAGCAGCCAGCTTGTCTCATCCTAATATCGTATCGATCTATGATGTGGGAAAAGACGGCGATTCAGAGTATATCGTCATGGAATATGTGGAAGGGCAGAATCTTAAAGAAATTATCCGTGAATATGCCCCGGTCTCCACAGAACAGGCCTTGCATCTGGCCAGACAAATCGGAGATGCCATCTGTCATGCCCATGCTCATCACATCATTCACCGGGATATAAAACCGCATAATATTTTGGTGACCAGTGACGGAAGGGCCAAGGTGACTGATTTTGGCATTGCCAGAGCCGTATCTTCGGCTACAGTGACCCATACCGGAAATATTGTGGGCTCGGTGCATTATTTGTCTCCTGAACAGGCCAAAGGAGTGCAAAGCAATGAACAGTCCGATATTTATTCTTTAGGAATTATTCTTTATGAACTTTTGACAGGAAAGGTTCCTTATGACGGAGAAACGGCTATTGCTATTGCCCTTAAGCATTTGCAGGAAAATGCCGTCCCGCCCCGCAAGCTTAATCCCCGGATCAGCCCGGATTTGGAAAAAGTAATCTTGCGGGCGATTGCTAAATCCCCGGAAGAACGCTATCGTTCGGCAGTGGAACTGCTGGATGATCTGGAAAAAGTACGCTTGGGACAGCAGGTGAGCGCCCGTCCTGTGGTTACTCCTCCTCACGATTTGATCGATGATCTGGAGGCGACTCAGATTCATAAAGCTCTGGTCCCTGAATTTCCGCCGGGTGAGCAGGCCCGGATGCAGGGCGGCAAGGGAGCTGATTTGCCCGGTGTCCCGCCGAAAAAAAAGGTAGAGCGCTGGAAGATCATTACAGGTATTGCGGCAGGGGTGCTGATGCTACTGATCGGCGGAGGAATCTGGCTCAACAGCTTCTTCAATGTCGGCACGACAAAAGTCCCAGATCTCACCAACCTGACCGTGGATGAGGCAAAGGATAAGCTAAAAGCGGCAGGTCTGAGCCTGGATGAAAGCAAGGTAACTTCGGACTTCAGCAGTAAAGTAGCTAAAGATAAGATCATGGAGCAGGACCCTAAGGCCGATTCGGAAGTGAAGGAAGGGCGAACAGTGGCCGTGGTGGTCAGCAAGGGGGCTAATCTCCTGAAAGTTCCCGATCTTTCGGGAATGACTCTAGAGAATGCCCAAAAGACTTTAGCCAACAACGGGTTTACCGGTGAGATAAAGACTAAGGAAGAAGCA
>JAEWCM010000013.1 GCA_023390635.1 Bacillota bacterium
CGCCACTCACCTCCACGTGCTCTGTAGTGTGCCTGTTCCTTCAACCTGATTATACTAAAAACGAAAGGGCCCGACCGGTTTCATTCCGTTTGGTGCCTTTCGCAGAAAGGAATGGTCATAAACATGAAAAAGATTTTATGTGCGATGTTCTTGCTCCTGCTGATTAGCCTGACGGGATGCTCAAATTCCGTTAACTCCCCAAATAGCAACATAAACTATAAACAAATGTATGAAGAATTACTTAAAAACCAAGCTCCTATAATCAAAGACGTAGCGTTTAAAACCATGGATGGTAAAGCAATCGAAAAAAACGCTAATTGGTATATGCTCGATAAGCAAGTAAAGATCATCATTATATTCGAAGGCGACTGTCAAACTGTCGATCTGTTTGTCTCCCCTTCCGGTTCCGAGAGCTATAAAATGCAGCGATTGATCGAAGAAGTCAGCACCACCCAGAACGTGGTGGAATACGTTTGGAATGTTCCGGACGACACCCAGGGACACTTTAATATTATTGCCTACAACGGAAATGCGGGCAGAAAGTCGGATTATTATAACATTGTTTCTAAAACTAAGGTAAATTGAAAAGTCTAGTTCTAGCCTTGCATTTCCGCTGCGATCCGCTTTGCTCTCTGCTCCGCTTCCATGCAAATCCTTCGCTCATCCAGAGTCAGCAGCTTCCGCTCTTCCATTACCATTTTTCCGTTAATCATCACATTCCGGACATCACTGCCATGGGCGGCATAAACAAGATGAGCCGGAATAGAAAAACGAGGATAGAAATGAGGCTGATCCATATCGATCATAATCAGGTCGGCTTTATAGCCGGGAGCCAATTTGCCCAATTTTTCCCATCCCAGTACTTCAGCTCCCCCTGCCGTTGCCATTTCCAACACCTGGTAAGCCGGCAAAGCTGTGGCATCCACCGCTAGCTTTTGCTGTAAGGCTGCGGTACGCATCTCTCCGATCATATCCAGATTATTGTTGCTTGATGCTCCATCTGTACCAATGCCCACGGCTATCCCCTTCTGCAGCATCTCCGGTATGGGAGCTGTTCCGCTGTTGAGCTTCATATTGCTCTCCGGATTATGCGCTACACCCACATGATGGCGAGCCATAATGTCCATATCTTCAGCATCAACATAAACGCAATGGGCACCCACCACATGACCGCTAAACAAGCCTAGCTCGTCCAGCCATTGAACAGGGGTCTTGCCATAACGTTCTTTAATTGTTTGAATCTCGTCCTTGGTCTCGGCAATATGAATATTAAGGCCTACTCCCTCCTGATCGGCCAACTCTTTGATCTTCTGGAGATACGCCCCTGAATTCGTATAGGGGGCATGGGGTGCAAACATCACTCTGATACGGTCCTCTCCCGCCTTATGATATTTTTGCACCAGGCGAATGCTTTCTTCCAATCCCTGATCACTCTGAGGGCTTTCGATAATTCCCCGGCTCAGTACAGCTCTGGTCCCTGCCTCTGCAACCGCTTCCCCTACCTTATCCATTTCCACATACATGTCCAGCATGGTGGTCGTGCCGGAACGAATCATTTCACACAAAGCCAGAGCGGTCCCCCAATATATATCATCAGGCGTCAGCTTTCCTTCAAAAGGCCAGATTTTCTCGTTTAACCAGGGCATGAGAGGCAAGTCGTCGGCATAACTGCGCAAGAGTGTCATGGCGGCATGAGTATGGGTATTGATCAGTCCCGGCATCACCACGTCATTGGGATATTCTAAAATCCGGTCGGGAATGAAGCTTTCAGGAGTGCTTCCCTTTTTCCCCACCCAAAGAATCTCCGTTCCATCCACGGCAATTTCCCCTTCAGAGAAAAAATCTCGTTCTCCTGTCATCGGTAAAACCTGAGCTCTGATTAACCATTTTGTCACTTTTTCCCGCCTCACTTTTCTTAAGTTCTGTCCTTTTCCTCTTGTAATCTTATATCTCCAAGTTCTCAGCGAACCATCAGCTTCAGCAAGTTAACTGAATAAGGAGGAACAATAATTCCTTTTTCAGTAATAATAGCAGAAATATATTTAGCAGGAGTCACATCAAAGGAAGGGTTATACACAGGCACACTTTCAGGAGCAATCTTTATTCCGCCAATTTCCCGTAATTCCTTAGCAGGACGTTCCTCAATAGGTATTTCCTGCCCGGAAGATACTTTAATATCGATGGTAGTGGTCGGAGCTGCTACATAAAAGGGAATCTCGTGAGCCTGAGCCAATACAGCCAGCGAATAGGTGCCGATTTTATTGGCTGTATCTCCGTTAGCGGCAATCCGGTCAGCCCCTACGATAACCATGTCGATTTTCCCCTGCTGCATCAAATAACCAGCCATACTGTCTCCAATCAATGTAACAGGAATTTGATCCTGAGCGAGCTCCCAGCATGTCAAACGTGCTCCCTGCAAAAAAGGACGAGTTTCATCGGCGTACACATGAATCTTTTTACCCTCTTCATGGGCAGTCCTGACCACACCCAAGGCAGTTCCATAGCCAACCGTTGCCAAGGCTCCCGCATTGCAGTGGGTGAGGATGTTCACTTGCTCGGGAACCAGTGAATTTCCATACTGTCCAATCAAATGGTTCATCCGAACATCATCTTCGGCAATCTTATTAGCCTCATCAATCAGATTCTGCCTGATCTCATCCAAATTTTCTACCTCCCACATTTCCCGCAGTTTATCTTCCATTCTGCGCAAAGCGTAAGATAAATTGACTGCCGTAGGCCGGGTAGCCAACAATGTAATTCTCACCTCATCCATAAAGGCCTGCAGCCCCTGTCGGTCTCCATCATAACCAACAGCTCCCAAAGCATAACCGTAAGCAGCAGCGGCACCGATCGCCGGTGCCCCCCTCACTTCCATATCGGCAATTGCCTTTGCTACGTCCTGGTAAGATTTGGCCTCCTCATACACAATTTCCCCGGGAAGTTTTGTCTGATCCAAAATGCGCAGAGAATCACCTTGCCATTCGATTGCTCTCATATCAAGCTCCTTTCTCTTCTCTGTGTCTACCGTTCCTTATCTTCGTCCGCATCATCGGCTTTATCGAAAAGGGCCGCAGCAAAATCACCGGGGAAAAAGGGACGTAAATCATCGGCACCCTCTCCGATCCCAATCCACTTAACAGGGATATGAGTTTCCCCTTGTATGCCCAACACCACCCCGCCTTTAGCCGTTCCATCCAATTTAGTTAAAACGATTCCGGTCACTCCGGCAACTTCCTGGAATAAACGGGCTTGCTGTAACGCATTTTGTCCTGTCGTCGCATCCAAGACCAATAATACCTCATGCGGTGCTCCAGGAATTTCTCGTTCAATCACTCTTTTCACCTTACGCAGCTCTTCCATCAGATTCACTTTATTATGCAATCGGCCTGCCGTATCCATAATTACCAAATCACTGTTTCTGGATTTAGCCGCTTGAACGGCGTCATATGCTACCGCCGCCGGATCGGCCCCTTCACGTTGTTTAATTACATCACTGCCCGTTCGCTCTCCCCATACTTCTAACTGGTCAATGGCTGCCGCCCGGAATGTATCTCCTGCCGCCAATACAACCTTTCTTCCCTGTCTCTGATAATATTGAGCCAGTTTTCCGATACTGGTTGTTTTTCCAACCCCGTTAACTCCCACCACAAGAATAATACTGGGGCCTTTCTCCGCCAGATTCAAAGGAACCTCTTCTCCAAGCAAGTTCACAATCAATTCTTCTAAAACACTTTTCAATTGTTCTGCATCCGAAAGCTTACGGTTTTTTACTTCCTTACGGAGATTTTCCACCAGCTCCATGGATGTTTGAACACCTACATCTGATCGAATCAATACCTCTTCCAGTTCTTCATAAAGTTCCTCATCGATCTTTCCTCTTCCGGTAAAGATCTGCTCCACTTTCTCAACAAAAGATTGACGAGTCTTTGATAAGCCTGCCTTCAGTTGGCTGAAAAAACCTGCCAAAGCCAATTTCCCCCTTAATATCGGGCCACTGTCAAAATAGCCATTATAACTAATTATAATGGCTATTTTACCATATTTGACCGTTCTACTCAAATAGCGCTGGGTACGGGGCAGGCTAACGCACAACGCTGCGGAGGGCGGCGGGGCTGCCGCACTGGCCTTCGTGGCGAAATTTCTTTAATTTTCCTAGGCGCTGGCAGACTCTTTTTCCTCCAGTTGAACCGTCAGCAATTTCGATACTCCCGACTCTTCCATCGTAATGCCGTGTAAGGTGTCCGCAGCTTCCATGGTACCCTTGCGGTGAGAGATCACCAAAAACTGAGTGGAACCGGAAAGTTTGCGCACATATTCGGCAAATCGCTTAACATTGGCATCATCCAGCGATGCCTCAATCTCATCCAAAATGCAGAAGGGACTAGGTTTCACTCTTAACAAGGCAAAGAGCAAAGCAATTGCTGTCAGCGCTCTCTCTCCACCCGACAAAAGAGAAAGATACTGTGGCTTTTTCCCTGGCGGCTGTGCAATAATTTCCACGCCTGTTTCCAGCAAATCTTCCGGGTTATCTAAACGCAGCTCTGCATAACCTCCATTAAAGAGTTCGACAAACACTTGCTTAAATGCTTGATCCACTGCCATAAAGCCTTCTTTGAAACGCTCGCTCATGGTCTGATCCAAATCTTCGATCAACTCATGAAGTTTGGCTCTGGCCTCAATTAAGTCATCCCTCTGCGTACATAGGAAATCATAACGTTCCAATGTTTTAGGATATTCGTCAATCGCAGCATGGTTCACAGGCCCCAGGGCTTCAATCTGATGTTTGAGCTCTTGCAATGCTTTCATCAAGACTGAACGGCTCTCCTGCACTTGGAAATCAGCTACCTCATCCCAGGAAAGCGTAAATTCCTCATTTAAGCGTTTTTCTCCATTTTCCCATTCTGTCTCCCAACGCGCCTGATTAATTTCCTCCTGATGGATTTTCTCCTTGATACCTTCCACTTGCCTCTGCTGGATCTTCAGACTTTCTTCTTCTTCAGCAAGGGATAAGGAAAGATGCTCTTTCTCCATTCTTAGCTGCGCTACTTCTTGCTGTTTTACCAACAAACCCGCTTCCTGTGTTTCTAATTGTGATCTCAAATTGACCTGTTCTTCCGACAGGCCCTGCCGAGTGGCTGTCAGTTCAGCAACTTGCTGCTCACGCTGGTTTATTCCCTGACAAATTTCCTGTTTCAGACGTTTCTCTTCTTGCAAAGAATTTCTCGCCTGTTCCCCTTCCTGCTCCAAGGTTGCCAATCTAACTTTGGCTTTTGTCAGTTCTTCTCCGATCGACTCTGCTTCCCCGGCCGAATCCTTGATTTGTTTTTCTTTTTCTTCCAACGCTTGCCTTAAATCCAGAACCGCTTTTTCCAATCCCTTAACTTTCTCTGTTACCTGAATCTGCCGCATATCGATATCTTTAGCTTCTGCATGCAAATCAGCCAATTGCAGATCCAAAACGGTAAGATCTTTATCCAGTCGGACAATCTGATCCTGAATGTTTTCCAGGTTTACTTTTATCCGAGTCCGTTGATCAATTAGGGAATTAGCTTGTTTTTCTAATTCGACTCTTCCAGCTTTTAACTCATCTTGAAGTACAGCCAAAGCTTGCTGCTTAACTTTTAATGTTTCTGCTTCCTTGCTGCTTTCATCCAGATGAGCCTTAAGTTCATCCATCTCCCTGCTTCTGCCTAAGAGATTGTCACCCCGCCGTTGAATACTTCCTCCGGAAAGAGAGCCGCCAGTATTGACCTGATCTCCATCCAAAGTTACCACCCGCATTTTATACCCGCTCATACGGGCAATTCTGGTAGCACCCTCCATATCTCCGGCTACCACAATCCTTCCCAGCAGGAATTCCATCGCTGGACGATACTTCGGCTCATAGTGAACAAGGTCCACAGCCAGTCCTTTAAAGCTGGAATCGTTTTTGATCTCCTGGCGCAAATCCAGACGCGACCCTTGGATTTCATCTAAGGGCAAAAAGGTAGCCCGTCCCAATTGCCGTGATTTCAAATATGCGATGCTTCTTTTCGCGTCGGCCATGGTAGAGGTAATTACATTCTGCAGACTTCCCCCTAATGCCGTTTCTACCGCTATTTCATAATCTTTGTCTACGGAAAGCAAATCAGCCACTGTCCCGCAGATCCCGCTGCAATCTCCCTGCCCCTTCTTTTTGCCGACCAGAACCTCCCTAACCCCTCTCTGGTATCCCTCCAGAGAATCTTCCATTGATTTAAGCACTTGCAGCCGCGCTTTCCATCGGTCGGTCTGCCGTACCAGTTCGCCCTGACGAAGGCTTAATTCTTCCCAATCCTTCTTCAATTGAGCCAGTTTTTGATTCTGAGCCGCCTGCTGTTCCCGACATCTTTGTTCTTCTGCAGCCAATCCGCTCTCTTCTTGTCCGAGTGTTTCAGCTGTCTTCCTTAATTCCTCATGCTCACTGTTTTTCTGCTTCTGTCCGGCCAGCAACTGACCCTCTCTGAACTCCAGGTTCCCTTTTGTGTGATTAATTCCTGTCAGCTCATTGGAAAAACGTGTCTGTTCGGATAGGGTGGTAAACAGCTCACTTTTTAACCGTTCCAATTCTTCCGATCCTGCATTGGAACGCATTAAAGCCAGTTGCCGCCCCTGCTCCTCCACCTCTGCCTGCACAGCGACAATCGTTTTGGATAACACGGCTTCTTTACTTTTAAGAGCATCAATTCGTTCTTCACTTTTCTGATGTTTATGCTTTAACTCAAGCAGTTCTCCCTGTTGAGTTGCCATCTGCTCACTTAGATAGCTGCTTCTCTCCTTGCGCAGCTCTAATTCGTGCTTTAAGCTTTGACCTTCCTGTTCTCCCTGATATACAGCCCCTTGGCCGTTCTGTATTGACTCCTCCAAAGCCTGCAACTTAAGCTTCTTCTCCGTTCCCAGGCTTTCCTTTTCTCCCAATTGGGCCGCCGTAGTAGCAAACCGCTCTTTCAAAGTCTCCAGATTTTCCGCTGAATTCTTCAATTTCAGCTTTACATCAGTCAATGTTCCTACGACCAGTTTAATCTCAGTGTTTTCTTGCTCTTTCGTTAGCTGGACGCTCTGTTTGGCAATCTCCGCCTGATGAGCCAGAGGTTCTAACTGCCCTTCAATCTCCACTAGAATGTCAGCCAGTCTGTCTAAATTCTGATCTGTACCTTCCAGCCGCTTCACTGCTTCTCTTTTTCGGGCTCTAAATTTAGTAATCCCTGAGGCCTCTTCGATCAGAGCCCTTCTTTCATCGGACTTAAGGGTCAGGATTTCTTCGACACGGCCCTGGCCAATAATGGAAAAACCTTCCTTGCCCGCTCCTGTATCCATGAATAATTCCTGGATATCTTTGAGCCGGCATTGAGCCTTGTTGATAAAATACTGGCCCTCACCATCACGATAAACGCGGCGAGTAATAGTCACTTCCTGAAAATCTAAAGAAAATATTCCCGTACTATTGTCAAAGATCAGACTGACCTCAGCCATCCCTACCGGACGACGTTTTGTACTCCCGGCAAAAATGACATCCTCCATTTTTGTTCCTCGCAAACTTTTGGCACTTTGCTCGCCTAAAACCCAGCGGACTGCATCGGCTACATTACTTTTACCGCTGCCATTAGGTCCCACAATCACGCTCATACCTTGTCCCAGTTCCAATCTAAGGCGGTCGGCAAACGATTTAAAGCCCTGAATCTCTATGCACTTTAAAAAAACAGAGAAGTGTCCGATATCAGGCATTCTTCTCCTCACCCCACTCTTTCAGAACTTTTTGTGCTGCTTGTTGCTCTGCTTCCTTTTTAGTTCGTCCCCTGCCTTTACCCATGAAAGCCCCACTCAGATAAACACCTGCAGTAAAACGCTTGTTATGATCCGGTCCTTCCTCGGCTAGAATTTTATAAGATACTTCCTGCTCATCCTTCTGAGCCTTTTCCTGAAGCATGGTCTTATAGTCTCCATAGTTACCTTGAGCTACTTCCTGGATCGCCGGTTTCAGCATTTCCAAAATGATGCGCCGTGTTTCCTGCAAACCATACTGGAGGTAGATGGCCCCAATCACAGCTTCCCAGGCATCGGCCAAAATCGAGGGGCGCTCTCTCCCACCGGAAGCCAATTCTCCTCTGCCCAGCAACAGTTCATCCCCTAATTTAATTTCCTTCGCTTTCTGCGCCAAGGTCCCTTCATTGACCACCGCAGCCCGCATCTTGGTCAGTTCTCCTTCCGGGCGTTCCGGGTAATTAATATATAAGTATTCGGCGATCACAAAATCCAAGATGGCGTCTCCCAGGAACTCTAATCTTTGGTTATTCTCCCGCCCTTCTTTGGGATTTTCGAAGAGATATGAAGGGTGAGTGAGAGCCGCTGCCAACAGCTTATTAGGGGGCTGACTGAGCTCCAATCGCTCAGCCAGCTCCCTTCCTATCTCTTTTTTCCTTGCACTCAGGTTCCCAGGCCTGTTGTGGAAATATTTTTTGTTAGCCATTTTGATTCTCCTTTATGCTTCTTCCATCAAAACCGGCCTATTAAGGCCGGTATTTTTTGAACAGAATAGTAGCATTATGTCCTCCGAATCCAAAGGTATTCGACATTGCCACGTCTACTTCCTGCCGCCTGGCTTGATTGGGCACATAATCCAAATCACAGTCAGGGTCAGGCTCACCATAATTAATGGTGGGGGGGATCAGATCTTTTTCAATGGTCAGAACTGCAGCAACCGCTTCTATTCCTCCTGCCGCACCCATCAAATGACCTGTCGTCCCTTTTGTAGAACTGACTGCCAGCTTGGAAACCGCTGTTCCAAACACTGCTTTAATCGCCTTCGTCTCGCTGGGATCATTAACTCCCGTACCAGTACCATGAGCATTAATATAATTTACTTCCTCCGGTTTAATCCCACCGTCTTTAAGGGCCAGCTCCATAGCCCGGATGGCTCCTCTTCCATCAGGGGCAGGAGATGTAATATGATAAGCATCCGAAGTGCATCCATAGCCACTTAATTCAGCATAAATCCGGGCTCCACGTGCTTGGGCCTGCTCTAAGGATTCCAGGATCAATATCCCTGCTCCCTCTCCCATCACAAAACCACTGCGGCGGCGATCAAAAGGACGGCAAGCGGCCTGAAAATCTTCCTTTTCAGTGGACATGGCCCGCATAGAACAAAAACCGGCAAAAGCCAGGGGAGTTATCGGTGCCTCCGTGCCACCGCACACCACCTGATCAGCCAAGCCCTCCCGAATCATTCTTAATCCTTCTCCAATAGCATTCGTCGCTGATGCACAAGCCGTTTGAATCGTATAGCTGGGTCCTTCAAAGCCATAAGTGATGGACAATTGACCTGCGGCCATATTGCCGATCAACATGGGTACAAAAAAGGGACTGACCCTGCCCGGCCCTTTAGCCATCATTACTTCCTTCTGTTCCTCGAAAGTTGCAACTCCCCCGATTCCGCACCCAATCACTGTACCCACTCTCTGCAGATCAATTTTTGCTTGATCCCAGCCTGCATCCTCCATGGCCATCTTTGTCGCGGCAACAGCGAACTGGACAAAGCGATCCATATGGCGGCTCTCTTTTCTGTCCATCCACTTTTCAGGATCGAAATCCTTTACTTCACCTGCCACTTTGGTAGGCATATCCTCTACATCAAAACGGGTCACCTTGTTAATGCCCGATTTGCCTTCCACCAAGTTCGTCCAAAAATTTTCAAGACCTATTCCAACAGGCGAGACTACTCCCATGCCTGTTACGACAACTCGTCTACTCATTTGTTTGCCCCTTTCCCACATGCAATTAAAATAAATAATTATTTAAACTCTTGCCTCAACAAGAGATACTCGCTTTAAAACCAATAGATTGAAAAGAAAGTCCCGCAGTGAACTACGGGACTTTGTTTAAGTACAATGACAACAAAACAGCTTACTGATTTTCCTGAATGTAGTTCACCGCGTCCCCAATTGTACGAATTTTTTCAGCCTCTTCATCAGGAATATCCAGATTGAACTCCTCTTCCAAAGCCATAATCAGTTCCACGATATCTAACGAATCAGCGTTCAACTCCTGAAAGCTAGTATTCAGAGTCACATCCTCTTCGTCTGCTCCCAGTTGATCAACTACAATCGCTTTAACTTTGTCAAAAACTGCCATGTCATCCATCACCTCCTCTCATTGGCCCATCATAGAGCCTACATGTACATGCCTCCATCCACACAAAGGACCTGTCCTGTAATATATCCTGCTCCGGGAGAAAGTAAAAAGAGCACTGCCTCCGCAATATCCTCCGGTCTACCGAAATATCTCAGCGGGATTGTCTCCAGCACCTGGTTTTTTACCTCTTCCGGTAATTTTTCCGTCATCTCTGTAGAAATATACCCTGGGGCAATTGCATTGACCCGAATTCCCCGGCCAGCCAGTTCTTTGGCCATGGACTTTGTAAATCCAATCATACCGGCCTTGGCTGCCGCATAGTTGGCTTGCCCCGCATTACCTACCAAACCGATCACCGACGAAATATTGACAATTCGACCCGATCGTTGCTTAAGCATTTGCCTACTCACTGCTTTGGTACATAAATAGGTTCCCTTCAAATTGGTATTAATCACTGCATCCCAGTCTGCTTCTTTCATCCGCATCAAAAGATTATCTCTGGTAATGCCAGCATTATTGACCAGACAATCAATTCTTCCAAAGCGTTCCATTGTCTGTCCTATCAATTGGTCAACCTGTTCTGCACTCGCCACATCAGCCTGTACGATCAAGCCTTCGCCTCCGGCAGCTTCAATTAAACCCAGGGCTTCTTCAGCCTTCTCCCGGCTGCCATTATAATTAATTACCACCTTAGCCCCCTGACCGGCCAGGCGAAGCGAGATTTCCCGACCAATTCCCCGGGCTCCCCCAGTCACGATTGCTACGCTGTCATTCAGGAACATTTTACCGACTCTCCTTTAAATATGCAAGGGACTTTTCTAAGGAACTTAAGTCTCCAACCTGAGTTACACAAACCGAAGGAAGGATTTTCTTGACTAAACCTGTCAAAACCCGCCCCGGGCCGCATTCTACAAACTGTTCTATTCCTGCATCCCTTAAATATCGAACTGATTTTTCCCACTGTACCGATCCGCTGACCTGGGCCATTAATGTATTTCTTATTCTTGCCGCCTCTGTTACTTCCATTCCGTCAACATTGGCAATCACTGGGCGTTCCGGAGCAAAAAAGTTTATTTTTTTTAGTTCTTCTCCCAGTTCAATACCTGCAGGAGCCATAAGAGACGAATGAAAAGGACCGCTGACCGAAAGAGGAAGAGCTCTTTTGGCACCCTGCGCTCTGGCCTTGGACACAGCTCCTTCTACGCCAGCCCGTGTTCCGGAAATCACAATTTGCCCCGGGCAATTATAATTGGCTATTTCTACCAGATCATGGCAAATTCCTTCTTCGTTACAGATACTTTCCACTTTTTTTTCATCCAAGCCTAAAATGGCCGCCATACAGCCCTGACCTTCGGGCACAGCTTTTTCCATCAATTCGCCCCGTCTGCGCACCAGCCGCAGTGCATCAGCCAGTGGCAAGCTGCCTGCTGCCACATAAGCACTGTATTCGCCCAGGCTATGCCCTGCAAAGTAAGCCGGTGCATATTCATTCCAGATTCCTTCTTTTATCAAGCGGGCTTTCCATACCCAATAAGCGGCGATACTCACAAGGAGCACAGCAGGCTGAGTATTTTCTGTTCGATTAAGTTCATCATCTGGTCCTGATTCAAGCATCTTCAAAAAGCTTTCACCTAAGGCTATCTTTCCGATTTTCCACGCCTCGGCACCTTCTTTTGTTTCAAATAGCTCCTGGCCCATCCCAACATACTGAGAGCCTTGCCCTGGAAAGATAACCGCCAGTTTCAATTTTCATCCCTACTTCCCAACTACAATTATATTCTTTATTTTTTCACCATTTCGTGCAGCCTTTCCCACTGGGAGTTAGCTGACTGTAAGATATCGGCGATAATCTCCGCCGCCGGCTCAATCTTGGTGATCGCTCCGGCAATCTGGCCTGCCATAACCGAGCCTTGATCCACCTCACCTTCCGTCATGGCCAGACGGAGCTTCCCTGTTCCCATCTTTTCAATCTCCGCTGCCGGAATTCCCATCTGCTCTGCCTTTAACAATTCACGGGTAAAGGAATTTTCCAGGCAGCGCACCGGATGGCCTGTGGAACGGCCGCTCACCACCGTATCCCGGTCTCTGGCTTTCAGGATCATTGCTTTTACCGCAGGAGATATGATACATTCTTCCGCGCACATAAAACGGGTGCCGATTTGCACTCCCTGTGCTCCCAAGGCGAGAGCCGCCAACAACCCTCTTCCGTCGTAAATCCCTCCTGCGCCAACTACCGGAATATCCACTGCATCCACAATTTGAGGCAACAGCGGCATAGTACCAATTTCCCCGATATGACCGCCAGACTCTGTTCCTTCCGCAATTAAAGCATCCACTCCGGCTTTTTCCAAACGCCGGGCCAACGCAACGGAAGCAACTACAGGAATAATTTTAGTTCCTATTTCCTTTAGAATTGGTATATATTTTCCCGGATTTCCGGCACCTGTCGTAATGACCGGCACCCTCTCTTCCCTGATCACTTCCATGACCTCTTCCACATAAGGAGACATGAGCATAACATTCACGCCGTATTGCTTATTTGTACGTTCCTTAACCTTTTTGATCTCTGTCCTTACCCAATCGGCAGGAGCCTGTCCTGAACCGATAATCCCCAGACCTCCTGCCTGAGAAACTGCTGCTGCCAGTTCTCCGGTGGACACCCAGGCCATACCTCCTTGAAGGATTGGATATTCTATATTAAGCAATTTGCACAACTCAGTTCGAAACATCACCTATTCCCATCTCCTTCTTTTCTCTCATACCATCTCAGCACACTGGCTCCCCAGGTTAAGCCTGCTCCGAATCCCACAAACAGAATATGATCCCCGTTTTTAACCTTTCCGGCCCGCACGATCTCGTCCAAAGCCACTGGAATAGAAGCTGCCGACATATTGCCAAACCGGTCCAGATTGCTGACTACCCTTTTCTGGTCCATATCCAAGCGCTTAACCGCTGCCTCAATAATGCGGGCGTTAGCCTGATGTGGAATAAACCAATCCACATCCGCCTGCTTTAAACCAGCCTTTTGGAGCACACTCATTGAAACACTCTCCACAATACGGACCGCAAATTTAAAAACTTCACTTCCCGCCATCTGCAGCACATGCTCTTTATTGGATACTGTCTCTAAATTAGCCGGATACCTTGATCCTCCTGCCTTTTGCAGCAGCAGATCCGCTCCTGAGCCATCTGCGCCCAGTTCAGATTCCAGAAGCCCATACCCTTCAGGTACCCTGCCCAAGATAGCAGCTCCCGCTCCGTCTCCAAACAAAATACAGGTTGAACGGTCTTCCCAGTCCAACACTTTGCTCAAAGCGTCGCCGCCGATCACTAAAACGGTGCGATACATCCCGGAGGCGATAAATTGCGCCGCCGTCACCATTCCATAAACAAAGCCGGTACACCCTGCCTCTAAATCAAATGCTGCCGCCTTTTTCGCCCCCAAGCGCTCTGCCACCAGACAAGCCGTAGCCGGGAAAAGATAATCGGGAGTAATGGTGGTCACAATCACCAAATCAAGCTCCTGAGGGTCCATCCCCACCTGAGCTAAAGCCTTTTCACCAGCTAAGATGCACAATTCAGATACCGGCACATCTGTCTCGCTAATTCGTCTCTCCCTAATCCCGGTGCGGGATACGATCCACTCATCGCTCGTATCCACCTTTTTTTCCAAATCGGCATTGGTCAGCACCCTTTCTGGAACATAGGCACCGGTTCCGATAATTCCTACATTATGCATGCCCTTTCTCCTATTCTTTTGTCTTTTCCGTGTCGGTCACTTTCTCACGCTTTGTTTCTTTGTCCTCTTCCCCGCTACTCTCTTGAAGCAACTTCAAATCATCCCGAATTTTCTCAATAAACTGAGCATGCACACATTCCTGTGCTACCCGAATTGCACTGACAATCGCCCGGGCCTTTGAACTGCCATGACAGATAATGCTGATTCCATTGACTCCAAGCAATGGGGCACCGCCATACTCGGCGTAATCCATCATCTGGGCTACTTCTTTCAATCCCGGCTTTATCGCCGCTGCCCCTAACTTTCGTACCGTAGTGGAAGTAATTTTCTCCTTAATCACTTGGAACAAAACTCCTCCCAAGCCTTCCATTGTTTTCAGCATTACATTGCCTACAAAGCCCTCGCACACCACCACGTCCGCTTGCCCATAAGGGACATAGCGACCTTCAATATTTCCGACAAAATTAATCGGAGCGTTTTTCAGTAAAGGATAAGTACTCTGAGTCAACTGATTACCTTTTGTCTCTTCCGCTCCAATATTTAAAAGCCCAACCCTGGGGTTTTTCAGTCCTAAAATCTTTTCAGCATAAATGCTTCCCATCAACGCATACTGAAGAAGATGCTCGGGGGCAGCGTCGGGATTAGCTCCCACATCCAACATCAGTTTCCCCCCCTTAAGTGTGGGAAGAACTGTAGCAATCGCAGGTCGATCTACCCCCTTGATACGCCCCAGGCCTAACAAAGCAGCAGCCATCTGTGCTCCTGTGCTCCCTGCACTCACTACTGCATCGGCCTGCTTTTCCTTTACCAACTTTGTAGCTATCACAATCGAAGAATCTTTCTTTTTTCGCACTGCATTAGCCGGATGTTCATCCATTTCCACCACTTCTGAAGCATGAACAATTGACACATTAGCGGGAAGCTGTTCTCCTGATAACACCGATTTTATTTTTTCTTGATCTCCGACCAGAATCAGATTCAGCTGAGGATATACCTTAGCCGCTTCCAACGTGCCTTTGACAATTTCCTGGGGAGCAAAATCTCCCCCCATAGCATCCACTGCAATTTTCATGGTTATTCCTCCTTATTATTTTTTATGGTTTGATTCTCATCCTGAAGAGCAAATACAACCCATTCTCCCTCTAAAACCTTTTCACCGTTGACTTTGGCCACAACTTGAACCCAGCAGCGGTTTCCCTTACTTTTTAGTACTTTGGCCGTGGTTCTTACCATCTCTCCTAAATGGACCGGTCGAATAAATCGCAGCGTCACGCTCCCTGTCAAGGCCATTTCAGCATTGACCAAAGCAATGGCCAACGAATTGGCCTGAGCAAAAAGATAGTGGCCTCGAGCCACCGCAGCCTTGCCCAAAACCATATTTTCTTGAATCAGCATCTCAGAGTGGCCATACTCACCCACTGTTAATTCACTTAGATGCCCGATCACTTCCTGCTCCTCCAAAGACCGTAATGATTCATAGGCCTGATCTGCTACAGCTCTGGTACGCTCACGCAGTTCGGGAATCTTCAATTCACTGCGGTCAAGTCGGATGGTAGAAACACTGACATCCAATCGGGCTGCCAGTTCTTCATCAGTCATAAAAGGACATTCTTCCAGATACTTGCGTAAATTTTCATGCCTTATCTGCCTTCTTTTTACCGCCATTAAACCACCATCAATTCTTATCCTTAAGTGAGTATCTTATATTATAAAAATATGATCTGGTCTTAAAAATATGACCTGGTCCTAATTATAAGTGATCGATCGCTTGTTTTCAAGGGAAGCCCTTATTTCAATTCGCCAATTTACTCGATTAGGTTTCCGATTCGTCGGCTTTTTCCGCTATTATTCTCTAAATTTTTATCTATTCCTTGGCGAAACTCTCTGATTTCTCCACCGCTGCTTCTAAAACGGAAGGATTCTGTTAAGATTTGCCGAATTTTATCTAATAGTAAACTATAGGATAAATTAGGGGGCAATGTGATGCTTACCGACATTCCCTATCTGTGCAAAAAAAGAAATGTTACCCTTTCCCACTTGGCTGAGCGCTGTGGGGTTAGTGTCGGCTACCTTTCTTTAATTACTAAAGGAAAACGTAAAAATGTGAGCTACAATATTCTAGAAAATATAGCAGATGAATTAGATATCTCTGTCAGTGACCTGCTTGGCGATACTCTGGCTGAAGCACCGGCTCCGGATATTCATTCCTTATCGGCGGTCCTTCATTTTTGGGAAGTGTCCTCTGACGAAGTCCATAACTTCATTCAATACTTTAAGAGTATGGATCAAGATACAAGAGAAGCCGTCTCCGGATTTTTCTGTTCCTATGAACAAGAATTGATTGACCGCCTTCTTGAACCTGACTATACAGAAAATCAGCTTAATCTAATCATTATTGCTGCTCTCCATGATGGGATTATTTCCTCTCGGCTTACCTCATCTTTGATCAAAGATGATCCTCTTCCTTTCAATATTATCAAAGCCAGAGATGACTCTTTCCAGCTTAGACTGCGTTTCAACCATATCCTCAAGCGATTTCGGCGCAAAATCCCTTTAGCTCTCGGTACTCTGGAAAAGATATGGGAAACCGAATTCCCCATGTCTCAAGTTTATCTGAAGCTCGCTCTTTTATGTGATAAACATAATTATTCTGACCTCTCCCTCCATTACTACGGCAACGCCGCTCTCTACGCCCGTGGGGAAGAAAACAGAGAGAACTTGGAAGAATCTATCACTAAGGTAAGGAAAATGCCTGCGTCTCCTTTAAGAAGACTGATCACATCCTGGTATCGGGGCCTCATTCTATCCGGACAAGGCTTATATGAGAAGGCCTACGATGCTGTAAAGGGAACTTTAACCTTTTCGCCCAGCGGGATTACAGAGCAACGTTTTTTGTCCAGGAACCACAGTACGTCCGGAAATTGGTTTGCTATTCAGGGCAGATACAAAGAGGCTTTAAAACACTTTCGGGAAAGCATACGCTTATGGTCGGACGGTCCCCTGGCTCCGGCGACCTATATTAATATGGGATCTTTAATGAGGCGAATTGGTAGATTGCATCAAGCAAAGAAATACTTTGAGCTAGCCATTGAGAGCAAAGAGCCTTTTATTTTACCCACTGCAATGTATGCTTTAGGTCTCATTGCCTTTGATGAAAAAGATCATGTCAAAGCCCGTCGCCTAATCCTGGAAGGATATATCATGGGAAAAACTCTCAATAGAGAGTTAGGAAGAACTGAGATATATATTAACTTGGGAGCTTATTACAAAGAACTAGGTAAATATAATCATTCTATCTATTTATTGGAATTAGCCCACCAAAGAGCCACCCGCTTCAATGACACAAGAGCTATTTGTTATACTATGCTAGAAAAAGCGGATACTTATATTCATATGAATAGGATTGATGAGGCTCAAAAAGTTGTTGAACTTTTACCTGATTTTATTGAAGGCCAGAGTGATTTACTCCTTTTAGGCTTTTGGCTTAACAGCAAAGGCAAACTCTATCTTTCTGAAAATCAGCCAGGAGTTGCCTTAACTTTCCTAAAACAAGCTTACCTTACTTTGGGGCAAGGAGCCAGCATATCTTACGAATATTTAAAATGCATAAGGTTAATGGAACAAACTTATATTGCGCTACATGAACCACATCAAGTTCAGTTCTTTCATGATGAAGGTGTACGACAAAGAAGAAAATTATCTAAACAGCATTAATCTTTTCTATATTGTCACATAATGTGATATTTGCCATAATCCGGCGGTTTTCTTGACGAAAATCGCCGGATTTTTTGACATAAATTGATGAACCTTCTGTGTGTTTTATCCATGTTAAATTGAGTGCAAATAAAGGAAACACACAGGAGGTAATAATCATGAAAAAATTATTTGCAATTCTTTTCGGTTTATTTATTGGTGGAGGAGCAGCAGCTACTGTAGCTTTCATTGATCCTTTCATCGGTGGCTGATTCCAAACTCTCGTTTTCTAAGCAGAAGGAGTATTTCTATGACTGAGCCATAGAAATGCTCCTTCTCTTTTTTAATCCCAACACAAGAATTCATTTTTAGCCATTTGTTTACTGTCAGTAAATATTTACACTTTTCAATATCTACTTCCAGACCAATGTCTTCTCCCCTCTATGCTAAATTTAAGGCAACTCAAATGACAAGGAGGGGAATCCATGAGAAACTTTTGTGCATTGCTGCCGAATTTAAAGGCAGACAGCAAAAATACTACCGCAGCTTATTCCATAGATCATGTTATCGGAGGCTAATTTTTTTTGTTCCATTCCTAATTTGCACATACCAAGACTGTATGGATGCTGAAAGCTCTGCAAAACAACTCAATCAAATTTCATACTACATTGATATTCCTGTTTTGCAGTACCTTATAGGTCATAAAAGAGGGTGTCCCAAAAGCCATGAAAATGGTAGAGGGATACCCTCTTCCGCATAATTAAGCAACAAAAAGAAGCCGATCCTTGGTAAAATGGAAGTGACCAAACCACCATTTAAAGGAGGGCTTC
>JAEWCM010000191.1 GCA_023390635.1 Bacillota bacterium
CTCCACACTTCCGGCTCATAACCCACGGCTTTAATCATATTGGGCAATGTGGCATATCGAATTTCGTTAAGCTCTTTTTCTACGGTAATTACTGCCGGAAGTTTGCTTTCCACCACTACCCGTCCCCCATCTGTTTTTCTTTCCACTGTAACAGATGTTTGACTTAGTTCAGAAATTTTAATGGCATATGTGATTTGTGCAAAACCCAGACGTTGAGCAATTCCTGGACCGGTTTGCGCTGTGTCTCCATCGATCGCTTCCTTTCCGGTGAAAATGATATCCACCGGATCGGTCTCATGAATCTTCTGAATAGCTACCGTCAGAGCATAGGCTGTAGCCAAAGAGTCTGATCCGGCAAAGGCCCGGTCAGAAAGAAGAATCGCCCGGTCAGCGCCAAGGGATATGGCCTTCTTCAAAGCCTCGTTGGCCTGAGGCGGTCCCATGCTGACGACCGTAACCTTCCCTCCGGTTTTCTCCTTCAGGCGGACGGCTTCTTCCAGGCCATGGGCATCATAAGGATTGATGATGGACGGCACGCCTTCCCGCATCAAAGTATTGGTTTTTGGATCAATTCTTACTTCAGATGTGTCTGGAACTTGTTTTAGACATACCACAAAATGCACGCTCAGTACCTCCTCGGTAAATTTATCAATCATTCCATGATTATGAATGCAATTAATGCTGCTGACTTAAATACTTTTCTGCTTCTACAGCGGCAAGAGCACCATCTCCAACTGCAGTTGCCACTTGGCGTAAAGCTGTGGTGCGAATGTCTCCGGCCGCGAAAACACCGGGCAGATTCGTGTGCATATGAGAATCGGTCTTGATATACCCCTTTTCATCCGTCTCTAATTCTCCGCCCACAAACTGTGTATTCGGCTGTGTGCCAATGTATATGAAAACTCCATCCACTGAAACGTTTTCTATGGTGTCGGACTTTTTATCCTTCAGCAAAACACCGGTCACTTTTTCATCTCCGCGGATTTCCGTAGGAGCTGCATTGAAGATAATTTCAATCTTAGGATTATTTTGTACGCGGTCAATCAGAGATTGAGAAACCCTGAATTTATCTCTTTGGTGTACTAACGTCACTTTGGAAGCAAATTTAGTAAGATAAATTCCTTCCTCCAATGCAGAATTACCCCCTCCGATGACCATCACATGCTTATCTTTGAAGAAGGCTCCGTCGCATGTAGCACAGTAACTTACTCCCCGGCCATGAAATTCTTTCTCTCCGGGAATATTCAAAAAACGAGGCTTAGATCCTGCGGCAATAATTACCGTCTTAGAGGAAAGTGTCTGTTCACTGGTTTTCAGCTCCTTGACCTCGCCTTGGAGCTTTAAGTGCTGAACTTCTTCAAAGATAAATTCAACACCGAAAGACAGGGCCTGCTGGTGGAAGAGATTCATGAGCTCGTATCCCCCGATTCCCTCAGGAAAGCCTGGATAGTTACTGATCTTTTCAGTAGCGGCCGCTTGCCCTCCGGGCATAGCTAATTCCACCACGGCAGTTTTCAAGCCACCGCGGGCTGCATATATTCCTGCTGTTAATCCTGCCGGTCCTGCGCCAACAATAAGGACATCATACATGTTAACATCCCCTTAACATAAGTTATTAATTAGTATATCACAATTTTGGTCAGAAAATTTGTAATTCATTGCACATACGTCATTTAAGCTTAGATTTGCTTTAATAAACATGTTTTTTGAATTTTTATTATTGATTTAGGAAGGTATTTAAAGAACCTGGGCAGAATAAAGCTTGATGTTTATAAATAAATCCGGAACAATTTCACTTTAAAGGAGTAGATCGGTTTGCGCCGTTGGATTAGATTCATTATTGGTATAGGACTTATTTTTATTCTGCTTTATCTTTTCAGCGCTTTATATGAAGACTGGATTTGGTTTAAAGATTTAGGGTATGAGCAGCTTTTTTGGATTCCTTTAACGAGTAAATTCTTTTTTCAGGCGATCAACGGAACCATTTTATTTATGTTTATCGCTGCAGCCCTCTTGTCGATTCGCCATGCCATCCTTACCTTCATGAATGAGAGACTGCGCAAGCGCTTGCGCGTAGTTGAAGAATTCGAAGGATCCGTGCTTAGCCTAAGCCGTAAGCAAGTAACCATTTCGATTCTGGTTATTTCTGCCTTAGTCAGCTATTCAGCCAGCTTTATTTCCGGCTTTTCGGGGTGGCTGGAGGCTTTGATGTTTTTTAAACCCACGACATTCGGAATCACAGATCCAGTGTATTCAAATGACCTGTCTTTTTATTTTTTCCGCTTACCTTTTCTGGAAACCGTATTTAATGCTTTTTTTACCCCTCTCTCTTTACTTACCTTCTTGACCATTGTTTTTTATATTATTACAGGGGTACTGCATTTTCATTCTTGGAAAATCTGGCGCAAGGGCGCTATTCAAGTCGCTAAAGAAGCCCGTCGCCATCTTGCTGCCTTAATCGGTATTCTTTTTGCTTTTCGCACCTTTGGCTACTTTATCGAAAGATATCAGTTGCTCTATTCCCAACACGGACATGTGGTGGGGGCAGGCTATACTGATCTTCATGCTAATTTACCGGTGCTCATCATTTTAATTGTGTTGAGTGCTTTAAGTATTGTTTTGGCCGGAATAGCTTTCTGGCGTGACGATGTCAGACTTCTGAGCATTCCTTTTGTCGGCAATATCGTATTCGCTATGGTATTTTACGGAGCCTATCCGGCGTTGCTCCAATCCTTGGTCGTTGAGCCCAATGAATTCAATAAAGAAGCCGCCTATATCCAGCAGGAAATTGCTTTCACCCGCTACGGCTATGGCTTAAATAATATTAAGGAAGAAGATTATCCTGGAACCGCCCCCTTAACGGGCAGTGCATTGCAATCCGAATTGGATACTCTCAATAATATTCGCTTAAATGATGTGAAGCCTATGCTTAATACTTATACGCAGAAACAAGGAATCCGCCTTTACTATCAATTCCACGATATTGACATTGACCGTTACACCATTGAAGGGCAGTACCGTCAGGTAATGCTTTCTCCACGGGAACTATCTGCAGAGGAACTGGAGTCTAAGGCCAAAACCTTCGTCAATCTGCGCTTCAAATACACTCACGGATACGGTGCGGCCGCTTCCTTTGCCAGTGCTGTGACCAGTGAAGGGCTGCCCAAGTTTGCTCTCAAGGATATTCCTCCTTCCACCACTTTTTCAGAGTTGGAACTCATCGAGCCTCGTATTTATTTCGGTGAGCTGACCAATGACTGGGTCGTCGCCAATACCATCATAAAAGAATTTGATTATCCTCAAGGCACGGAAAATGCTGAAAACAGCTATAAAGGAACCACAGGAATTCAACTAACACCATTAAATAAATTCATGGTTTCCGTCCATCAGATGACAGCCCGTTTTTACCTCTCCCGAGAAATTACCGATCAAAGCAAACTTCTACTTCACCGCAATATTATAGACCGTGTCAATAAGCTGGCACCCTTTCTCAGCTATGATGATGATCCTTATCTGGTGATTGACAACGGCCGCTTAAAATGGATTATTGATGCTTACACTACCTCGAATGCCCTGCCTTATTCTAACGCTTATCCCAATGAAGGACTGAATTATATCCGCAATTCAGTCAAAGTGGTGGTAGACGCATACAACGGCAATGTGGATTTCTATGCAATGGATCAAACGGACCCGGTGCTTCAGACCTATGAAAAAATCTTTCCCGGCATGTTTAAGGACGGCAAGCAAATTTCGGCCAACCTGAAAAGTCATTTGCGTTATCCTGAAACTCTCTTTAATATGCAAAGCAATATATTAAAGAATTTCCATGTCAGCAATCCGGCGGTATTTTATAACAAAGAGGATGCATGGGATATTGGTAAGGAATTGCTTGAAAGTAAGGCCCAATATGTTGAACCTTATTATACAATTATGAAACTTCCCGGTGAAAGTAAGGCCGAATTTGTGCTGATGATTCCCTTCACTCCTGCTTCAAGCACGACGAACACCCGCAATAATATGGTGGCTTGGATGGCCGCCCGTATGGATGGCGAACACTACGGTGAATTGGTACTTTATAAATTACCTAAGAATACGGAGATCGACGGTCCATTGCAAGTAGAATCAAAAATTGATCAGGATCCGGAGATCTCCAGGCAATTGGCTCTTTGGAACCAAAAAGGCTCAAGTGTGATCCGGGGAGATCTTTTCGTTCTGCCAATCCAAGGTTCTTTCCTTTATGTAGAACCGATTTACCTGCAATCGGACAAAAGCGGCAGCATTCCGGAGATGAAAAGAATTGTGCTGGGCTATCAGGATAAGCTGGTCATGGCCTCAACCCTGAATGAAGGACTGAGTGCCCTGTTTGGCAGCAGCGCTCCCCAGCTTACCTCTTCAGAAGATACAAGTCAAGCCAATAATCCTTCGGAAAATTCCGAGCAAGACGGAGGCGCTGACCGGGAGACCATAGAGAGCATGCAGGAGAAAATTGATCAGTTGAAAGCCACCTTGGACGAGCTGGAAAATCAGTTGAAAGAGTTGACTCCGAATAAATAAGCACGAACTAAAAGAAAGACTGGCGGCTTCCTAGTCCTTGGAAACCGCCAGTCTTCTCACTTTTTCTGTTATTTGATGCTTAAACTATTTCTACTTTGGTACAACTACAAATGCGGTTGGTAAATAGCGCTCGCCAAACGCATTCCATAGCTTATTAATCACCTTTCCATTATAAAACATTTCCGTTGAAGAACCACCATCCAAATTTGCAGCATTCACAGCATTATATTTCAGAAAAATATTATATAAGTCACTCATTTTTGCCCCTAAGCTCCATAACGGTTGTCTGCTGTCTATGACTACAAAAATCACTGTACCGTCAGCCTTTTGTCCTATTGCAGTTCTCGGGGCAATTCCCCATTCTCCATCATTGAAAGTCCCTTTTTTCCCATCTTTAATTAAGGCCGGCCAAAACGAAACTGCCTCCTGGATCTTATTCTTCTCAATATCTGATGCTGTCATTTGTCCGAGAATCATTTTGCCATCCTGATCAAAAGCAATCATATCTGTACTTTTATTGTCACCAATATTATTATGGACAATTTTCCCTTGATGCACAGTAATTCCATCAGGATATCCACCGTTACCGGCACCATCAGGATCGTAAAATCCTCCGGCATTGATCCCTGCAACTGCACCCGTATCTTTGACAAAGTCACTTACTCTTTGTCCGGTAATTCCAATTTGTTTTGTGATTGCAACTTTTACCCACTGAGGGTCTTTAATCAACATTACCTTGCCCTTAAAGCCGTTTCCTTCTATATCTTCAATCGTTATCCCGTTAGCTACTGTTGATTTCTGAATTTCCAGATTGGATATAGAATTATTTCCATTTGAGTTTTCAACGATCTTTTTTATATTTTCTTCAGATAAAAATGCCTTAACAACCTGAGGATGCCGTGAAGTGAGGATAGATCCCACAGCTAAGCTTTTTAAGGCATCAAAAGGACCGTAAAAAACAATAAATGGAGAACAAATTAACGCAAATATCAAGTTGTATATTATAAATGCAATAATCAAAGAGTAGCGAATTTTCCGTTTAGGTTTCAACAAAGATCCCCCTATCTCCAGAATCTATGTTATTACTTTTTAGTATCCAAGGGTTTCAGCTCTACATCAATCGAATCTCCCTTGTGCGTAAATTCTGCTAATTGCAGCCCATCAGGAGAAATATAGGATTCATCCCCGCTTAAAGAAATGGTTTTTTCCTGTTTGTTCTCCACTACATAAGCTGTATGAGTATCATAAATTACGATCTGCCCCCGTTTTCCGATTAAAACTTTAGTGTCATCTGTATAGGGGATGCTTCCTTCCCAAAATGTAGAGAACTCCAACGGGTTATGGTCTTTATTTTCTTCAGCTTGTTTAATCTGCACTAAATGGCCGTTTTCAATTTCTCCGATATATAGCTTCCCTTCCCGGTCACCCAAAAGAACACTGTTTGCTCCATCCTTCACTACAACCTGTCTTTCATTATCCCACAAAGCCAGAATTTGCTGTTTGCTGCCAATTTTGCTTTCAATATACAATGTGCCATGACGGTCGGAAGCAACCATGTTGCCAATCGTTTCTCCGCTCTTGTTCAAGGTGCTCGCATCTTTCATTACGTCGATTTCTACCAATTTCATACTATTCTCAGACTCTAAACTCAGATAGATCAAGTTGGTAAAAGTCGAAATAACTAATCCCTTGACGTTAGCACCGTCAGGAAACATATTCTCTTCCAGGGTAATATTGTAGCGATCATCTGCCGGTGTCTCATCATCGCTCTCTGGAAATTCCAGAGTATAAAGATCGACAAGGCGTTTATTATGGTATATCGTTTGAGTCCGGGTTTCTTCTCTTGTCTCTTGTTTCTTTTCTTTTGCAGGACTGTTTGGATCTTCACTCCCAAAAGTTCCCGAACTCGTTCCAGAGTTGGAGTTAGAAGAATTAGAGGAATTAGAAGAATTGGACTCTACCGGAACTGTCACAGTAGTGGTCTTGGTCGTGACGGGAGTGGGATTCTTTTTCCCGTAAAAATAGATCAAAGTATTTCGGTCAGGCAGCCATTGATAGCCAAGCACGCCTAAGCCATCCATGTCATCTGTCGGTTGCTCTTTTTCAAATACCACTTTATTTGATTTCAGATTAAATACTTTAAGTATTCCATTTTCCATATAGGCCAGATAATCTTTTTCATAAGAAAGTTGGACATTTTCTAAATTCGCTCCGGGAACTGTGGCTTTGAGTGTTTGAACCACCGGTGTTTCAGCTTGAATATCCGGATTCAGGACTTTATTGACCTTGTAATTAAGTGCGCTGTATAAGCCTAATTGCAATACCAGAGAAACTAAAGTCCAAACGCCTAACATCTTAATTATTTTAAAGTTTTTTTTGGAAGACTTTTTCAATTTCACACTGCTTACCTCTCATTGCTATTTTGTTTGCAACTTTTTTATCAAAGACAACTCCAGGGGTATAAGGCTTTTGTCGAATTCGAAAAGATGATTGCCAAAAAAACAAGCCGCTATTATACTATGGTGCGGCTTAATTTTTTATAATCTTATCGCTAAATAGTATATCAAACTTTAATACGGGTAGCAATATTATTGATTTTTGGCAAATATAGTCGTGCGGATGGGAAAAACGAGAATTAGCAAAGCAATTCCAGCTATGATCAGGGAAAAATATTGTAAGGAGCGAAGGACAAAGAACAGAGGAATTAAAGGAATGGGCATTCCCAATGCATAAGTATAGTGGCTTATCGCAGAATAATCGAGGAGAGGATGTTCCCATGTGGTGAGGTTTTCCTGATGGACAGAACGAATCAATTGTTCTCCTACCAGGTAGAATGGATCTAACGAAGAGAAATAAATAAAACCTTCCTTAGTATAGATCGTGTTCAATTCCACCTGTTTTCCTGTAAAAGCAGCTTGAGAATAGCTTCTTTCAATTCTTACCACATCATCGGGAGTGACATTAAAGGTTCCTTTCGAGGTGATGATTGTAAACAGGCCCCTGTCTATATATTCGATATTACTGACACTCACATTTAATATACGAATACCAATAATGGTTATAAGAAGCACCCCAACACAAAATAGGATAATTCTTCCCGTGATATATTCTCTTGATAAAGTGTCTTCTTCCGCCATCTTACACCTCTTTTTCCCCAAAGATTTCTTCACCGAAGAAAATGGAGTGAAATGTATGATTATTTTGCCCAGATCTGACATTAAAAATCATTGAATTAAAAAATAAACTGATGAAGACCGTGACAGAAAGGCAAAAGCCGTACATCACGGTCTCTTTCAGTTTATTGAACCTAAAAAGCTGTCTGCAAAAAGGAGAATCAGTCGGCTAAAACTCCCTCTTTTTGAAAGCGTTTCAAACGAGCCGAGATCATCTTAGGATCAAGTTTAAGGCGAGCGACCCCGCTGTCAATGGCTGCCTGAGCTACTGCTTCAGCAACGGCCGGCGCCACAGCTGGATCAAAAGGAGCTGGTATCACATTCTCCTTGTTTAATTCGCTTTCGGGAATTAAGTTGGCGATAGCATACGCAGCTGCTACCTTCATCTCTTCATTAATGGTCTTAGCCTGTACATCTAAAGCGCCACGGAAAATTCCTGGAAATGCCAAAACATTGTTGACCTGGTTAGGCAGATCGGAGCGGCCGGTTCCTACAATTGCCGCACCTGCCTCATGTGCCAGATCAGGCATAATTTCCGGCACAGGATTGGCCAAAGCAAAAATAATTGCATCCTTAGCCATCGAACGGACCATATCAGGAGTGACCGTGTTTGCTACGGAAACACCAATGAAAACGTCAGCTCCGGTCAGAGCGTCGGCCAAAGTACCTTTAAGCTTATCTCGATTGGTGATCTGGGCGATTTCAGTCTTGGTGGCATTCATGCCTTCCTGGCGGCCTTCATAAATAATGCCTTTGGAATCACACATGATCACATCTTTCACACCCAAACTCATAAGAAGCTTAATGATGGCAATTCCCGCTGCTCCCGCTCCATTGGTCACAACCTTAATTTCACCTAAGTTTTTATGGACGATCTTCAGGGCATTAATCAAGCCGGCCATGCAAACGATCGCCGTTCCGTGCTGATCATCATGAAAAACAGGGATCTGCAATTCTTCTTTCAATTTAGACTCAATGGCAAAACAGTTGGGAGCAGAAATATCTTCTAAATTGATTCCCCCGAACGTTGGAGCTAAAAGCTTCACGGTTTTCACAATTTCATCCACATCCGTAGTATCAAGGCAGATCGGAAAAGCATCCACTCCGGCAAATGATTTAAATAAGATAGCCTTTCCTTCCATCACAGGGAGGGCGGCCTGGGGACCGATATCTCCCAGCCCGAGTACAGCTGTTCCATCAGAAACAACTGCCACAAAGTTTCCTTTATTGGTATAAGTATAAGCCAGACTTTCGTCACGGGCAATTTCCAGACAAGGTTGAGCTACTCCAGGTGAATAAGC